>JAKSAX010000502.1 GCA_022361395.1 Desulfobacterales bacterium | reverse complement strand
TTGCAACCCCTGAAGAAATCAACCTTGAAGCCATTGCCTTAACACTGGGAGCGGAAGTAAAAAGACGCCCTCTAACCGGATGTGAGGCGCGCATTCTTGGCAGAGACAACGACGCTATAATAACTGTAAATCTCAACAGCATAGAAGAACGGCAACGGTTTTCTATCGGGCATGAGCTTGGGCATTGGCAGTGTCACCGAGGTGAAAGCTTTAAATGTTCAAAGAACGATATTGGAAATTTTAAAAAGTCGTCCAATCAAAAGGAACGTGAAGCCGATGCCTTTTCTGCCGACCTTCTTATGCCCTGGTTTTTGTTTAAGCCTATCGCCAGTAACTTTGATAGAGCTAATTTCAATACTATCTTTAAGATAGCGGAGCGCTTCAGGACAAGCTTAAGTGCCACTGCAACACGATTGATTGAAAGCAATATTTTTCCGGCCGTCTTAATTTGTCATGATAAAAATGGACGGCAATGGTTCCGACGGTCAGATGATATTCCAAAACGTTGGTTTCCTCAAGGGAACTTAATGTCTGAGAGCTCAGCTTTTGATATTGTTCATGGAAAGGCTAAAAGCGATACTGAGCAGATAGAAGTTTGTGCCTCCGCTTGGTTTGATCGTGAAGAAGCTGAACGATATGAAGTTCTTGAACACTCTATATCGTACGGTGCCGAAAGATCACTAACTCTGCTTGAATTTTTTGAGATTGATATGCTTGAAGAGCACGAAAAGACAGAGCAGCCAAGAGGTTTGGATGCCTTAAAGTGGAAGTGATACTGTTGGAATTTTATAAAGTGGAAACATAACCCGGTTTGAATAATTCCGGACCGCTAAAAGTTATTTCCCAATTTTTAAGTATCGATAGAGGGGCGCCTTGGAGATTCCCAATGTTGTGGGCCAACTGAACATACTCGATCTCAGGCCCACCTTTGTTTTTACGTTTTATCGTGCGTACATACATGGAACCCGAATTAATACAAATTGGCGTGTTGCCGGACAAGGGGTGCCGCCTCCGGAGATATAGTGAGGCTTGAGTTTACGGGGGAAACATGAGGCCCGTGTTAATCAGCCAGAACCCGTCCGGTGCCGCATGCCCTGCAGGTGCCGGATCTGAACCGGGTGGCATCGGAAAGGGAGAGGACCCCGGCAACCTGTTCCCCGTCTTTATCCGTTACAAAGATTCTCTGGATATCAAATAATAACATCTGCTGTATGGCGTCGGAAAGAAGGATGCCTGCGTTGCAGCAGGTCACCGGTGAATTCATGATGCTCTGGGCGGTTGCATCAGGATCCGCCCCCCGTATATATGCCAGCAGCAGGTCTGTTTTGGAGACAATACCGGTGGCGGCATCTGCTTTACCTGTTACAAGCACCGCCCCCAGTTTTTTTTCCGACAGGATTTCAATGACCTCGGCAATGGGAGCTGTTCCGTCACAGGAGGTAACGCCTGTGGTCATGACATCCGCCACTGTCAGCCGGGGGATCTCTTTGCGGGAGAACATCTTTTCACACCTGCCGCTTTTAACGCAGCGCCTGCAATACCGGTAGAGAAGGCCTACGATATCTGAATAGGTCATCTGCCCGGTAATTTCCCCGTTTGCTTCGGATCGGACATATATCTGGTGGATGCCCAGGTCCTGCATCCGGGCAATGGCTGTTTCCAGGAGATCTTCTGCAGAACAGACATAGGGCGGCCCCACCATGATATCGGAGATCTGCGTATCCACGGCAAGCCCGGCATAATAGGCTCCCATGATATCTGTTTTTGATACCACACCCAGGGGAGTGCCGTCGGCATCAGCTACCATTACGGCATTGGCCTTGAATTTGATAATGTGGCGGATGCACTGCCGGATCGCGTTGTCAGCCGGTAATTGCACGAGTTGCCGCTGCATGACCTCCTTGACAATTATTCCCTTAACCACACTGCGCTTTTTAAATGCCGGCATCATGTTTCACTGCCTTCTATTATTTCACCCATTAGACAATTGAACAGATCAGACCGGTACAAAATGCCGACTACCTTCCCGTTTTCCACCACGGGCAGCCGCCTGACATGTTTTTTAATCATCGTGTCCATGACAACCAGGATATGGGCATCCGGTTCAACCGATACAAGGATGGTGGACATCAGGTCTTCCACCCGGACCTTTTTCACCCGGGCGAGCAGGCTGGAAAATAAGGGTTCCGGGGAGATGTCCTCCATCTCCCCGAGTATGCCGATGTGTTTCGGGTTGATATACAATAGGATGTCGAACATGGACAGCATTCCCACCAGCCGGTCGTCATCGTCAATAACCATCATGCCGAAAATTTTTTTGCCCTCTTTTTCACCGGCGGTTTTGAACAGGGATATGGCGTCAACGATTGACTGTTGGGGGCGGAGAAAATGAAACCGGGTATTCATCACTTGTTTTGCAAACACGGGATACCTCCGGAGCCTGGTTGGTTCATGCTTTTACCGGTAGATTATATGAAAAGGAGAGCCGGATATCCAATACTTTTTTGTCCGGGCCGCCGGTATCAGGGGATATAGGTTTTCAACATCCGGTTCAGCTCCCCTGATGCGGTCATCTCTTCTATGGACTGGTCGATCAGTTCAGCAAGGTCCTTGCCAAAGGGGATTTTTTTTGAAATAAGCATATGGAAGCGGGTGCGTTTCATTCCGGGTACAGGCTGCCTGGAGAGGTCGGGGTCTGAAAGCAGGGGGCGCCCGATGGTGGTGAACCCGGCAAGTACTTCATATTTTTCCAGGAAAAGGGTGCAGCGGTTTTCGTGCAATTTACTGATCAGGGCGGGAAAGGATTTCGCCCCCTGGTCCATATTGCCCTCCTTAAAGCCGTAGGTTTCATAATTGTAGCCAAGGAGGCCGCAGACCCTGTGTTGATGCAGGTCATCAACGCTCGTTATGCCGAGCCCTTCCGGATGTATCCTGTTTGAATAAAAGTAGTAATTGGTGGTGTGGTAATAGGGGCGGGTCAGGTAGTATTCTTGGGCCCGCTTGCGGCTGAAAGAGGCATTGAGGGCCATATGAAAGGGGCGTCCGTTTTTTACCCCTTTTAAACAGCGTTTCCAGGGGACAAGTTCCAGTTTGAATGAGATTCCCCTGGGGCCCAGGATTTTTTGGATCAGGTCAACGGAAAATCCGGTGATTGTTTTTGTGCTATCACCCGATGGGGTTCGTTCGTAAAAGGTATAGGGCGGCCACTCCCCGCCGTCATCGCAGATGTATATCGTCTTCCCGGACAGGTCCCGGGCACAGATGGGCACGGTATACAGGAGGCCAACCATAACCAGTATCATCAACTTACTCGCCGTCATTAAGTATCTGACCTACCAGATTCGGCAGGTTAAGGCAATCCTCTTATCGTACGAATTTCGCTTCTTAACAGATCCCTAACTTTTTTCGGGCCATTCAAATAAAAATCCCCCCGGAATTTTCTCCGGGGGGATTTTTTTACAGAGTCACGGTTTATTGCACCATTTTTTCCGGCAGGTAAGAGACCACCTCCGGGAACATGGTAACAAAGATCACCATCAGCACCATGATAACGAAGAACGGAAGGGTTGCCTTGAGGATGGTGCTCACCTTTTCATCGGAAATTCCCTGGATGACAAAGATGGAAAAGCCCACAGGCGGTGTGATCTGGGATAATTCCACCATGAAGACAAGGAAGATGCCGAACCAGAGGGGGTCAAAACCTGCGTTCACAACAATGGGGAGCACGATGGGCAGGGTCATGACCACGATGGAGATGCCGTCCAGCATCATGCCGAGCAGGATGTACATCAGGCCCACGACAAATATCAGCAGGTACGGGGAGAGGTTCAGGCCGGCGATGTATTCGGAGACGGCCCTGGCAATACCCACAAACCCCACGATCTGGGACAGGAAAGAAGCGGCCAGGATGATAAAACAGATCATGCAGGTTGTTTTAACCGCATTGACCAGGGCCTCCCTGAAATTTTCCCAGGTCAGGTTTTTAAAGGCCACCGCCAGGATAAGTGCGCCGATTACACCGATGGCAGCCGCTTCAGTCGGGGTGGTTATCCCCATGTAAATGCCGCCGAGAACGGCAAATATCAGGCCGAGGATCGGCATGAGTTCCTTCAGTGATCCGAGCTTTTCCTCCATGGTAAAGGTCTCTGTCTTGTCGGGCACCACAGAGGGGCTGATGACGGAGACAGCCATGATGTACAGGGAATAGCAGCCGGCCAGGAGCAGGCCCGGGATCACGCCGGAGATGAACAATTTTCCGATGGAGGTGTCGGAAAGTATACCGTAAATGATCATGATCAGGCTGGGCGGGATGAGAAAACCCAGGGTGCCGGCACCGGCCAGGGAACCGATGGCCAGGTGTTTGCTGTATCCCCGCTTTGACAGCTCATCCAGGGTGATTTTACCGACGGTGGCAGTGGTGGCGGCACTGGATCCGGAAACGGCTGCAAACAGGGAGCAGGCAAAAACATTGATATGCAGGAGCCGTCCCGGTATCCTGGACAGCCAGGGCAGCAGGCCGTTGAGCAGCTTGGTGGAGATGGCGGTCCGGTAGAGAATTTCGCCCATGAGGATAAACAGGGGCAGGGCGGTCAGGGACCAGGAGTTGGTGGAGTTATAGATGGAGTTGGCAAGCAGCCCGCCGATCTTGTCCCACACCGAAATCACCGGCGGCAGGTTCAGGTCAAATACCAGCATGCCGAATATCCCGGTGCACAGCAGGGAGAATCCGATCCACAGGCCTGAAAACAGGCAAAGGAACATAAAGCCGAACAACACCATCGACATAATTAAGGGATCGGAAATCATAGGAACCTCTTTTTCAGCAGCCTTGACACCAGCTGGAGATCAAACAGGGCCAGGCCCGCGGGGATAACCATCTGGGAAAGGTAGATTGGGGTTTCGGATATGGAGTCGGCCCGCATGTCCAGGTGCCAGGAGTCATAGACCATGGCAGAGGCATGGTAAAGGGCAAAGGTGGTCACGGCAACCGCCATCACCGTTGCCAGCACGTCAAGGACGGCCCGGCCGCGCTTTCCCAATACCGAGGTGAGCAGGGTTATCCTGATGTGGCCTTCTTCTCTCAGGGTAAAGGCCAGGCCCAGGAGCACCACTCCCACAAAAAAATAGGCGCTGTACTCGTCCGAGATCAGGGTGGAGGTGTTAAAGACGGATCTTAACAGGATCTCCACCGCGATCAGGATGACGATGAACAGCATGAGAAGGGCGGACAGAAAGGCCCCCCCGAGGGAGAGCCCGTCTATCATTCGGATAAATGTCTTCATTTGGTGTACTTTTCAAGCAGGGCTTTGGTCTTTTTGTCTGCTTTTGCCGCAAACTCCTCAACAATGAGGGAGGCTGCCTTATCCATTTCCGCAGACAGGGCGGCGCCGGGTTCAGCAATTGTGAAACCGTTTTCCTTGATAATGTTCAAAGCTTCCACGGTTTTGGCTTCCGAACGTGCCCACTGGTTGGCTTCGGTTTCTGCCGCAGCCTTGAGGATGGCATCCTGCTGGTCCTTGGACATGGCTTTCCAATAGTCCATGTTCACGGTAACCATGTTCAGGGGAAAGGCGTAGTTGATATTGGTGAAATGGTCCAGGACTTCCCAGAACTTGCCGTTTTTTGTGGACTCGGCAGAGGTCAGGACAGAGTCGATCATTCCGGTTCTAAGGGATGAGTATACTTCGCCCCAGGGCAGGGAAAGCGGAGCGCCGCCAAGCTCTCTCAGGAAGTTGGCACCGTTCTTGTCATAGGTCCTGGTTTTCAGGCCCTTGATGTCGGCGGATGCAGCCACCCCTTTTTTGGTAACCAGCCCGGAAGGGGGCCAGGGCGCAGCATAGAGAAACTTCTGGTTCCATTTGGCAGCGGCTTTTTCATAAAGGGGCTTTGAGTCTGTGTACAGGGCCTTTGCCTGTTCAAAGGAGCCTGCCAGGCGGGGAAGGGAGCTTAAACCAAATACATGTTCGGAACCTGAAACCACACCCATGAGAATGTCACTCATGGGAAGCTGGGCATCCTTGACGGCTTTTAAAAGCTCCGGGCCTTTGAAACCCAGGCTGCCGCCGGGGTGAACCGTGATATCCACATTGCCGTTGGAGTACTTTTTGGCAAGGGCTGCGAAATCCATGGCCCCTACAGTGTGAAAGCTTGTGGATCCGTAAATGGCGTTGAGATCCAGCTTCATGGCTTTGCCGGCCCATGCCGGTGCAGATGCCATCAGCATGATGACGGTGACGGTTAAGATGTTTTTCAGTACACGCATTGAAATACTCCTTCTTATTTTGGGTTAATATGGCTTGCGCTTGGGTTGCTCTATTTTTTCCCGGCCATCGGGCCGGGGTTCTCTCCTTTTTTAAATTTGAATCATGAATCTGCTTATCCGCTGCCTGAACACGGGATCGTTGAAAAACGCTTTCCCCATGGCTGCGTGGGTTTTTACCCTGAGATCCGCCTTGCTCATCTCCGCGAAAAAGGCGGCCTTTTGCCGGTAAATCTCATGGGCCCGGTCCAGGGTGACGGACTCAAACCGGATCCGGTCGCCCGGTACTGCCTGGGCCAGTTTGGGGATATCCGTTGAGATTACCGTGGCAATCTTTGCATAGCCGCCAACGGTCTGTTCTGCCAGCAGGATAATCGGCTGGCCGTCCTCTGGGACCTGTACGCCGCCGGGCAGGCTGGGCTCGGAAATGATGCTTTTGGGTTTCCCCGGTTTACGCACCACGGCAGGACCCTTGAGGCGGTATCCCATCCGGTTGGCCTTGTCAGTGGCGGTAAAGACCTTGTTGAAAAAGCTTTCAGATTTAAAATAGCTTTCCTGGGGTCCGGGAACAGCCCGGAGGGTAATTTCAGGCCGGTACTCGGGAATCCACTCCTCCGGCAGTGCCACGGGATGATCCGGGAGCCTGCCCTGTCCGCGTTTCAATACATCTCCGGCAGCCAGTGCCCTGCCGTCCAGTCCGCCGATGGCAGCCCCGGTATAGGTGGACCTGCTTCCCATGACTTTGGGAACGTCAATGCCGCCGGTGACGGCCAGGTAGGTTCTGCATCCCTTGCTGACGGAACCGAGCCGGATGATGTCCCCTTTTTTTACCATATGGGCGGCCCATGCATCGCAGGGGATGCCGTTTATGGTCAGGCCCATTTCCCCCCCGGTCACTGCCAGGCAGAATCCGTCCAGGGCTTCCAGGTGCCCGCCCATAAAGGTGAACTCCAGCACGGCCGCATCAGGCCCGTTGCCCGCCAGCAGGTTGGCAATGCCGCCGGCCCAGGCGTCAAGCATGCCGCAGGGCGGTACGCCCAGCGACTGGAACCCGAAGCGTCCCCGGTCCTGGACCGTGGTAAAGGGGCCGGGGGAAATAATCTTTAGTGCGTTCACCGGTTTTCCTCCCTGATTTTACGGAATTCATCCAGGGATACGGCAGTGAACTTCAGCAGGCTTCCTGCCTTGAGAAGGATGGGATCTTCCTTAAGGGGATCAAAGAGTTTGACCGGGCATTGTCCGATAAGCTGCCAGCCGCCGGGGCTGGCAATGGGATAGATCCCGGTCTGGTTGTTGGCAATTCCCACGGAGCCTGCCGGCACATGGGTACGCGGCGAACTGAGCCTCGGCGTATGGAGGCGCTCCGGAAGGCCGCCCAGATAGGGGAACCCGGGGGTGAAGCCGATCATGTATACGGGGTAAAGGGGGGAGGTGTGGATCTCAACCACCTCCTCCGGCGTGAGATCGTGGACTTCGGCTACATGTGCAAGGTCTGGTCCCAGGTCCGGGTGGTAGCAAACCGGCAGCTCGACAATGTCCGGGGCGGGCTGGGGCCGGGCGGTAAGTTCCTCGTTCAGGGCGGTGAGACCAGGGATCAATGTGTCCGGGGCTGTGGCCAGGGGATCGTAAACAAGGATCAGGGCGCAATAGGTGGGGATAATCTCCTCCACCCCCGGGGGCATGTCCCCGGACAGCCTGTCGGCAAACCCCCGGATCCTGGCGTTGATGGCAGGGTCAATGACATTGCCGAACTCCATCAGGAGGCCCCGGTCTCCGGCAGGCCGGAATACCGGTGTATCGTAAAATGGATGCGCCGCCTGGATCATCAGCCTGTCTGGCCTCCTTTTTGTCAATGATTACAATGCTAAATGAAATATACTTGGCATATATGTAATTTTATTGTCAAGTATATTTTAAATATTTTTTAACTCCAATCAATTTTTTCCTTCAATCCGGAAGGGGTTTTGTCCGGAAAAATTCCGGCAGCCGGATAACCTATCCGGCCATGGGGGCCACGGAGAATCCGTCAGCTTCAAGCCGGGTGCGGATTTCCCTGACCAGGTTGACGGCCTTTTTGTTGTCCCCGTGGACGCAAAGGGTCTGGACGTCAAGGTCAATGCGGGAGCCGTTGCTGGCCGTCACAAACCCCCGGGCCATATCCAGGGCCCGTTTTGCCACTTCATCAGGATCGCTGATCACCGCGCCGGGCATGTTTCTCGGCACCAGGGTGCCTTCCGGGGTGTAGGCCCGGTCCGGAAAGGCTTCAAACACCACCTTAAGCCCCAGTTCCTCTCCCATTTTCCGCATGGTTTCCCCTTTTTTCCCTGCCAGGGCCACAAACCGCAGGGCCGGATCCAGGGCCATGATGGCCTCTGCCACTGCCCGGGCCGTCTCCGGGGTTTCCACGGCATCCAGATACAGGGCACCGTGGGGCTTGACATGCTGGAGGGATACCCCGTGAACCCGGCAGAAGGCCTGCAGCGCACCGATCTGGTAAATCAGATACTGCCTGATCTCCTCCGGGGCAATGGCCATCTTTCTCCGGCCGAACCCCATGAGATCCGGGTATCCCGGATGGGCGCCCGCACCAACGCCGCTGGCCTTTGCCGACCGGATGGTGGCATCCATGACCATGGGGTCGCCTGCATGCCAGCCGCAGGCGATATTTGCCGATGTGATATAGGGCATGACCTCGTCATCCATGCCAATGGTGTAATTGCCGAAACTCTCGCCCATATCGCAGTTCAGGTCTATGGTTTTCATTTGTTCTCCTTTGGGTTTTTTATGGGGTATCAGGACACCATGAAGTGGATAATCCGTTTCCTGAAGGTGTCGATATGGTCCTGAAGCAGCAGCTTCAGTTCCGGGATATCCTTTGCCTCAAGCAGGGCAATCATTTTCTCGTGTTCTGCCACAACATTATTATAATGGGTGTCAAGGCTCTGGTCCGGATCAATAGCCGTGTTGTACGACAGGTAAGAGAGGCGTTTTGCCTCGCTTCTCACATCATGGGTGGCCCGGATGAGGAATTCATTCTGCGATGCCCCGGCAAAATCCATGTGAAATTTATGATTGGCCTCCACCATTCCCAGGAGGTCGCCTTCAAGGATGGTCGCCTCAATGATCCTGTTGCTCTCCTTCATTTTCCGGATGGCAAGCGCACAGTTCTTGGTTGCGGCAATATCCGCCACCCCGAATTCAAATATGCTCATGGACTCGAACATGGCCTTGGTGTTCTGCAGGGTGATGGGGCGCACAATAACCCCTTTATTGGGATGGGACTCCACCATCTTTTCCCCCTGGAGCCGGACCAGAGCTTCCCGGACCGGAGTCCGCCCGATGCCGAGATCCTCCATCAGCTGTCCCTCTTCCAGGTGTTGGCTGGGCTGGTATTCCAGGCTGATGATCCGCTGGACAATGGCCTCGTATGCAATTACCGCCAGGGGTTGTTTCGGCGATTTCTCAGTTTTCTGTTTCATGGCGCTCCTTTTTCGGATTGATTTGTTTCATCCTATGGGATTGCTGAATATATATCAAGTATATTTTGTATTGATTTTTCGGGTGTGGTTGTACGGGAACGGCAAGGCCAATGTTTGGTTTTGATTATTATTTGAGCCGCCGGTGATAGGGCTGCGGGGCATGGGATTGCCTTTCAAGGCGTTGCCGGACGTTCTGATAATCTGTCTCAATCATCCGGCAGCAGGATTGATGGTTGTGGTAGAAAATTATAAAGACTGTTTATTTGTCTTTATGCTAGTTGCTATTGCTTACCAGCCATCCATAAAGTGATTCCGCCACAGTACGGGCTTCTGGATTTAACCTGAGGAGGCGGTCTTTTTCGGTAAAGTAGGCTTCTGTCGCTGCTACATATGGCTCCATGCTGAGGTTGAATTGATTTTTGCGGAGAAATGCAAGATAGAAGTCGTCAAATTGGTGGGCTTTGACTAACCGCGTCAGCCGGAGCAGGTCATCTCTGAATTCAATCCATAATGAAGCGGGTTTTTTTCTGAAGATGGGTGCAAGCTGGTCACAACTGCTCCCTGGATTACCTGCCACCAGATCACAGGTCGCCTGGATTAGTTCATTCCCGGGAAACGGAAGATTAATTTCAGAAGCTAATTCTTTAGCTTTTAAATGATCTTTGCTTTTTAATTTCAACCAAATAAGATTGGCTTTGGGGGATGATGAATTGTTGGAATCAATTTCAATAGCTTTTTTATAAGCATTTTCGCTTTCTTCGTATCTGTTAAGATGGTCCTGGAACAGGTTTCCCAGTCCGTTCCATGGGTTTGCAAACTGCGGATCAATCTCAATGGCTTTTTTATATGCTTTTTCACTTTCTTCGTATCTCTTTAGATGAACACTGAGCAGGTTTCCTAATCCGTTCCATGGGTTTGCATAGTTCGGATCAATCTTAATGGCTTTTCTGTATGCGTTTTCGCTTTCTTCAAATCTGTTGAGATGATTCTGGAGTAGGTTTCCTAGTCCGTTCCATGGGTGCGCAAACTTCGGATCAATCTCAATGGCTTTTTTGTATGCATTTTCGCTTTCTTCAAATCTGTTGAGATGATCCTGGAGCAGGTTTCCTAATCCGTTCCAAGGGGATGCAAACTGTGGATTAATCTCAATGGCTTTTTTATATGCATTTTCGCTTTTTTTATATTTGTTAAGCTTATATTTATATTGAAACAGATTCCCTAACCCGTTCCAGGCTGCCGATGTCGTCGGCGGGGTTGATTTGCAGTGGGAAAGGAAGCGATTTAATTCATCTATGTTCCCATTTTCAAAGGTTTCAATCGATAAAAATATATCAATCAGGGTAGCTGATTCATTACAGGACAGAATTGCCAGGGCTCCTTTTGTATCAGTTCTGGAGGCGATATTACCGGCAAAAAAAAGTTCGCCCAAAGCCTGGTTTGTTTTTTTGCCGATAATTCGATTAAAATGCCGGGTTTCTGCCTCCAATTCATTTATCCATTTTTTTATGTCATCTCTGCTTAAATTGGCAGCATTATCTGTAAACCATTGTTTTGCCTCAGGAGGTAAGGATATAGATCCGGTAATCATCCGGGTCAGTTTTTCAGCTTCATCTTTCTTCACTCCGGATTTAATAAAACCCGCCAGCATTTTTTCCAGCCGCTGGGCATGGTCCAGGAGTTTGGGGTCATAATCCTCATCCGGGAGTAAGTTTTTTAAGCATTCATTATCTTCTCCTATGAGGGGTCTGGTCAGGGCATGACGGAGGGCATCCTGGAGGGGGGCATCGTCAATGGCGTGCATCAGGGCTTCGCTGTATATGTTCCGGCTGGCATTTCCGTTGGAAATTAAATGTTTTGCCTGGTAATTGAGCTCCGCTCCTGAATAATAGGTGGATAGAAAGCTGCTCAGCCAGCGGAGGCGGAGGCGGTTTCTCCGGGTGCCGTGGCGCATGAGATACCAGATGTTGTAAAAGCGTTCTGCGATTTGGACGCCTTTTCGTTTGGAGCCCAGGGGGACCTGGTGCAGCAGGCCGTCCTTCTGCAGGCGCTTTAACTGGGAAGAGACGGAGCTTGCCGTTAATCCGGTCCGTTTGACAATGGTTGAGGAATGGGCCGGATCCCACTCCAGGGCAACGGCGTCAATGATGCGTCGTTGCTGAGGCGGGAGTTCTTCTGTTCTGGCCTTATACAGGGGGGTGGTGTTTTCGAGGACACCTTCCAAGAGTTGCCCTATGTCTCCATGGTCGTCGGGGCTGGCTGCCACAATAGCCTCCAAGACCTGATAAACCAGGACAAGGGTTCTGGGGTTTCCCCCGCAGAGGGTATGCATGACCTGGATTCTTGCCGGGTATCTGCGCATGTCCTCCAATACTTCCTGTCCGGGTTCCCCCCGGGTCTGCGCGAGGCGGGCAAGGCACTCTCTCATCTCTACCTGGGTCAGG
>JAKSAX010000450.1 GCA_022361395.1 Desulfobacterales bacterium | reverse complement strand
CCTCGGTGGGCAGGTGGATTAAACGGGTGATCGGGACCAGTTTTATCGGGGCAGGCATCGGTCTTGCGGCAAGTCACCGTTAGGGACTTCCAGTGCAGGCTCGTTTTTTTCAGGCCTTCCGTTTCCGGCCGAATGAAATTCCCAGACGCTTCATCCGGTGCCTCAGGGTGCCTGCATTTATATTGAGTATCTCCGCGGCTCCGCCCGGACCGTGAATTTTTCCGCGGGTCAGTGCCAATACCTTTTCAATGTGGGCGGCAATGACCTGATTCAGTTCCAGGGCCTGGGGATTTTTATCCGGAACGGTTTTATTTATCACCGGTGTTAATTTCTTGCGGGCTGTTCCCAGGGGCGTGATAACCAGGTCTTCCCCGTTATTGAGGATAAGGGCGCGTTCGATAACGTTCTTCAGTTCACGGACATTGCCGGGCCAGGGGTATTCCATAAGACCGGGCAGGGTCTCCGGAGCAGGGAAGGGAATGACCGGCAGGTTCAGTTCACTGCTCCTTTCCCTGATAAAATGGCGGGTCAGGAGGGGGATATCTATCTGGCGTTCCCGCAGTGGACGTAGGTTAACCGGAAAGACGTTGAGGCGGAACCAGAGGTCTTTCCGGAAGGTCCCGGCTGCGACCATGTCCCCAAGGTCCCGGTTGGTCGCGGCAATAATCCTGACTGAGGTATGGATAGGCCTGGTGCCGCCCACCCGCTCAATCTCGCCGTTCTGGAGAACCCGGAGCAGCCGGACCTGGGCTGTAGGGGACAACTCGCCGACCTCATCCAGGAAAAGGGTGCCACGGTGGGCCCGTTCGAATTTCCCCTGTTTTCTGGCCACAGCCCCTGAAAAGGCCCCTTTTTCATGGCCGAATAATTCACTGTCCACAAGGGTATCGGGAATAGCGCCGCAGTTGAACTTAATGAGCGGTTTGTCCTGCCTGTGGGACAGGGCGTGAATCCGGTTGGCCACCATTTCCTTACCCACCCCGGTTTCCCCGGTAATCAGGACAGAGGTGTCTGTCCCTGCCACCTGCCTTATTTTTTCCATTACCCCTTTTAATCCGGTTTCCTCTCCTATCAGGCCGCCCCCCGGCCGGGGAGACAGTTCCTGTCTAAGGGAGATGTTTTCCGCCTCAAGATCTTCTCTGGCCTTGAGGATTTTTAAATGGTGGAGGGCATTGATGGTGGCAATGGTAAAGGGTTCCCTGACCCGAATCAATTGTTTGAGATCCTCTTCAGTATACCGGTTTTCTCCTTTGGCGCAGAGGGTGATATGTCCCAGTCCGTACTTTTGCTCCCGGGTTTCAAGAAACATCTGAAGCAGGGAGTGACCGGGCATATGGTAGGCTGCCATGATGCTGTCATTGAGCTTGCTGGTACCCGGGGTATTGGTGATACCGGCACGGGGAAGTGCTTTGATTTCCTTGACCAGATCCATTTCTCCGGGCAGCAGAACAGGCCTGTTCTCAAGGACGGCCCTTTCCGGATTTGCCCGGGCAATGATACGGAGGCAGTCCAGCTCCGGGTCATAAAAGTGGAGCATAAGTTCGTCTGCGGGCATGGCCTTTTTGATGATATTGAGAGAAGCTTGCATCCCCTTTTCAATATCAAGGCTGCTGCAGATCCTCAGGGTGATCTCCTGGACAAATTGATGCGGGATCATAATTGCTCCAATGGGATATTGATAAATATGTAAATTAAAAACAAATTATCGTATTTGTCAATTTTATTGTCGTATATCATCCTTAGATTTTCAGCGGTTTTACCAACACATTGATATTAAATCGTTTTTTGTTCCGGTATGGTTTGTGCTTTTTAATCTTCCGGATCACTTAAAACATTAAGGAGCAATGATGAATTTTCGAATTTCTCCCCTGTGGTGGCCGGTGCTGGCCCTGGCAAGCCCGGTTCTCTTAATTGCATTGATGATAAAGCACAGGAAGTTCAGGTTTCATCTGTCTGAGGCCAGGAAGAGTAACCGTGAGATTTTGTCAAACGCTGTACCCCTGGCGTTGCCCGGACTCAAAAGCCTTGAACTCACCGTCCTGCTGGAAGAGTTCCATAAACCGGGATTCGGCCATGCTCCCGGCATCAGCTATCACCTGAAAACAGAGTTGGGCAGCCTGCTCTTTGACCTGGGGTTCGGTAATGAAGAACCAGGTCTGGGCAGGAACATAGAGAAGATGAAAATTGATTTTTCAGACACGGATGCCCTGGTCATCTCCCATCTTCACCCGGATCATATGGGAGGGTTCAAGGCAGGTAAACAGAAGCAGATTCCCCTGCCGTCCGGCTGTGAAGCATTGGCGGGGCGTCCCTGTTTTGTACCGGATCAGGTTGATTCAGGCCATTTTAAAATCCGCAGGGTTTCGAAGCCCGGAATGCTGCCTGCAGGAATCGGCAGCACAGGACCGCTGATCAGGAGTCTGTTCCTAATGGGGCCCACACGGGAGCAGGCGCTGCTGGCAAGGATCCGGGGCAAGGGCATTGTAGTGATCACCGGCTGCGGCCATCCTACAATAAATACCATTTTGGCCATGGTAACAAAGCTGACTGACGCACCTGTCTATGCTGTGGTGGGCGGACTTCATCTGCCGGTGACGGACAGCCCCCTGAAACGTCCGGGTCTTAAGGTTCAGATGATATGGGGAACCGGCAAACCACCCTGGCAGCGGATAACGGACAGAGAGGTTGACCAGGCTGTTCTGGCCCTGAACCGGGCAGGGGTAAAGCACCTCTACCTGTCAGGCCATGATATCTGCCGCTACGCCATTGACCGGCTGGGCAAAGAACTCAGGGCTGATACGATTTGCCTGGAGGCAGGCCGAAAATACAGGATTTAACAGGTTTAGTCCCGCACACCGTTGGTCTCATGTCGAATCACATGGTGAAACCCAGGTCCAGGGCCGCCTGTCTGTTACCGGTGTTCAACCGGTCAATAAATCTGTAGATTTCAATACCGTAAGCAGGCCATTCCCCGCAGGGGATGAAACGCTGCCTGTATCTGAATT
>JAKSAX010000498.1 GCA_022361395.1 Desulfobacterales bacterium | reverse complement strand
CAAGATCAACCTCATCCCCTTTAATGAACACGAGGGTGCACCCTATAAGCGGCCCTCCAAAGAGAAAATCCACGGATTTTTAAAGATCCTCCTGGACCGGAACATGACCGCCATTATCCGTAAAAGCAAGGGGGATGATATCTCTGCAGCCTGCGGCCAGTTGAAGGCAAAACAGCTGAACTGACAGGGTTAATTGATATCATTAACCGGGGGCGTCGTGAAAAACAGCCCGGTGCCCATGGAAAAGCCTCTACCCCTTTGTAATGAGCAGGTCCTTGAACCGGCCGGATTCAGGGGTAACCACCTGAACCTGCCGGGTATTATCCCCTTCAAACACCCTGACATCCGCTTTATCCCCCGGTTTGGACTTGGTGTAACCGGCTGTTATTCTCGCTGCGGTCAGGATGTCCTCCTCTTTAATACTTCCGAAGAGCAGGGCATCCGGCCCGGACATGCTGGCATGGCGCAACCTTACGTGGACATCCGGGGCATAGAGGTCCATGATCCGTTTGTTGTCCCCCCTGTTTCTGCCCACCACGAGTTTGCATTCCGGGGAGAGCCTGAAATGGCGGCCGGATTTTAAAAGGCGGAGCTGCCTGGGGCTTTCGGTTTTCTGGACGTACAACAGGTCCCGCAGCCGCTGGGAAAAGCCTTTATCCGTCAGCAGGCAGCCGCCGGCAGGAGAGGGGTAGTCTTTAATTCCGAATTTTTCAGCCAGTTCCATCTGTACCTTACGGGATCTGCCCGAGATATCCAGGAGCTGCTCCCGGTCCACAAGCCCCTCCTGTTCTGCCAGGGTTTCGGGCAGAAGTTTTGCACTTAAGGGCCGTACCACATACCCGTCAATGCCGGAGTTTTTTTCCACATACCGCAATGCATTTTTTGTCTGGGACTTGGGCCGCTGCCCCATGACCTCACCGCTGAACAGGAAGGAAAACCCCTCTTCTTTCATCATGGCGGCGGCCTGGGCAAACATGAGGGCATGGCAGTCCATGCAGGGGTTCATGTTTTTTCCGAAACCTGCCTTGGGTGCCCGCATCATCTCCATATACACCGGGGTGATGTCCTTGACGATTACGGGGATGCCGGTCTGCTTCGATGCTTTTTTAGCTGCCCGGGCGCTGAAAAACGGGGTCTCAAAACTGACCCAGGTCACATCAATCCCCTGTTCTTTGAGAACAAGGGCGGAGAGAATGCTGTCAAGTCCGCCGGAGCAGAGTCCCAGGGCTTTTATCTGTCTTGTGGTTTTTTCCTGATTCATATATAAGGTGCTCTATGGGTTCTAAGATTAGTGCAAAAAATGTTGCGGTTATTCTGGAAAGATTAAGCGCACGGTATCCGGTTGTCAAGACCCAGCTCAACCACGGCTCGCCTTTTCAGCTGCTCATTGCAACCATCATGTCGGCCCAGTGTACGGACAACCAGGTCAATAAAGTGACCCAGGTCTTATTCTACCATTACCCCGATGCCCGAACACTTTCCGAAGCCCCCCTGGATGATATCAAGCGGATCATTTATTCCACCGGCTTTTACAACAACAAGGCAAAAAATATCAAGGCCTGCGCCCGTAAAATAATCACGGATTTCAACGGGGTGGTCCCTGAAGATATAAAGAGCCTTGTCACTTTGCCCGGGGTAGGGCGGAAGACCGCCAACGTGGTCAGGTCGGTCTGTTTCGGGGTGGAGGCCATTGTGGTGGACACCCATGTGCACAGGTTGTCCAGACGCCTGGGGCTGTCGGATAAAAAAGATCCGGTAAAGGTGGAGTTTGAACTGATGGAGATCATACCCGAATCCTCCTGGAATGATATTTCCCTCCGGTTTATATACTTTGGCCGTGAGATCTGTGATGCTAAAAAACCGCTGTGCGGCAGCTGTCCCCTCTACGATATATGCCCCACCCGCGGGCCGGGATAATCTCCCGTTATCCGTTTTCCCGTATGCGCCTGACATTCCGGGTCATCATCCCGGAGATAAAATATTTATAGAGCCCTTTCTTTACCCCGGATAAATTGGAGCCGTGCTGTCTGTAAAAACTGTCAGGATCATCATAGATGCCAAGGTCATCGACAATTCCCTCTTTCTGGATATAGGTGTCTTTTCCTTCCCAGTCTATGGCCGGGAAGGCCAGGTCCCTGGTGGCCACCCCAAATCCGCAAAAGGATTTTTGTCCTGCATACCGGTTTTGGATTCTTTCAAGATAAAGCCTGTCCAGGATGAATCCTTCCAGGTTGATCCACCGCTCTTTGTAACAGACCTCCACCCAGGAGTGGATGATTCTTGGCGGTGCCATGGCATAAGCCAGTCCTGTGATGGCCCCTTTCTGAAGTTTTTTGTCTATGGTAAACCCGTGAAACCGGCAGGGGATGTCCAGGGCCCTGAGTAAAGCCATGAGCAGAGTCCCCTTGGTATTGCACTGGCCGATTCCGTCTGCCAGGACCCTTGATGCGGGCAATTCATCAGATATATTGTAGCCAAAAGGTATCTCATCCCGGACATAGGCATATGCCTGTCCGATACGGTCGTAGGGAGAATCCTCTCTCCAGTTTCTTGCATCAGCCAGTCTCTGGATATCTGCATGGGAATAATCCAGCAGCGGGGTTTCCTTTATAAAGCGGTCCGTTTTCATTCTGCCTCCGTTAATTAAAGGGTTTGCAGTCAGGATACTGTTCCGGACAGGAGATCGCTTGAACAAACTGGCTGTTTTTTAATATTTGTTTCGGGGGAATACCGAACATCTGCTTAAAGGTCCGGCTCAGGTGGGCGGAATCTGAAAATCCGGCGTCATGGGCAGCCGTGGTAAAAGAGACATTTTCAAGGATGAGTGTCAAAGCCTCCATGAGCCTTAGCCAGAGCAGGTACCGCCGGATCGGGATCCCTGTTTCCGATTTGAACAGGTGGACAAGCCTTGATTCGGACAGGCCGATAAAATCGCTGAGTTCGGACAGCGGAATTTTTTTTTCTTCAAGGGTTTTCAGGTAAGCCCTGACTTTCATGATTCTGGGGTCCCTTCCGGGGGAGGGCTTAAGGTCCGGCACCAGGGCACTTAATATGCCTTCCATGGCCGCCCGTGCGGTTTGACATGAAGGTTTACCGGATAACCTGTTCAACTCCCCTGCAAATGGTCTGACGGATTCAAATTCAGGGAAGGCCATGGATGTGGTGCCCAGGAATTTGTCTTTAATATTTTCCGTGACCCTGTTTTCCGGGTCAAGGAGCAGGATGGCCTGGCCGGAATCCGGTCCCTCAAGCCTGTGTGAAGTATCCGGGCCGGTAATGGCATACCGTGCGGAAATCCATTCATCATCCCTGCATATCCTGAAATTTTCCTTTAACCCGATGGTGATCTGAAGGACATGATGGGTATGCGGGGCAGCATCGGTTCCCTGGCCGATGAACAATGCCTGTCCGTTGAAAAAGAACAGAACGGATGCGTTGGACCTGTTATTTTTATTTCGGGCATCATTCATGGTTTTCGTATCTTATGTTATCCCATGAATTCAAGCATACCAGTATTCCGGAGGTTTGTCATTGAATGGAAATCAGGAACGGGAAACCAAGGGGGAATCTGCCGGTACTACTTAATTCTGATTGCCGCTGACGGCGGCATAGGCCTGGTTGAGCATGGTGACGCAGTCGAAAACAGGGAGGCTGCCTGTGACCTGCTTTACGGCCCCTGAATACGGCGGCATATTGGTGCACTCCAGGACGATGGCGCCGACATCCGGGTGGCGGTTTATCAGGTTCCGGGCTGCGGCTTTCATCTCCATGGCGCATTTTTCCCGGTTCAGGGTGGTCTTCCCGTTGATAAATACGGAGGAGAACTCTTCTGCATCGTCCATCCCCTGGATGGCCAGGGGGATTTTGTCTATACCGGCACCGGCAAGATGGTCCCGGGTCAGGGCTGCTTTCCGGGCTGTAATGATGCCGATTTTCCGGTCCGGATGAATGACGGCCCGGGCAGTGTGCACCTGGAGAAGACTGGATGAAAACACTGGTACATCAAGTGCCCGGACAAGTTCCCTGTGAAACAGGGCTAAAAATCCGCAGGAGGTGGCAATGGCTGCCGCGCCGTCACGGACCAGGGATTGCCCGGCCTCAATAAAGGGGGAGAGGAGTTTTCTGTCTGCTTTGATCACCATCCGTTCGGGGGATGCCCCTTTTACAACCCTGTACCGGACCGGAAAACTGAAGGTTTCAGGATTACCGATATCCCCCTTTATGCGGGGAAACAGGGTATCCAGCATAATGATGCCGATAAACGGCTGTTGTGTCTGAGGGGTTTGGGTTTTCATCTATCCTCCGGATTCCCGGGCAATGTTTAAAAATGACCTGACATCCATGTTTTTAACCGGTGCCCGTGACAGGGCTGTGCCGGCTGTATCTGGGGCATTTCCCGTCAGGGCCGTTATAATATCAAAAATCACCGGGCCGCAGATGCGCCCCTGGCATCGCCCCATACCGCTTCTTGTGGCTTTTTTCAGGCTTCCGGCAGTATCAAATCCCTGGGCAATTCTTTTTTTTATGCATCCCATGGTGACGGATTCGCAGCGGCAGATCAGGGTCTCATCTGGAATTGCCGCATAGGCGGCGTCCGGAAGCCGGGTCAGGCGGTTCAGGAACCTGGCATAGTCCTGCTGGCGGTTGTTTTCCTTCCTCAGGACCGCCATGGTTCTTGTGAACGTTTCCCCCTGCCTTCCGGCAGGTGCTTTGCCGAGGGCGGCAAGGATGGACATGGCTGCCAGCCGCCCCTGGATGTGTGATTTTTTTGCTCCGCCGATGCCGGTGAGTTCTCCAATGGCAAATATGTTTTTAAGGGAGGTTTCAAAGGGGATTGAATTTGTACCCGTGGCAATGATCCAGCCGCCGAGATCCGCCTGGTATTCTGTTTTGCATCCGGCCTGGATACCGAGTTCTATATTGGGAACAAATCCGTATCCCATGGCAAGGGCCTCCGCCTCTATCCGGGTTTGGGTGCCGGGCATGGCTTCGCCTTCGGAGTTGATTTTAGAGATGACGGCAGACTCAAACCTGTCCCGTCCTTTGGCTTCAATGATACGGAATCCCCGGAACTGGGTCACCCGGTTGAGTGCCATCCGGGAGGCATAAATACCGCCCTCCGCGAGTTTGGGCCAGTGATGTCTGATCAGAGGGAGAAAGGCAAGTTTTTTTTTCATGGCGGTTTCATCAACAACGCCGGTGACTTTTCCTTTGTTGGACAGAAGTTCCGAGGCCAGTACCATCATCAGCGGGCTGGACCCGGCAATCAGTGTGTGCCTTGCCGGAAGGACACCGTGGCTTTTCATCAGAATCTGGGCCGCTCCCAGGGAGAGGACACCGGGTAAGGTCCACCCGGGAAAGGGGAGGTAGCGTTCCCTGGCCCCTGCGGCAAGGATCAGCCTGCCTGCACGGACTTCGCGGCATCTGCCGGGGCCGGGCTGCATTCCTGCGGCATCTTGGCCGGTATGAACCAGCAGGCGCCTGCCGGAGAATATCCCCATCACCTGGGCCCGGTTAAGCCAGTCTATATCCCTGGCCTGTCCAAGGCTCTGAATGAGTCCGAATCCGGTTGATTTCATGGGATCTGGTCCGTGGCCCCCGGACGGTGTTTCCCTTAACCTGCGAATCAATTGCCCCCCGGCATGGGGGTTTTCATCGATAACCAGTATATCAAGGCCGTGTCCGGAAAGGGTCCTGGCAGCCGACAGCCCGGCCATTCCGGCACCCACAATGACAATGTGGTAAAAGGATTTAATCATGGTTAAAGGGGCTCCCCTGTCAGGATGATCATGTTTTCAATAACCGGTGTCATGCAGGCCCGCCGGCCCGGTTCCCCGTTGATGGTGACAAGGCACTCATAACAGATGCCCATGCCGCAGAATATCCCCCTGGGGTCTCCGGCGGATGTCCTGTTCATGTTTACAATCCCTGCGGCTGTCAGGGCGGCATGGACGGTCTCCCCCTCATATGCCCGGATGCTGTTTCCGTCCACCGTGATCCGGATCATCCGTCCCCGGTCCGGGGAAGGGACCCTTAGAGAGGTTGCTGTAGAGATATTTGATTTACACATGGGCTCCCCCTTGTTCAGATCCGAACCGGTCCGGTGAAAAGGCGTCAATGGGAATATCTGTCTTTCCTGTCAAAAGCAGGTCTGCCATGAGATGACCTGTCACAGGAGACAGGGCGATTCCGTCACCTTCATGGCCGGCCGCCATGAAAAAATTAGGCAGTGAACCTGTTGGGCCCAGTGCGGGCAGCCCGTCCGGTGTATAAGGACGGAGGCCCGCAAAGGTCCTGATGATTTGAACCTGTTTCAAAGCAGGCAGGATTTCCGCGGTCTGCCGGATAATTTTCCTGATTCCGGATATGGTGTTGCTTTTGTCAAATCCGGCAAATTCCCGGGTGGATCCCAGGAGAAGGTTGCCGTTGTCCGTCTGTTCCATGGAAACCCCCTGGCCCGCATCCTCTGCCAGGGCAGGGTCGAATTTGGCAGCAATATACTTGGCTGAAATCAGGCTGTGGCCGAGTATAGGGCGGCCTGCACGGGTAACAGCGATCTGGCCGCGCCTGGGCCGGACAGGCATCGGGATATCCAGCATGTCTGCAATTTGTCCTGCCATGGCGCCTGCCGCATTCACCAGGATGTCCGCACTGAAGTTGCCCCGGGTGGTGGCAACGCCTGTCACCCTGCTGTTCCGGGTCTGAATTCCAAGCACCTTTGCCCGGGTGATGAGGTTTACATGGTTCTGCCTGGCAGCCTGGGCAAATCCCAGGGTCAGGTTGATGGGATTAACCTGGGCATCCAGGGGAGAGTATGTGGCCCCGGAAAGGTCTGGTGATAAAAGGGGGTCCTTTTCAAGGGTCTGGCCTGTGTCAAGCAGCCTGACATCCAGGCCGATGTCCTGTTGGGCCATGACGAATTTTTCCATGGCCCGGTATTCCGTATCGTTTTCTATGACCACCAGTCCGCCCCGCTGTCTGAATTCAATGTCAAAGGGCAGCTCCGCCGCAAGGGCTGCAAAAAGTTCAAGGCTTTTCATGGCAAGGGAGAGGTGGACCCCGGGTTTTTTGGACTGCATGAATACCAGGCCGTCACAGGCGCCTGAGCTGCCCGAGGCTATATCGCCCTGCTCAATCAGGGTTACCCGGGCATTTTTTTTTGCCAGGTGATAGGCAATGGATGTGCCGATGACGCCTCCGCCGATGATAAGAATGTGAGGGAGCTGTTTCAAGAAAGGTATCCTCTATTGATCTGTTTCAAATCCGCTGGCCGGCAAGGGTTTTGTCCGGAAGGGACGGATCAGCATTCCTGCCAGTACTCCTGCGATGACAAGTCTTATAACAGGTGAGTTGAGCAGGTCCGGCCTTGCACAGCACCAGGTGGTTGCCCCGGCCAGGGTGAACAGAAGAACCCTGAAACCGGAGTTCAGTTTCTTGAAAAAATAGCCGCTCAGGGCACCTGCAAAAAAGATGATGGCCACCAAAAGCCCGGCAAAGACAGTGATGATTTCAAGGGCGTTGCCCTGCATGAGCAAGGCCTGGTTATAAATAAATATATAGGGAATCAAAAAGCCTGCCATGGCCAGCTTAAAGGCTTCAAACCCTGTCTGCAGGGGTTTGGACCGGGCAATTGAGGCGGCGCAGAACGCCGGGACGCACACCGGCGGTGTCACACCGGCCAGCACGGCAAAATAATATACGAACAGGTGTGAGGCGAGCATATCCGCGCCCATGGCCAGCAGGGCAGGGCCGCCGATGGTAATGGCAATGATATAGGCAGGGGTGCAGGGCAGTCCCATGCCCATGACCAGGGAGGTCACCATGATCAGCAGCAGTGCCGGCAGCATCTGGCCGCCGGACCAGTTCGTGATCACCGTGGCAATCCCGAGGGCAAGGCCTGTATGGGTGACTATGGCCACCACCATGCCTGCGCCGGCGCAGGCCAGGGCGATCATCACCATGTTCCGGCCTGCGGCTTTCAGGGTCTCCCATATCCGCGGGAGGGTCATCCGGGTCTCTTTTTTCAGAAAGCTGATCAAAAAGGTCACGGCAATGGCGGCATTGGCTGCCAGAAAGGGGGAGTATCCCCGCAGAAGCAGCACCACCAGAAGGATCATGGGGAGCAGCAGATAGGAGTCCTTGAGGATCTGTTTAAAGGAGACAAGGTTTTCTTCTTCCACCCCGGACAGGTCGTTCTTCTGGGCCGTGTAATGGACCCGGATTACCATTGAAATATAGAGCAGCAGTGATCCCATCATGGCGGCGATCACAATGTTGACATAGGATATCCCCGTGATTTCAGCCATAACAAAGGCGCCGGCCCCCATTACCGGCGGCATGAGCATGCCGCCGGTGGAGGCTGCGGCTTCCACTGCACCTGCAAACCGCTTGCGGTATCCCAGCTGTTTCATCAGCGGGATTGTGAAAACCCCGGTGGAATAGACGTTGGCAGCGGCCACCCCGGAAATGGAACCGAACAGGCCTGAAGAGATCACCGCGATCTTGGCCGGTCCGCCGTTGCTTTTCCCGGCGATCCTGCACGCCAGATCCGTGAAAAACTGCCCGGTTTTCGTGGCTTCCATAAAGGCCCCGAAAATCACGAACAATGCCACAAATGTGGCAGACACCCCGGTGATGGAACCAAAGATGCCGGCATCTGTGATCAGATACTGCATTTCGATGATTTCGGCAAAATCAAGGGGTTTTGCATAAAATACGCCGGGCAGATAAGGGGCAAAGTAAAGATAGGCGAAAAAGCCTGCAATGAGAAACGCCATGGCAGGAACCACAGCCCGCCGGATGGCTTCCAGAAGCAAAAGGATCATCAGTGATCCCAGCACCAGTTCAATGGTCAGTACCTCATCGACAAATTCCAGGCGCTCGGTAAGCCGCTCGTGAAACCAGACAATATACAAAGGGGGGAGAACAGCGGCAGCCGCAAGCAGCCAGTTGACCACTCCGATTTTTCCGTTGTCCTGTTTTTGAAATCCCGGAAACAGCACAAAGGCTGCCGGCAACAGAAAAAGCAGGTGGATTCCCCGCTGAATGCGGGGCTGGTAAATGCCCACACTTGCCGTGTAAAGCTGGAATAGCGAAATAATGACAAGCCAGGCTCCGATAGCCCTGTCCTGCCAGGTGCTGGTGGTTTTCATGATTTTCTCCCCGGGATTAGGGCAGGGGACGGTAACTCCCCTGCCCGCTGTTGAACATGGGTCAAACCCGGCCGTTCTCCGGCCGGTGCGGCTTATTGCATAAACCCTGCTTCCT
This sequence comes from Desulfobacterales bacterium, assembly GCA_022361395.1. Classification (GTDB taxonomy): domain Bacteria; phylum Desulfobacterota; class Desulfobacteria; order Desulfobacterales; family Desulfobacteraceae; genus Desulfobacter. The sequence continues at coordinate 565 of JAKSAX010000498.1, read as the reverse complement.
TATAGTACTTCTCCGCACCGGGGTGAAGGGGGAGGGCCACATTTTTCCATCCGGTTTCAGGGATGAAGTTCTTGTTGGCAGGATTGATTTTGTAAAGCTCTTCCGTGTTCTCACAGATGATCCGGGTAATGGCGTAGGCTATGTTCTCGGGCACATCTTTGTTGGCAATGAGTTCGCCTGCCGATACCACCGTGGGAACGTCTGCTGTCTGGCCCTTGTAAGTCCCTTTCGGAATAAAGCTTCTGCCGGATTCCCTGGACAGGGTGCCCAGTTCGGCATTGAGATGGTCCAGACATTTGTCTGAGAGTGAAATAAGGGAAGAGTCCCTGCTGACTGACATTTCGGTAATGGCGGCGCCCGGAAGGCCCAGGTGGGTGAAAACAAAATCCACATGTTTGTCTTTATACAGGTTGACCATGTCTGAGTACACGGCATGGAATACCTTGCCTCCGGCCTTTTTTATGGCATCCAGGGAAATGCCGTAAAAATCCAGGATGGTATTCATCAGGGGCAGGTCCGAAGTCCCTTTCATGGGGGCGGCCACCCTTATTTTTTTTCCGGCCTT
>JAKSAX010000190.1 GCA_022361395.1 Desulfobacterales bacterium | reverse complement strand
TTGAAGAACTGAAAGGCATCTCCTTTGACGGGGAAAAAGTCGCCGTCGGAGCCGGGGTCACCCTGACCGAGATTAACCGGTCCCAAGTGATCGCCGCCCGTGTGCCTGCCCTCCAAAAATGTTCAGCCACCTTTGCCGCCCGCCAGGTAAGAAACAAAGCCACCATCGGGGGCAATGTCGCCCATGCCTCTCCCTGCGGCGATACCGTGCCGCCCCTGGTGATCCACGATGCCCTGTGCCTGGTGGCCGATGCCAAGGGGGAACGGCTGGTACCGGTCCGGGAGATTGCCCACGGCCCTTACCGGTCCGCACTGCCGCCGGATGCCCTAATTGTCAGGTTTATCCTGGAACCCTGCAGAGCAGGCTTTGCCGATTTCCAGAAAATCGGCCGGAGAAAAGAACTGGCCATCTCCAGGATGAGCCTGGCCGTCATGGCCGACCTGGATGAAAACGGGGTAGTGACCTTTATCCGCATCGGCCTCGGGGCCTGTACCCCCACCCCCCATACGATGACGGCAGTGGAAGAGTTTCTTCTCGGAAAGTACCTGGATGCGGAACTGATCTGGGAAGCCGGCCGTCTCCTGTCTGAAAAAATGATTGAAATCACGGGACGGCGGTCCTCGATTATTTATAAGGAGCCCGCTGTCCGGGGGCTTTTAACCCGAATCCTGTACCCTCTGGTACACCAGCCTGAAGGTGACCTGTCATGAAAGACCCGTCCAAAGCAGTGGGGCAGAATATCCACCGGTTCGACGCCCGGGGTAAACTCACGGGGGAGACCCTCTTCTGCGCAGATCTGCCCGCTGAGAATTATCTATGCCTTAAGGTGCTCAGAAGCAGCCGCCATCACGCCGTCATCCGGGATATCCATACCTCGGCAGCCCTGGAAATACCCGGTGTAAAAGGGGTGTTCACGGCCCGGGACATCCCCGGAAAAAATCTTATGGGCATTATCAATAAGGACCAGCCCCTGCTGGCAGAGGACAAAGTCCGCTCCATGGCCGATGCCGTTGCCCTGGTGGCTGCGGATACCGAAGCTGCGGCCACGGCGGCTATTGCGGCCGTCAAGGTGGATTATGAGGCGCTTCCGGCCCTGCTCACCCCTGAGGAGGCCCTGGCGCAAGGGGCTGAAAACATCCATGAAAAAGGAAATACCCTCTGCCGGCGCAAGGTTAAAAAGGGAGATGCGGATTCCGCCTTTAAGACATGCGCCTCGGTGATTGAAAACACCTATACCACCCCGGCCATTGAACACAACTACCTTGAGCCCGACGCAGGCGCGGGATATGTGGATGGAGACGGATGCCTCACCATTTACGCATCCACCCAGAATCCCCATTACGACCACAAGGAAGTGGCAGGCCTCCTGGATCTTCCCGATGAAAAGGTCAGGATAATTATGGCAGCCACGGGCGGGGGATTCGGTTCAAAACTGGATCTCAATGTCCAGGGGTTTATCGGCCTTGCCCTTTATCACCTGAAAATGCCCGTGCGTTACGTATATTCAAGGGAGGAGGCCTACCTGGCCTCCTCCAAACGCCATCCCTTTTCCATTAAGATCAAAACCGGTACAGACCGGGCAGGCTGCCTTAAGGCAGTGAAAATCAGGGCGGTGTGCAATACCGGGGCATACGGATCCTACGGCATGGCCGTGGCATCCCGGGCAGCAGTGGTGGGAATGGGACCCTATGCGGTGGAAACCGCAGACATTGAATGTCTTGCCGTGTATACCAACACCACCTTCTGCGGCGCCATGCGCGGATTCGGGGCTCCCCAGATGGCCCTGGCCCATGAGAGCCAGATGGATCTCCATGCCCTGGACCTGGGCATGGATCCCTGGCAGATCCGGCACCTGAACGGCTTCCGGGCCGGGTCCGAAACCGCTACTTGCCAGGAACTGAAGTCCAGCGTGGGATTTTTAAAATGCCTGGAAGCGATCAGGCCCTATTACGATGATGCCCTGTCAGGCTGGGCCACGGCCTCACCAAGTCCTTTTATCCGGCGCGGGGTGGGGCTGGGCGCCATGTGGTACGGTATCGGCAACACCGGGGTCCAGAACCCCTCCACAGCCCGCATTGAAATGGATAAGGACGGAAGGGTGAGCCTCTTTACCGGCTGTGCCGATATCGGCCAGGGATCAACCACGGTCCTTGCCCAGATTGCGGCCCAGGTCCTGGGCATCCCGCCCGGGGAGATAAAGATGGTGGTTGCGGATACCCGGCACACCACCAGCGCCGGGGCCACATCAGCCAGCCGCCAGACCTATATCTCGGGCAATGCCGTCAAAGACGCGGCTGAAAAGCTTAAAAAAGTCCTGCTCACCGAAGCGGTCAACACCCTCAAACAGGCCAGGATCTTTCTCCGGCTGGAGAACGGTGCGGTCATTGATGCGGATCATCCGGAAAAGAAGACAGGTTTAAGTGCCCTGGCCCGCCGGATCCATGACAAGGGCGGCAGCCTCTCCTGGCAGGGCTACTTTGATCCGGACACCATTCCCCAGGACCCGGAGACCGGAGAGGGCGTCCCCTATGCCACCTATGCCTTTGCCTGCCAGGCCGCCTGCGTGGAAGTGGATGTGCTCACCGGCCAGGTGGATGTGAAAAAGGTCATTGCCGCCCATGATGTGGGAAAGGCCATCCATCCGGAGCAGGTCAAAGGCCAGATTTGCGGGGGTGTGGCCATGGGGGTGGGATTTGCCACCATGGAGGAGTTTGTCCACGGCAGCACCGCATCCATGAAAGACTACCATGTGCCCACGATCAGCGATATGCCTGAAGTGGTTCCCATCATTGTGGAAGACCCGGAACCTTCGGGGCCGTTCGGTGCCAAAGGTGTGGGGGAACCCGCCCTGATTCCCACGGCTCCGGCCATTGTCAACGGCATTGCCCAGGCGCTGGGCAGCCGCATTTACAGTCTGCCGGCCAGTCTTGAAAAAGTTCTTGACGCCAGTATCCGGGCCGGCCATTTTACCATTAAGGAGGAAGACTGATGTCCCAGGAAGCCCCAACGGAAATTACCATACTCAAAAATATCGGCACCCTTGTCAGCGGGAACATTGAACAGCCCGTCATTGAAGGAGAGGCTGTTTTGATTGAAAACGGCATCATTTCTAAAATCGGGAAGTATGAAGACCTGGAAACTAAGGGTGCCGCCCTGATCGACTGCATGGGCACCACGGTCACTCCAGGGCTGATCGATTCCCACTGCCATCCCATCCTGGGGGACTATACCTCCCGCCAGAAACAGGCGGATTTCATTGAAAGCGGTGTCCACGGCGGGGTGACCACCGTGATTTCAGCCGGAGAGGTTCATCTCCCGGGCCGCCCCAAAGACCGGGCCGGTGTCAAAGCCCTGGCGATCCTGGCATCAAAGGCTTCAGCCAATCTCAGACCCGGCGGTGCCAAGGTACTGGGCGGGGCCGTAATCCTGGAAATAGGCCTGACAGAAGCGGATTTCAGGGAAATGGCAGAGGCAGGGGTAACTCTGGTGGGTGAAATCGGCCTGGGGTCGGTGAAAGATCCGGCAGAGGCCAATACCATGGTCCGGTGGGCCAGGAACTGCGGTATGACAGTCATGATGCATACCGGCGGCACCTCAATTCCCGGCAGTTCAACCGTAAACGCCGCCATGGTCATGAAGGCGGACCCGGATATCGCCTCTCACGTAAACGGGGGGCCCACAGCCGTTTCCTTTGAAGAGGTGAAAAAACTGGTTTCCGAGACGGAGATGGCCATAGAAATCGTCCAGTGCGGCAACAGCCTCATGGCGGTCCGGACCGGGGAATACTGCGCCGACAACGGCCAGCTCCACCGGATCATCATCGGCAATGACGCCCCGTCAGGCACCGGGGTCATCCCCCTGGGCATCCTGAGGACCGTCAACCTCCTGGCCTCCATGACCCCGGTTTCCGCGGCCCAGGCCCTGTGCATGGCCTCGGGCAATACCGCCAGGGTCCACAAGCTGGATACCGGCATCATCGAACCGGGACGC
>JAKSAX010000425.1 GCA_022361395.1 Desulfobacterales bacterium | reverse complement strand
CCTCCCGACAACCTTGACTTCGGTGTCATACCCCATGAAATCAGCCGCCAGAACCAGGTTTTCGATAAATGCGCCGATGGACAGGAGGGCTTCCCGGTTGTCCGGATCCACCACCTGGAGCCACCGGGTTTTATCCGATCCCACCACCCATTCGTGTTTATCCTCAACCTTTACAAACCAGGGCTGACTGTTATGCCCGCTGGGAGCCAGCGAGGCATAATAAAGAATGCGCCACCCATCTTCATTCAGCTTTTGCCCGGCAACCGTCCCGGCTCCGGCCGGCGCCGGCCGCTCCCGCAAATCCCGGGAACACCCGGTCAGCCCCGGCCCAAGCACAAGAGATCCGGCCACTATACTTTTTTTGAGAAACACCCGCCTATTCACCCTCTCCCCCTTGTCACCATCAGGTGACTTTATTAAGAATAAAAAAATCAGGACAGATTAAGAACACCCCTGATAATTGTCTGAATACCCTCTTCGATTTTTTCCCAATCTTCATCCGTAGCCAGCCCAAGCCCGCCGTACAGATCAATATGCCCCGACCGGATCACCAGATAACTCACAGCAGCCCCCACCAGTGCGATTGTAGTCTGCAGCTCCCGGCCCTTTTCCTCTGAAAAGAAAAACATTTTAAAGAACTCCATGATGCCCCGTTCCCTGACAGTCTCAAGCTCCCCCGTGAGTTCATTGGCTTCCACCATCTCCCAGGCCATGATACTCAGGGTCACGGGACGGTTGCGCAACGCCCGGATAAAACTGCTTGAAAAAACCGAAAGTTTCTCCTCCAAAGACAACCCGGCAAACACCTTCAGGTCACCGCCGGCCAGCTCCAGGGCAGATGGCCAGAAATCCCCCTCTTTGCCGAATGCGGCAATCAGACCGGGCAATCCCCCGAAGTACCTGTAGATCAGTTTCTTATCCACCCCGGCCTCCCTGGCCACGGCATTGACACCAACCCCCTTAAACCCCTCCCGGGCCAGCAGGCTGCCCACGGCAGCTACCAGCCGGCGGCTGGTGATCAGCTTGTCCCGGACTTTTACTTCAGTGGACTTATTCATGACACTATAATTATCACCATCTGGTGACATATGTCAAACACAGTGAAAACAGGAAGAAAAAAGAGGGACTGCAACTCCGGAGAATTGAACTTTTTAAAATCAGTCCTATCTTTTTTGATATTGATAAGATCTGACCGGTTCACTTTATTTTAAAGAGGTGTTGTATGGGAAAGAAGCGGCGCGCCTGTAAAAGCTGCGGAAAGCAGGTGGAGGGGAAAGGGCATCTATGCAGCCCCTCAGAGATAGCAGAGGCTTTTGTCTGCCAGGATTGCGGGGCATCATCAACCGATGCCAGGCATATTTGCAAACCCAAACTTCAAAATTTGAAATATTCGTGTAAGAAATGCGGACGCCTGTCGGTTAAATCCAAACGGCTGTGCAAACCCCAGAAAATTTAAAACAGCAAGATGGCCAGCGGCAAAATTCCTCATTGACAACAGGGCCGGCTGAAATTTATTCACCTGATTCTTTTACAGCAGCCCCCTCTTTAAGAAAGAGGCGGTCAAAGGCTGTCCTTACCAGTTTTTCTCTCTATCACCATTTGACAACAGCCTGAATTCTTATATAATCGATATATTCGTCTCCCATCTCATCCTAAAAAATCCAGAAGCCGCTTTTTCCGGTTCCATCCATTTAATTTTTTAATCAGGAGGTTATCATGAGTGACAGCATTTACAAGATCATCGATCTGGTAGGATCAAGCCCGAAATCATGGGAGGATGCAGCCACACAGGCCATTGAGAAAGCAGCCGGGTCCCTGCGGGATTTAAGAATCGCCGAAGTCCAAAAGCTGGACATAAAAATCGAAGACGGCAAGCCCGCCCAGTTCAGGACCAATCTCCGGGTATCGTTTAAGTACCAGGATTGACCCGGCCGCAACAAAACCTCAAAACCCGGAAGAGATGATGTTTTCTCTCTTCCGGGTTTTTGGTTTACTCGACCTCGTCTTCAATAGCCCTCATAAGGCGGCGGACATCCCGGTCGCTGACATGGAGGTGGGGGGCAAACCGGACAGCATTTCCCCGCTGGCTTATAAATATATTTTTTTCCGCCAGCTTTCCCACAAGATTACCGGTATACCCCTCAGGCAGACGGGCTCCGAACATATGCGGGGTGCGCAGGGATTCCTCCGGCAGATCAAAACCCAGCCGTAAGAGGGACGCATTGATTTTCCGGTTGATACGGGCAAGTGATTCCGAAATATTTTCCACCCCCCATTTTTCTATCTGCTCAAGCGCTGCGATAGCCCCGGGCAGAATTGTGGGCGTGCATTTCTCGCCGACGTCAAACCGCCGGGCACCCGGGAGATAGACGTCCGAATAATTTGCCAGACCGGCAAAATCCTCTGCATTGTCCCGCGCCAGCCAGACCTCTTCAAGAGGCCTGCTGTCACGCCATTTTTCAGAAACATACAGCAGGCCAAAACCGTAGGGGCAAAGCAGCCATTTATAACCCGCGGCCACAAGAAAATCAGGTTGAATATCTTTGATTGAAAAAGGCATGGCTGCCAGCGTCTGGGTTGCGTCAACCACCAGTCCGGCCTTTATATCACGGCATGCCCTGCTGATGGGAGCCAAATCAATTACGGCACCATTGGTCCAATGACAGGTGGAAACGGAAACGACTTTGATCCCCGGGACGATCCTGTCCAATATGGCAGATGTCCAGTTTCCGTCTCCAGGAACCGGCACGGTTAGAATTTTTGCCCCTGTTTCCAGGGCCGTTCTCCTCCATGGCAGTACATTGCTTGGAAACTCTTCGGCAATAATTAAAATACCGTCCCCTTGCCGGAGCTGCCCTTCAATTGCCCGCGCAGCAGTGCTGATACCATAGCTTGCCGCAGGGACCACGGCAAATCCGTCAGGCTCTCCGTCTAAAATCCCTGAAGCCAGACTGCGGAGAACCTCCGCATCTTCAAAGAAACTGGACGGCGTCCGCACCCAGGGATGATTTTTATCCTCCGCCCCCTTTTTCAACCGGCTGCATGACGCTTTTAACTGGGGAGAATTATACGCTGAATTAAAATAGGCCACATGGTCAGGAACATCGAACAGGTGTCTTTGTGTGGGAATAAAGGTCATTTTTTATCTCCTGTATTAGGTTATGGATCGCGCAGGAATTATAGCAGTTCTCAAAATTCCGTTCCGATTCAAGTTTTAATTTCAGTGGTTGAAACCAGGGCCATTATATAGGGAGGAATTTCGCCATAACAGGAACAGAATTTATTAAAAATAACCATAACAACTCTATTTTAGTCCGCTGCTTACCATTTACACACTTGACTTATGCTGAATTGGAAATATGTATCTGTGTGATAAAATAAAGACCCCACATTATATAAAGGCAGACCATGTTCGCAAAAACAGCTGATGAACTCAGGGAAATGATAAGAAAAAATCCGGGCACCTCACCGTCCACCTTTCTCATGGATGACTCCTTTGCCGCCTGGTGTTATGACAACAGGGACGCCTCATGGCTCAAAGCCGCTTTTAACAGGGACGCGGATCCGGATGACTGCCGGAAATGGAACATCACCCCGGCAGAGTGGAAGGCCAACGTTGAAATGGCAGGCCTGGCCCTGACCTCCAAATAACACCGGAGAAAGCCGGTCCTGCCGGCGTGAACTACAGTTAAAATATGAAACAACTAATCATTATTCCGGTATTATTCATATTTCTCTTTTGCGGAGCAGCCCACTCCCTTGAGCAGACGAACGAGGCTCCGGTTGACTCGGTGCGTTCTCTTGAAGGCGTTATCATAAAAGTAAAAACCGCAGGGGAACTTGTACTGTGGACCAAAAAGGGAGTACACCCCTTTACACTTTACGGGATTGATCTGCCGGACCCGGCAAGCGTAAAAGGGAGAGAAGCCAAAAAAAAGGTATCCGACCTGATTTTCAACAAACTTCTCCATGTGCATCTGATGGAAGAAAATTCCGGCAAACTGCCCGGCATTGTGGTGGTCAGAGGTGAATGTGTGAACGAAAAACTTGTCAGAACGGGTGTGGCGCGCGTGGCTGAGAGCTGTACGGCAAAGGGCCGTTGCGACCGGTGGCGGGAGGCGGAACAAAAAGCCCGGGCTGAAAAGGCCGGGCTGTGGAGAACAACGGATTAACCGGGGACGGCCGGCAGCGGGCATTAATGGGTATTGGCCTGGCTTTCATATACGGCCTTGTACCGCTCCTTTGTATAATAGATGAACTCCTGGAGCACTGAGCTGAAGTATTTATTCTTATGCCAGATGGTATAAAATGACCGGGTAAACTTAAAATCCCTTATTTTCAGACGGAACAGCTGCCCGGCATTCAGTTCGTTCATGACAGATATCCTGGACAGGCAGCTGACCGCGCCTTTGTTCCTGAGCACTGATTTTACAGCTTCGGTATGCCCTACTTCCAGAAAGGGTTTGAACCGTTTTTTATACTTTTCCATATAATCAAGAAAAACCTCCCGGGTACCGGACCCCTCTTCCCTGAAGATCCAGCGTTTTGACAACAGGTCATCCATCTCGTATTCTTCATCCCGGACCAGGGCGGCATCACCGGTTACCACATAAAGCTCGTCCACGCCCAGCACCTCCCGCTCGATCTCGGTGCTGTTGTAGTCCCCTTCCACAAATCCGATATCCACCTCTCCTTTTTCAATGAGCCGGCCTATTTCTATGGTATTTCCGGTGATCTTCTCCAGATGAACCCCTTCGTACTGCTCTGCAAACTCATAGATGATCTGCGGCAGGATATAGTTGGCAATGGAAGAACTGGCACCGATCCTGATATCCCCCACCAGATCCTGGTCCCTGAACATGGCCTCGCTCTCCTTGAGACCGATCACCAGGGGTTCCACCATCCGGTAAAAATACCGGCCGTTTTCATTGACCACCAGCCGTTTATGGATCCGGTCAAACAACTGTTTTCCCAATCGCTCTTCAAGGGCCTTGATGGCCATGGACACAGCAGACTGGGTCACACCGTTCTCCTTTGCCACCTGGCTCAAATGGGGGGTTTTCACCAGGGATAGGAATAATTCAAGCTGTCTTAAGGTCACGCCATAACTCCTTATTTTATTTCAAACTGCCGGGACCATATCACGGGAGGGCTGAAGAACCAAATGAAATTGTTCAAAAAAACTGATCAGCCCATTCAATTTTACTAATCTTACCAGGCAGTTTTACCTGTGCTGAACAGGCTTTTGCCAACCCGTGACCCAGGCAGAAGTGAGTAAAAATTTTTTACCCGCAGTTGGATTAAAGTGAGGTGGGATAGAATTTAAGGATTATACAATCCCCTTCGGCATAGGAGGCACATCCTCGCCGGCCAAAACAAATCCGCCGTCAAGGCGGAGCACGGATCCGGTCATATAGGGTGCGTCCTTTATCATGAAATTCACGGCCTTGACCACATCGGCAATGGTACCGGTGCGGCCGGCAAGGGTGTGCTGAATCAAGGATTCCTTTTCCCGGGCGGAAAGCACTTCCCGCCACCCTCTTGTTCCCTGGGCATGACGGGTTTCAAACACCCCCAGCATAAGCTCATTCACCCTGATCGTCGGCGCCCCCATCCTGGCCCAGGTTTCGGTGAGCGATGAAACGGCACGGTTGGCAGCGGCATACCCGTCGTTAAACACCAGGGCAGCCGGGCCTGTCCTGCCCACAATTCCGGCAATGGAGGACAGGTTTATCACAACAGCATCATCTGAACGCTGAAGAAGGGGAAACATGGCATCAAATACCCAGCGTTTGGCCTTTAAGGTGGTTTCGATCTCCAGGTCCCACTGGTCTTCCACATAGGCACCGTGGACCGTGGGCCAGCCGCCCCGCTCGATATTATTGATCAGGATATCCAGTCTGCCGTAAACAGCCCGGATAAACTCGAAAACGGTTTTGATGTCATCCGGCTTCCTCAGATCTGCTTCCAGGATATGGTATTCCGCCCCTGCATCTGAGAAATCCTTCTCCATCTCCTCAAAAGAATCTTCCCAGTCATGACGGGTGAGGATCAGGTTTACCCCCTGACGGGCCAGGTCAAGACCAATGCCTTTTCCGATGCCTTTGACCGCACCGAGCACCAGTGCGGTCTTTCCGTTAAGCTCCATTAGATATCAACCTTGAAATCCCGGCCGAACAGCATGTATTTCACCCAGGCAATGCCGAAGTCCAGCAGGGCATAGTCATCCGCACCAATCTTTTCCATGAGGCTGCCGGGAATATCCAGATCCTCAAGCAGGCCCTGAGTTTGGATCTGCGCCCTGAATTCATCAAGATCATAAAGGGCCAGATAAAAGAGATCGGAATCCGCCCCTTCCAGTTTACCGGGCCGGATCTGATTCTTCAGACTGATCAATTCCATCAGTTTGTCATTCTGCCGGTTGTGCTCTGCCACATCCTGGCCTTCCAGCCACCTGCGGACGGTAATGGTATGCTTTTTATCAAACCCCTCACAATGATCCTCTTCGATCATCGCAAAAAACTCCCGGATCTTTCCGGTTTCCCTGTCCCTGGCAATAGCCCGGGCCAGCGGATACATGCGGCAGGAGGCCGGCCGGTCCCCATACACGGTACACCCGTCCTCCGAAACCAGGGGGCAGGCATGACCCGTGGCAGGATTGGGTTTAAAGGTAATCACCGGCAGTCCGGATTCCGGGCCGTGCTGCAGGGAGGTGTATTCCCGCAGGAATTTGCCGGAAGAGATGCCAAGGGCTGTTTTCATCCGCAGAATATCATAGGGTGTCAGGGCCTGGTTCAGATCCCTGCAGCATTCGTTAAAGCAGGGATTCTCCGGGGCGCAGTTGAATCCCATGGGATCATCCAGGCCCACGGGCAGCATTTCATCACTCATCAAAGTGTTTCCTTATTATATACAAACCTTGTAAAAATCACGTTCAAACCAACTCTCTGTTAAATTATCAGGAACAGGGGATTTTTTCCAGATGATTTTCTCCGGATACTGCTCTGATCAGCTTGATGTGCACTCACAATATATGGTGGCAATTTTCGTGGAACACTATACATATTGTCGGCCCGGGAATTCATCAAAAAAATTGAATAAATTGTTAAATCCTTTTTTTTAAATTTTCTTGACATTAACCTTGGGAGGGTGCTATTCCCAATAGCATTTAATCGAAGCATGAGGTAGTTGCCCTTGAGTCGAACCAAAGATTTCACGGCACAAAACCTGGCTTCAAGACCAAGGATTAACAGGCCAGCCGGAGAGTTCCGGATCTGACCAAATATGTTGATATGACTTAGCACAATCTATTGTGCGATTTGATTAACTTTATTTATGGAGGTATTTTAAATGCCATCTTTTGTTATTGCAGAAAAATGTGACGGCTGCAAAGGTGGGGATAAAACAGCATGTATGTACATCTGCCCCAATGACCTGATGGTTCTGGATCCCAACGCAATGAAAGCATACAACCAGGAACCCGATCAGTGCTGGGAATGCTACTCTTGTGTAAAAATTTGTCCTTCCCAGGCCATCGAATGCAGAGGTTACTCTGACTTCGTACCCATGGGCGGTTCTACTGTTCCTATGATGGGTACTGAAGACATCATGTGGACCTGTAAGTTCAGAAACGGCGTTGTAAAACGCTTCAAGTTCCCCATCAGAACTACTGCTGAAGGCGAAGCTAACGACTATGCTGACCTTAAAGGTAAAGATCTTGACAGTGGCCTTCTTTCTACTCAGGAAGCAGATGGTTATGAACTCGTAGCTCCCCAAGAGCTTGCGTAATTAACCTGTCATTCTTTAATTCTGATACTTATATAATTTTTGGAGGTATATAATGGCATTACCTAATAAACCTGTCGGAGAACTCACTGCTGTAAGAGATCCTGAGGTTGAGAAAAGAGACGTTGATGTTCTGATCATCGGTGGCGGTATGGCTGCCTGCGGAACTGCATTTGAAATCAAAAAATGGGCTTCCGACGACACTAAGATTCTTCTTTGTGACAAAGCTGCTCTCGAACGGTCCGGTGCTGTTGCTCAGGGTCTGTCCGCAATCAACACTTACATCGGTGAAAACAAACCCGAAGATTACGTACGCATGGTACGTAATGACCTTATGGGTATTGTTCGTGAAGACTTGATCTTTGACCTTGGCCGTCACGTTGATGATTCCGTACACCTTTTCGAAGAATGGGGACTTCCCATCTGGAAAAAAACCGACGACAACAAAAACCTCGACGGTAAAAAAGGCCAGAAACTCGGTACACTTAAAGGCGGCGCTACTCCCGTT
>JAKSAX010000271.1 GCA_022361395.1 Desulfobacterales bacterium | reverse complement strand
TTTCCATTGGCGCAGCCGGAATGACCGGAATGCTTGTCAGCCTTTTTCTTGCCGTTGTACTTATCCCCTCCCTTGCAGAAAGATGGCTGGTCCGGCAGCAACCGGCAACCGGTGTGGCAGATGCTATCGAAAGGCGGCCAAATGACATCTGAAAAATACGATACCATCATTATCGGGTCAGGCATCAGCGGCATGACCGCAGGCATTATCCTGGCAAAGGAAGGAGAGCATGTTCTGATTGCAGAACAGCACGCACACCCGGGCGGCCTGACCCAGGTGTACCAGAGGGCCGGGCTGACATTCCCCACAGGTGTCCACCGTCTGGGCGCGCTGAAAACCGGCCAGCCCCTCTGGTATTATTTCAACTACCTTGGGTTAACCGGCCGCCTTTCCATGTCTTCCCTGTCTGAGGAAGGATTTGAATCTTACCACTTCCCGGACGGCTGCTTCTCTGTTCCCCAGGGACATGGGGCGTACAAGGCCAAACTGATCCGGACATTTCCATCAAAGGCTGCAGCCATTGAGAACTACTTTACGGACATGGCGGCCTGCGTATCCGGTATTGCACTCTATAATCCGGGGATCACCGGGGCATCCCCCCTCTCCTCCCGGTACACCCGGTCTGTTGACGACTATTTTTCCGATCTGGGCATCAATGGGAAACTGAAAAGCATCCTCTTTGCCAATAACCCGCTCTTCGGCCTTTCCAGCCGGGAATGCCCGGTGATGACCCATTTCATCATTTCAGATGCCTATCTGAATTCAAGCTTCCGGCTTAACGAAACCAACGCGCCATTTGCAGAAGCTCTCGGCCAGAGCTTCAGGTCCCTGGGCGGCACAATTAAAACCGGAAGTAAAATCGACCGTCTCCTTACCCGTGACCGGGCCGTTACAGGGGTAAGGTTGAGTTCCGGTAAAAAAATCACCGCCCAAAAAATCATATACTCCGGCCATCCGTCACGGCTCCTGGATCTTTGTCCCCCAAAATCCTTCAGACCCGTATTTGAAAAACGCCTTAAAAATGCGGAAAACACCCCGGGCCTTTTCGGGGTTGCAATGAAATGGGAAAAAAAGAATTGCCCTGTGGCGGATAATGACGCATATATCTATGACAACCGGGACGTGAATGCCCATTATGCCGGGGGAGAAAACCAAATGATATTTTTAAGTGCACTGCCAAGCGGTGAAGATGCAACACATCTCGCCGTTACCGCACTGGCCACCCTTTCAGATGAAGACAGGAGCCGGCTCGCGGCAGGCTATAACATACCGGGTAAGAAAATCTACAGGGAAATTAAAACCGGGCTGGCAGAAAAGGTGATGACCCGGATTGAAGCCACTTTTCCGGGTGCAGGAAAACAGGTTGAAATCGTAGACACCTACTCCCCGGATACCTTTGAAAGATACACCCTGACCCCTGGGGGTACGGCTTACGGTATCAAAAAAACAGCCCAGGCATTCATGCAGGGTATTTTCAGCCCGGCAACCCGGCTGAAAAATTTGTTTCTCACCGGCCAGAGCATCGGATTTTCAGGGATTCACGGCGCTATATCAGCCAGTGTCAATCTCTGTACCTATTTTTATCCGGAGGGGTATTTAATGGACAAAATACGCAAGGAGGAGAGCCTGTGAATCGGGTTGTCATCACCGGTATGGGCATTGTATCCCCCATCGGAAACCGCCCGGATGAAGTCTGGAGCGGACTTTATAACGGCCGCACCGGTATCATGCCCATGCCCGAGTGGGATACCGTTAACGACCTGAAGGCCGGGCTTGCAGGGGTCTGCCGGGACTTTTCCCCGAAGCGGATTAAACGAAAGGACCGCAGAACCATGGGAAAGATGGCCGTCATGGCCGGAATTTCCGCCCTGGATGCCCTGGAAGACGCCGCTGTTGACCCGGAGCATCTTCAATCGGACAGAACCGGTGTGGCCATGGGCTCCACCACCGGATCCGGTGATGTGATTCAGACCCTGTTTGACGATTTCAATGAAACCGGAGGAATTTCCCGCTTAGAAGGCACGGCCTTCATGAAGATCATGAATCATTCCGTTGCCGCCAACCTGGCTGCCATGCTCCGGGTCCGGGGCCGGGTCATCTCCCCCTGTTCCGCCTGCGCCACCTCCACCCAGGCCATCGGAAGCGGGTTTGAGGTCATTGCCCACGGGTACCAGGATATCATGATCTGCGGAGGGGCTGACGAACTCCACCCGTCAACGGCAGGGGTCTTTGACGTTTTGAATGCCGCGTCAAGAACCCGGGATCCGGATGCCTGTCCAGGGCCCTTTGATGAAGACCGGGACGGCCTTGTGGTGGGTGAAGGGGCAGGCACCCTGATCCTGGAAAACAGGGACCACGCTTTAAAACGGGGGGCACCGGTACTGGCGGAAATAAGGGGATACCATACCTGCTGCGACGGTGCCCATATGACAAGCCCCAGGGACACCGGCATGCTGAACTGCATGAAGGGGGCACTGGCTGCCGCAGGGTGTACCATAAGTGATATAGATTACATAAACGCCCACGCCACAGGCACCCTCAAGGGAGATGCCGCGGAGTCCTGCGCCATTGCCATGCTGGGTACCCATGAGGTCCCGGTCAGCGCCACCAAGGGCTACACCGGCCATACCCTGGCCGCAAGCGGTGTCATGGAAGCCATCTTCAGCCTCTTGATGATGCGGCACAATACCATCATCCCCACACGCAACCTGAAACGTATCGGTGAAGACTGTTCCGGCATCAATCATGTCACCGGAAAAACAAAAACCGAACTGAACACCATAATGACCAGTAACTTTGCCTTTGGCGGCATAAACGCCACACTGATACTGAAAAGACATTTGTAATAAGGAGGAACCATGACACAACAGGAAACAGCACTTGTCACCGGCGGCAGCCGTGGTATCGGCAGGGCAATTGCCGTTAGCCTCGCCGCATCAGGCAGGTTTGTCTATATCAACTACCAGTCGGGGATTGATGCAGCCAAGGAAACCCTGGCCGCCGTAAAGGAGGCCGGATCGGACGGCGTCCTTCTTCCCTTTGACGTGACTGACCAGAAGGCTGCCGAAGAGGCGGTTGCGGCCGTTATCAGGGAAAGAGGCGTCATCGACATTCTGGTGAACAACGCCGGTATCAGGGATGACATGCTTATGGTCTGGATGAAATCCGAAAACTGGGACAGGGTGCTTTCCACCAACCTCACCGGATTCTACAATGTCACCAAACCCGTGGTTAAAAAAATGCTTTCCAAGCGTAAGGGCAGAATCATAAACATCACCTCCACCTCCGGACAGATGGGCCAGGCAGGCCAGGTGAACTACTCCGCCTCCAAAGCCGGCCTTATCGGGGCCACCATGGCCCTTGCCAGGGAAATCGCCAAACGCAGCATCACCGTGAATGCCGTGGCACCCGGGTTTATAGAAACAGATATGACAGACGGCCTGCCGGTTGAGCAGATCGCCGGGACCATACCGGCAGGACGACTGGGAAAGCCTGAAGAGGTGGCAGCGGCGGTGAATTTCCTCTGCTCCCCTGAAGCCGGGTATATCACCGGCCAGGTCATCGGCATAAACGGCGGTATCTGTTAAGAGAGAGATTTATGCCAGCAGCAGCTATCACCGGTATGGGCATTGTCTCCTGCCTGGGCACGGACCTTCCTGCAGTAATCCGTGCACTCCAAAACGGACGCCCAGGTATTGTCCTTGACAGGGAAAGACAGGAAAAGGGATTCAAGTCTCCCCTGACGGCCGTGCTTCCAAAGATATCTCCCAAAGCCGAAGGACTGACCCGGAAGCATATGCGGACCATGTGCGAACCCGCACTCTATGCAACGGTTGCAGCCCGGAAAGCCATAACCGATGCCCGTCTTGAGCCGGACCGGCTTAAGACGGACAGGTGCGGCATTATATTCGGAAACGACAGTACCATCCGGGCGGGCGTGGAGTCCATTGACCTGGCACGGGAGTATAATGAAACCCATTACATCGGTGCCGGTTACATTTTCCGGGCCATGAACTCCACCGTAACCATGAACCTGGCCGGCCTTCTCGGTACCCGTGGAGCAAACTGGACCATCAGTGCGGCCTGCGCCAGCGGCGCCCATGTACTCGGCCAGGCCCTGATGCTGATCCGCAGCGGAATGCAGGACATTATCATCGCAGGGGGCGCCCAGGAGACCCATTGGACATCCATGGCAAGTTTTGACGCCCTGAATGCATTCTCATCCCGAAGTGACGCGCCTGAAAAGGCCTCCCGGCCCTTTGACCGGGAAAGGGACGGCCTTGTTCCCGGCGGCGGCGGGGCCTGCCTTGTGATCGAATCCCTGGATCACGCAAAGAAACGGGGAGCAAAAATACACGGTATCATCGAAGGATACGGATTCTCCTCAGGCATCGGCAAAACCCTGTCCGAACCCAGTGCCGGAGGATCGGAACAGGCCATGAAAAATGCCTTGAAGGATGCCGGGATTCGCCCGGACAGCATTGATTATATCAACGCCCATGCCACCTCCACTCCGGCAGGAGACCTGGCAGAGGCCCGGGCCATCCACGCACTTTTCGGCGGGGCAGCCCCTGTCTCCTCCACAAAATCCATGACAGGACATGAATGCTGGATGTCAGGGGCCAGTGAGGTGATCTACACCGCACTCATGGCAAAGGAAGGATTTATTGCGCCCAACATCAACTTCACAGGCCTCAGCAAAGACTGTCCGCCCATCAGTGTGGTACCCGAAACCCGGCCTGCACAGATCAGACGCGCCCTCTCCAACTCATTTGGTTTCGGCGGCACCAATGCCTCCATCATTCTGGACTTCGGAGAACACCTATAGTGGAAACCCTGTTTGCCTTTTATACCAACCGGCTCCAGGACCGGGCATTCGGCCGGCTGCTTATCCTTGTGATGAATATGGTTCTCATCACCCTGATTGTGATCTGGACCCTGGTCAGCCTCCTGTTATTTCTACCGGTTTTAGCCTTTTTAAAATATGTCAGGGGATTTTCCACATCGGTGGTCACCCGGTGGTGCATCTGGATGTACGGCAGGGTGTGGCAGGCTTTCACCCGGCTGTTCGTCATTTTCGAACCAATTGATTACAGGGATACCCAGTTTGAAACCCCCGGCATTATCGTGGTCAACCACAGGTCGTTTTTCGATACATACTGCATGAACATGCTGCCCGTGTACAACATCTGCTTTGCCGTCAGGGACTGGCCGTTCAACATTCCGGTCTACAATATTTTCATGGGCCTTGCCAATTATATGAATATTGAAAAATTCTCCTGGCAGGACTGCCTGAACCGGTCGGGACAAACCCTGTCCGATAACGGGTTTGTCCTTTTCTTCCCTGAAGGGCACAGGAGCAGGACCTCTGAAATGACCCGGTTTTACTCAGGCGCCTTTAAACTCTCTGTTGAGACAGGCACCCCGGTCATACCGGTCTGTCTCACCGGCACCCAGGACCTGCTTCCCCCAAACCGCGGCTATATGGCACCGGCCAGAATCAAGATGAAAGTGCTGGACCCCGTCTTTCCTGATGAGTTTTCAGGTGAGATGAAACACAGGCAGATGAAAAAAAAGGTAAAAGCCCTTATGGAAGACTACCTGGCCCTCATGGACCAATAGGCAGCGGATTTTACAGGATTTAACAATGAGAAAACCCTATTTTAAAACAGCTCCCAATGACCCGCCCCCGCTCACGGGAACCGTTAAACGGGAAATCCGGTTCCAGGAAGTGGACATGCTCACCATCGCATGGCACGGCCATTACACCAGCTATTTTGAGGACGTCCGGGTGGCCATGGGTCACAGGTATAATATCGGCTATATGGACTTTTACAACAACGGGATACTTGCCCCGGTCAAGACGGTTCACGTGGATTTTATCCGGCCCCTCAGATTCCAGGATGAGATCTCCATTGAAGGCAGGCTTCACTATTCAGATGCAGCAAGGCTGAACAGCGAATATATCATCCGGAATGCCGAAAACAGAGTTGCTGCCACAGGATATGTGATTCAGATGATGCTGAATACGGATTATGAACTTTTTCTAACCCAGCCCCCCTTTCTACGGGAATTCTGTGACCGCTGGAAGGCCGGTATGCTTTAATGAGCCGGGTTTTTATCACAGAGGCCCAGGTGGTGACGGCCTTCGGCACCGGCCTTGGACCGCT
This sequence comes from Desulfobacterales bacterium, assembly GCA_022361395.1. GTDB lineage: Bacteria > Desulfobacterota > Desulfobacteria > Desulfobacterales > Desulfobacteraceae > Desulfobacter. Next base: position 534 of record JAKSAX010000271.1, on the reverse strand, counting down.
TTACCGGGGGATGAAATCCGGAAAAAACGGGTTTTCAGGCATCAGTCATTTTGACACCTCACCCTATGTCAGCTCCCTGGCCGGCATGATTCCCGGACTGTTCCCGGAGAGGACCGACCGGTTTGAGACACTGACAGATCATCTTATAAGCCTTACAGGCAACGCAGACCCGGGAACACTGCTCATAACAGCCTCCACCAAAGGAGGCATAGAAAACGCCGGCCGTACCCCCCCCGAAGATCTTATGGTATCCGCTTTGCCCGGCCATATTTCCGGAAAACTCGGGTTTGAACGCCAGGGATTCAATATCAGTGCAGCCTGTGCCTCATCCACCATTGCCCTGGCAAAAGCTGCCCGGATGATCCGTAACGGTTCGGAAGAGTCTGTGCTTGTCTTTGCCATGGACCTTGTCAGTGAATTTGTATTTTCAGGTTTTTCCGCCATTGGTGCAATGTCTTCCGGACCTGCCCGGCCATTTGATGCAGAACGAAACGGCCTCACTCTCGGAGAGGGAGGGGCCGTTCTCATGCTGAT
>JAKSAX010000372.1 GCA_022361395.1 Desulfobacterales bacterium | reverse complement strand
GCCCGTACCGCTTCGGTGTTGTACTTGCCGAAGTCGTTGAACCAGGTGGTGCCCAGATTGACGATTCCTTCGGAGCCAGCCTCTTCCACAGAGGCGTATTCTATCCCCAGCCGGACAATATATTTAATTCCCAGGGAAAACCGGGTCTTGGTTTCCCGGATGTCGTCGGCCATGCGGTACCGCAGCCGGAGGGCCTGGAGACGTCCCCCTGTCCTGGGATTTCGGCCGATGAGTTTGCCTCTGAGGGTCTTGCCCAATCCGCTGGGGCCAAGTACCCAGCGTCCCTTACCCGACCATTGGGCATCTACCTTGACGCTCTCGGGAGTATTAAGTCCGAACGAGGATTCAATGAGAAAGGCGGATGGTGACGGCAGGTGATCCTTGTACCGCTCCCTTTCCGGACCGCTCAACCGGGTGAGGTAGGCAATATCCAGAATCAGGTCTTTTTGTTCGGCTAAAAAGGCCTTCAATGCCCGATAGGTGACATTGAGCCGGTTGGCCAGGCCCTGTAAATATCCGCAGGGGGATCGGGGATCGGCATCCATTTCCGCCAGGCAGCGGCTGAGCTGCCAGGTATCCACGGACTGGCCAAAGGAAAACCCGGATCCCTGGGCCAGGGGAATGTTCACGATCTGCCCCGTTTTTCTGCCGGCTTCCCCCGGGGGGGCCCAGAAGGCCACGGCAGATTCATACTGCATGAAATTCAGGGCTTTTTTCAGGCCTGCACTGGCTTCGGCTTTGGCACCGACTTCTTCCAGGCCGACAACGGCCTCTCCGCTCACACTGGCTATGGCCAGGCCCTTTTGCTTGGACCGCTTGGCTTCTTTGCCTTTCTTGTATTTCTCGGTATTCACCAGGCTCTGTGAGGCGGAAATTTCCGCGCCGGCACTGGCTTCCAAAAGGGTCAGGTCCATCTGGCCGTAGGTAATACTGGTGTCCTGGGTCATGATGGCATAGGCATTTGGGGTGGTAATGGTCCCGGAAGTTCCGGTTCCGGACCTGGACCGGCCGGTGCGGCTGCCACCACCGGTTTCTTCGGCCAGTCCCGCGGTCTGGAAGCGGAAGCGGGTGAATTTTAGAGACGCCTCAACCGAAGGCCCTTTCAGGGTAACGCCGGCACCTGCCCCGGCCTTGGCAATACCGCCGGCCTCAGCCGAAATCGAGGCTTCCGCCGAAGCGTTGACACCTGCCCCGATCTGGGGTTTCATGCCCCAGAGGGAAATGAAATTGTAGGGGCCCAGGACATTTGCAGCCTTGAAATCCTTAAGCGTACGGATATGGTGGCGGCACATCTCTTTAACCGGGGCTCTCCGGGTCTCTTCCTCAAGGGTTGTCAGGGCTTTCAGAAACTGGTCCGTGGACACGGAACCGCCCCGGGACAACAGCCTGCGGATGCTGCTGCGCTGCTGTTCCCTGCCGTGGGTCTTCAGGAACTCCTGAACCTCGGCCTTCATGCAGGCTTTTTTGTCCCCGTTTTTCATTACCAGGGCCAGGTGGGTTTCCAATTCAGCCATTGCCCCTGATTTCTGGATAAAAATGGGGGCGGTATCACTCAGGTAGAGGCGCTCTCCAGAGATGCCGGCGTGCCCCTGGACACTGGCCTTGGCGCTGACGTTGATCTCAAAGGCGGCCAACTCCGCATAGGTTCCGGACTCCACAGTGGTGGGCTTGTCGTCATTCCCCCCATACTCTCCCTTGGCAGTGCCAAAAGAGGGCAGGTTAGGAACCTCTGCCTTTACCCCCACCTCTGCGGAAAAGTCGATTCCGCTATCCCACCTGTATCCGGTCATGGCCAGGAACACCACTTCACCATTGCGATGAATGTTTAACCGGCGGCCGCCAGCCTCAAGGGTCTGGGGGCAGACAACCACTGCCAGAAAATTATTCCGGGTGTTGGTGACTTTTGCCTTGACCCCGACATTGGCAAATACCGGTGTGGAAGGCACGGGTACCCCGGCACAGGCAGCCCCCAGGGCAATGAGATCGACTTCCAGGACCACGGCTTTGGTGCTGCCCTTGGCATACCAATAGGATTGGAAATCCCCTTTGCTCGTCAGCCCCACCTTCATGAAGTAACGGCAGATATCCGTATCGGTTACAGGGCGCCCCATCACTTCAGCGGCCTTGTTCTTAAGGTGCTCTCCGATATTACGATTTTTTCTTCCCATCAGGTTTCTCCTTAAAAAAATTATCCAAAGATTTTATTCAAAAAACTTTGGATAATTTTGCGTGATCCCTAAATAAAGTTCACACTATAAATATTTGAACTTCCAGCAGTATCTTTGTAACTTTCAAATTGTGTATACACTCTTATATGCGAAAGTCAATTTGATTCGTGAGATCTTCTGAATATCAATGTAAAATACGTAATTCGTAGTAGACTGTGCCAAGCTTAAGAATGAAACTTAATGGTCAATAAAGGGCAATCGCATAAAAACTTGGCACGGTTTTTAATCTTTAAAGGCTTTGGACACTTATGCGTTATCCGGCTTTTGTCTGCGATTGCCTGTACAAAAGTAACGTATTGGAATCACTGGGGCTGAAAGTTACATGCGTTGACCCTGATGGTCAATATACCCTTTACCTAACAAGTTTACAACACTCTGAAAAAAAGAATCGGTTGCTTTTAACACCCTCTAATATGGTGAATAACCTCGCTGTCAACAATTATCATACATTCTGATTATCTCTCCGGTGGATGCGCCTTCAACGCTTTTTACAAACCCGTTCACCACCTTTGCCATGGGAATGGGGTTGTGGCCGGGAAAGTAATCCCCGTAGTGATCCACAGCATCTTCAACAAGCCCGGATGAGACCACGTTGATGCGGATGCTGTTTTTAAGCTCCAGGCAGACGGCTTTTACAAAACTGTGGATGGCGCCGTTTACCATGGCGGCGCTTGTGGTCATCAAAACAGGGTGATCTGCCAGGATGCCGGTGGACAGGGTAAAAGACCCGCCCGGATTCATATATGCCTTGCCGATCCGTACCAGGTTGACCTGGCCCATGAGCTTGCTTTTGATGCCGATATAAAAATCATCCTCGGACATGGTGTCAAACTCTGCCCATTTGGCCTCCCCTGCGGTGCAGACCACGGCATCCACAGTTCCGATTGCTTCAAACATGGCCCTGACAGATGTGCTGTCGCTCATATCCACTGTGACATCCCCCGAGTTGCGCCCGGCCGTGATCACCTCGTGTTTTTTTGCAAAATGGTCTCTGACCTTTGATCCGATGGTTCCGTTTCCGCCGACAATTAGTATTTTCATGGTTTCTCCTTAAATTAACGGTTGTTCTTGGAGGATAGTTTAGATATCGTAAAATTATATGTCAAATGAATGGTTTTGATGTAAATAATTAAATATTGTGATGGTTATGAATCTGCAGATCGACTATTTGAGAACGTTCATTGCCCTGGCCGAGACAAAGAATTTTACAAAAACCGGTATCCAGGTCAACCTGTCCCAGTCTGCTGTCAGCATGCAGATCAAGCGGCTTGAAACCGAAGTGGGCGGGAAGCTGTTCCACAGGATCGGGAAGACCGTGAAGCTGACAGGCCAGGGCAGTATTCTTATCAATTACGCCATGCGTATTGTCAGGGAGCATGACGAGGCCGTGGCTGCCCTGTCAAAGCCCAGCTTGGAAGGACTCATACGTTTCGGGTCTCCGGAACATTATACGGCAGGCGTGCTGCCGGATCTGCTGGCCCGGTTCGCCCGGTCCTATCCGGATATCACCGTTGAAATGCGGTGCGAAAATTCAGATGTGATCAAGGACAGCGTTGACAGAGGGGACCTGGATTTGGGAATCTGCACCCAGATCAGCGAAGGCGGGCTGATTATTGCCCATGACCCCGTGGTATGGGCCGTGAACCCGGAGTTTGTGATGCAGCCCCATAAGCAGCTTGCCCTGGCTACCTTTGAAGAGGACTGCATATTCAGAACCTGGGCACTGGCCGCCCTGGAAAAGGCGGGAATAGATTACAGGATCGTATATGTCAGCAGGAGTATTTCCGGGCTTCTGGATGCGGTAAAAGCAGGGTTTGCCATTGCACCGGTCATCAGGAGCAATGTGCCCGGGGATCTCAGGATCGCAGGCATAGAAGAGGGGCTTCCGGTTCTGCCGGTCTCCAATATTGCCCTTCACAAAACCAGGAAGACGTCATCGGAAATTATTGAGTGTTTTTCCGGGCATGTCATCAGATCCTTCAGGGAACGAACAGAAGGCTGATCTTATTCAGAGAGGAGAGCAATGCGGGATTTTGAGTTGGAACGGTATTTTTCCAGGTGGGAGTTTACGGCAAAGTATCATATGACGGCATCTGATATTGAGAGCATGTCCATAGCAGAGCTGCTGGACATGGCGTCTGCAGAGGACCGTGAGGCATTTGAAAATCAATGGCTGGGATATACGGAAACCTACGGGCATCCGGAACTTCTCCGGGAAATCGCGGGAACTTACGACACGGCAGACCCGTCCGACATCCTCTGTTTTGCAGGGGCGGAAGAGGGGGTATACATTGCCATGCGTGTCCTGCTCTCCAAAGGGGATCATGCCATTGTTGCGGTGCCCAACTACCAGGCCGCTGAAACTATTCCCCTGGATATCTGTCAGGTTACGGGGGTGCCGCTGGATGAGAATGACAACTGGTCACTGGATATCGACCGGGTCCGGGAACTTGTCAGGCCCAATACAAAGCTGATTTCAATCAATTTTCCCAACAATCCCACCGGGGCTGTCCTTGACCGTGACCGGTTCAGTGCCCTTGTTTCCCTCTGCCGTGAAAAGGGGATTTACCTGTTCAGCGATGAAGTCTACCGGCAGGTGGAACGGGAGCCGTCAGTCAGGCTGCCCCAGGCGGCTGATGTATATGAAAAAGGGCTGTCACTGAATGTCATGTCCAAGGCCTACGGCCTCCCCGGCCTGAGAATCGGGTGGATAATGACAAAAGATACCGCGGTCCTGAAGAAGATGGAGCGGTACAAGCACTATCTGTCAATCTGCAATTCAGCACCAGCTGAACGGCTTGCCGTCATTGCCCTGAAAGCCGGGGACAGGATCTTAGAGCGGAACCGTGCCCTGGTAAACCGGAATGCAGATGCACTGGCCCGGTTTTTCGGCGATTTCCCGGATCGCTTTGAGTGGTACCGGCCTGACGGCGGGTGCGTCGGTTTCCCCAGATACCTGGGGCCGGAAGGGGCCAACCGGTTCTGCGAAGACCTCGTCCACCGGACAGGGGTATTGCTTCTGCCGCCCAAGGTCTATCATTCCGAATTGATGGAGACGCCCCGGGACAGGTTCCGGATAGGATTCGGCCGTAAAAATATCGGGGCAGGTCTCACGGTTTTCCGGGAGTATTTATTGTCTCAATAGAAGATTTATAAAATACCGGAGAATATCAATCTGCCATGGGGGCTGAAGTTTCATTTGTGCCCGGATATAATCTCCTGTAGACTGAAATGAGTTTGAACTTAAAAACAGTCTTTAAGTTAATCTGTTTCTTTAAATTGTCTCACAGAATGTGGTGATTTTATGACGATTCGCTTTGAGTTTGATAAGTCCGATACCAAAGTAACCGTGGTTTGCCTGTTCCTGGCAATTGTCATCTTCATAATGGATTCACTGATTCCGCTGGGGGTTGCCGGCGGGGTTCCATATATCCTTATCGTCCTGATTTCCCTGTGGTCCAATGGAAAAAACATGCCCGTCTATATGGCCATTGTGGGATCGGTTCTTACAATTGCCGGGTTCCTGGTATCCCCTGACGGCGGTAAACTATGGCAGGTCATTTTCAACCGTTTGCTTGCCTTGTTTGCCATATGGGTGGCAGCCGTACTGGGCAGCCAGAGGATGGCCATGTATGATGAAAAGGAAAAAGCCCTCCAGGAAGTCAAACAGCTCAGCGGCCTGCTTCCTATCTGTGCCCGATGCAAAAAAATCCGTGATGACAAAGGGTATTGGAATAACCTGGAAGCCTATATTGAAAAACATTCAAATGTGTTTTTCAGCCACGGCATGTGTACGGACTGCTCTGATGAGCTTTACGGCAACGCAGGCTGGTACAGGAAAATGAAAGAAAAACAAAAGGGGGAGTAGTTTTTTTGCCCTTTAAACGATCCGCGCCTGCCACATAGATCCAACTATGTGCGTTTCTTGTGAAATATCTGCAGTAAAACTTCTGTTATTCATTGTATTCGCCTCATCTTTTTCTTGATTTCTAGGAAATGGAGTGGTAGGTGGATAACATATCGCGTAATACATATTACACAATATGTTAATGAGATTTGCACACCCGATGCGGAACCAGGGCAATTGCATATAAACAGTGTAACACCAGACACCGAAAGGGCAATGACAGCAGTCATCCCCTGATTATAGAAATACATATGCCGGTTACCGGATTTCCAAACCAAAATCGGGAATCCGAATTTGATAAGGGATCGCGCAAAAATTAATTCACCTTCTGTTTTTAAAAATACCCAAAGTTTTAAGGGGCTTTTCAAACAGGTTATGTGAAGCTGGTTTTGCGCAACCCCTAAGAATAATTCATTTTAGGAGGCAGTATGAAAAAGTTCGGTTTGTGTTGTTGTTTTCTGTTCCTGTTTTTCACGTCAGCCCAGGCAGACGTAAAGATTACAAAGGGAATTACCCCGATTCCCAATGGAAACGCGATCTCTTCAGGGGATATCACCATGCAGAACAACAGGATTATCATTTCCATTGCTGCTGAGACACCCGGTCCCTGGGGCGTTCCCAGGGGCGGTATCCTGGACGGAAGTCTGATCCGCAATGGAAAAATCGAGGCAGACCGGATTTCCCTGGTGGATTTTATCCCCAATAACTGGTCGGCCTGGCCCTCTGAGTACCAGAAGTTCGAAATCCTTGAGAATACCCCTGAAACAGGGTCGGTATATGTTGTGCGGGATTGGGGCGGCGCCCAGCTGCACAGCACCATCACCATGAAAAAAGATGATAATAAGATTTACCTTGAGGGTAAACTTGTGAACACGACCCAAAAGGCATTGGCGGATATCCTGCCCAGCCATTCTCTCTGGACCGACGGCGGATATTGGTTTGACATGCCAGGGCTCAAAGACAAGAAAACCTCCAAAACCCAGTCCGCGGAAACGGCCTTCAGCGACTGGTCCGTCAACTATGATCAGACCTGGAGTATGGCGCTGCATGCACCCTATGTGACGGATGTGGGATACACGGGCAGGGATATGCAGAAGAAGATCTCCCTGAAACCGGGTGAATCCATGGAATTTAAGGCCTGGCTCCAGATCCTGGACAGCGGGGACCTGGCCCAGGCCCTGGAATTTGAGATTTCCCGTAAAAACATGCCCCATGCGGTCTTGAAGGGATCTGCAAAAACCACTGCCGGGAAGACAATAGAGAAGCCCGTTGTCGTTGTCATCAAAGATAACGAAACCTATGTGTGGAACATGGGCGGAAACGGAAGTTACGGGTTAAAGCTGCCGGCAGGTGACTACCAGGTGTATGCCACCGGGAAGGGGCTTGCACCCAGCAGTAAAAAAAGCATCTCCCTTAAGGCAGGCAGCACCGTTGAATTAAACTTCGATGATGTCAAACTGCCCGGCAGGATCGCACTGAGTGTGTCGGATGAGGACTCAAAGGAGCCTGTCAGTGCAAAAGTCCAGATCATTGACGGATTTTCCCCGGTGGTCCGGTTCCTGGGCCAGAAGACCTTTTTTACCGGGCTTGATCCCGTGGGAAAGACAGACATCAGCCTGGCCCCGGGTAATTATAAACTTTCGGTCCAGTCCGGTGCCGGTTTTGTGACCACCCCCCTGACCGTTTCCAGTGAGGTGGTGTCAGGCAAGACCAAAAAACTGGATGTCAGTGTTAAAACCCTGCTTTTCCCGGAGAAAAAAGGCTGGTACTGCTCTGATCTCCATCACCATTCAGATGTGCTGGACGGGTATACCGTGCCCGGATATGTCATGCGGGCCCAGCTTGCCAGGCGGCTTGACTTCACCCTGTTAAGCGACCATGACAGCAGTGTACATCATCATGAGATGAAGGAGATGTCGGACCATCACAACCTGCCCTTTCTGCCGTCCATTGAAATTTCCCCGGCCTGGGGGCATATCAATGCCATCAACGTTCCCCTGGGCAAGGACCTGACCATAGATGCCGCCACTGCCGATGTGGGGGATATCTTCAAGGATGCCAGGAAAATCGGTGCAGATGTACTGGTTCTGAATCATCCCTATTATTCATTCGGCTTTTTCACAGCCCTCAAGGACGGGACCCTGCCCGGCGGGTATGACGATAATTTTGACCTGATCGAAATCAACTCGTCCTGCTCATCAAAGAACTGGGCCAAGGTGATAAAAAAGCTTCACGAGTACTGGGACAAAGGTGAGAAATACTACCTGAGCGCCGGAACAGACCTCCACGATGTATGGAGCGACAGCCAGCCGGATATCCGGATGTATGCAAATATCCCGTCAAAACCGGCATCCTTTGAGGCCTTTAAATCGGCATTCACAAAATCACTCAACGAAGGAAATGCCTATGCCAGTTTAGGCCCCCTGGTCTATCCGGAGATCATGTTCGGCAGTACGGTGTCCCATAAAAAAGGCACCCCGCTGGATCTGGGTTTTAACATCAGTGCCGTAGACGGTATCAAAGAGATCAGGCTGTTCACCAGGGCCGGAAAACTCCTGGAGAAGAAAACCTGGGAAAAAGACGGACCGCTCACTGAAGAGGTCAGCTTTGAGGTAAAGCCGGAGGAAAACACCTGGTATGCCCTTGAAATCGATGACACGGACGGCAGCCGGACCTGGACAAACCCCATCTGGGTTGAGGTGGTCAATTAGCCCGGAAATATCCGGGTTAGATATTTAAATAATTCAATCCGCTGAATACCACCGGAGGCAGGCCATGGCCTGCCTCCGGTGGCTTATCCGGCTGCCTCCCGCCAGGCGATTAATACAGCTGCCGGGCTTAACTCTGAAGACCAGCGCTGAAAACCGTCTTTACATGGTCTGCAACAATATTGACAAGGGATTCGTCCATTGATGAAGCGCTGATCAGGTTCATGGTCAGCGGATGGCTGCAGTTTAAGATGTGCCGGGGCAGGATCCGGGTTTTTGACCCCGGGGCAAGGGATTCCGGCAGGAGGGACACCCCCATACCGTTGTAGACGGCATCTGCGATATTGTCCAGAACCGGGCTTGAGAGAACGGTATGATAGTCTATTTTTGCCTTTTTCAGGCCGTCAAGACAGAGGTCCTTCACGATGCAGTCGTCAGTAAAAACAGCCACGGGCAGGGGCGCGTTTTCACGGATTTGAAATCCCGGGGCAGCCACCCAGTTCATCTGTTCGCTCCACAGGAAACGTTCATCCGCGTTGTTGCCTTCTCCTGAAACAACGGCAATGTCCAGGCTGCCGGACTTGATTTTCTTCCTCAAATTCCTGCTCCGGCCGCAGACAATGACTGCCTGAAGTTTGGGAAGCCTGGCCTGCAGTACCGGCAGCAGCCGCGTGATAAAGATCTGGGCGTAATCCGTGGGGATGCCAAAGGTTATTTTTCCGGAAGGGTCATCATCCTTAAGGGCAGCCAGTGCTGCCGCGTTAAGCTGCAGCAGCTGTTTGCCGTAGGACAGGAGTACCCGCCCCTTCTCAGTCAGGGTAACCCCCCGGCTGCTGCGCTCGATCACAGTGGTACCGGTGATTTTTTCAAGCCGCTGTATCTGCATGCTTACTGCAGAGTGGGACCGGAATACGCGTTCAGCCGCTTTCTTCAACTCCCCGGTCTCTGCCACGGCAATAAGTGTCTGCAGCAGGTCAAGGTTTAATTTTGAGTCCATGGTTACTCCTGTTATTGTATACTCTCAAAGTCGTTTCATATTGGCCTGAGTTCAAAAGTTTTGAATTTGCCATTCAATTTATTTCGTTTGATTAAATATAATCCTATACATTAATATCTCCGTATTGCCGGGTCAATCGATTACCCGGAATCCAAATACCATGGGAGGCATAAAAATGACTGATACAATAATACCGGAACATATGGCCGGGGTTTTACTCACGGGTCATGGCGGACTGGATACCCTTGAATTTCGTGAAGATATTCCGGTGCCGGCCGTAAACCCGGGCGAGGTGCTGATCAGGGTCGGTGCCTGTGCTGTCAACAATACGGATATCAACACCCGCATCGGCTGGTACTCCAAAAAGGTGACAGACAGCACCGGTGCCGGGGGATCGGGGGGATTTTCAAGTGTTGATGACAATGATGCAAGCTGGGCAGGCGTTCCCCTTGAACTGCCGCGGATCCAGGGGGCAGATGCCGCAGGCACTATTGTGGCCTGCGGCAGTAATGTCGATCCCGGGCGCATGGGCCAGCGGGTCCTGGTCAGGCCGATGCAGCAGCGGGAAAACACAGACCAGGGAATCAACTGCATTACATTCGGGTCCGAATGTGACGGCGGATTTGCCCAATATGCCAAGACACACTCGGATGAGGCCTTTGCGGTTAACAGCGCCCTGACCGATGTTGAACTGGCCTCCTTTCCCTGTGCCTATTCCACAGCGGAGAATATGATAGAGCGGGTCGGCGTCAAAAAGGGGGATACCGTTCTGATTCCCGGCGCATCCGGCGGTGTCGGCTCTGCGGCGGTTCAGCTGGCCCGGCTCCGCGGGGCAAAGGTGATTGCTGTCTGCGGGAAAACCAAGACCGGCCGCATGGCCGGACTGGGGGCGGATAAAACCATTGCCAGGGGGGACAGTATCGTGGAGGCCCTGGGCCGGTGCAGTGTGGATGTCGTTCTTGATCTTGTTGCCGGTCCCCAATGGCCGGAACTTCTTGATGTCCTGAAGCGGGGGGGACGTTACGGTGTGGCCGGTGCCATTGCCGGCCCCATGGTGGACCTGGATGTCAGAATCCTTTATCTCAAGGATCTCACCCTGTACGGCTGTACATACCAGTCCCGCAGTTCCTTTGAAAACCTTATCCGCTATATAGAGGAGGGCAGGCTGGTGCCCATGGTGGCACAGGCCTTTCCGCTGGAAGAGATCAAAAAGGCCCAGGAGACCTTCCTGTCGAAAAACTTTGTGGGAAAACTGGTTTTGGTTCCCCCGGAGTGATCGCTGTTTCAGAGAATCTTGAAGCTTGACAGAAAAGCCCTGTCCGCCTATATAAGCGTTTGGTTGAACTTTCAACTATATTTTTAATGCTGATAAGAGGTGGTTAAGGTGTACAGTTTCAGGAATGACTATGGTGAGGGGGCGCACCCTGCGATTCTGGATGCGCTCCGGAAAGATAATACGGCCCAGGAAGAGGGATACGGCATGGACCGCCATACGGAAAATTCCGTATCCATGATCAGGGAACAGATTAACGATCCGGGTGCGGAGGTGCACCTGCTGTCCGGGGGGACCCAGACCAACCTCATTGCCATCAGCGCTTTTTTACGGCCCCATGAGGCCTGTATCGCCCCTGCCACAGGCCATATATCCACCCATGAAACCGGGGCCATAGAGGCCACCGGCCACAAACTGCTCACCGTGAAAACACCAGACGGCAAGCTCACCCCGGAACTGATCTCCCCCGTCCTGGCGGAACACCACTTTGAGCACATGGTGAAACCCGCTATGGTGTACATATCCAATCCCACCGAACTGGGAACGGTGTATACCGGAGCCGAGCTTGAGGCGTTGAGTGCCTACTGCCGCAAAAAGAATCTCCTGCTCTATGCGGACGGCGCAAGGCTGGGGGCTGCCCTGGTGATTGAAAAGGCCGGTCTCAGCCTCGGCGGTATATACCGGCTGACAGACGCCTTTTTCATCGGCGGGACAAAGCTGGGCGCCCTGCTCGGAGAAGCACTGGTGATCAGGCACGAAAGCCTGAGGGCGGATTTCAGGTATCTCATCAAACAGAGGGGCGGGCTGCTGGCAAAGGGAAGGGTGCTGGGCATCCAGTTTGAGACCCTTTTCAGAGATAACCTCTACTTTGACCTGGCACGTCACGGCAACGAAATGGCCCGGCGCCTGGCTGGCGGGCTCAGGGAGGCCGGCTGCAGCTTCCTGATTGACTCTCCCACAAACCAGATCTTTCCGGTGATGGCCGATCCAGTGATTGAGAAGCTGTCAGGCCGGTTCGGGTTCTACGTCTGGGCAAAGGCCGGTGAAAACCGTTCCGCCATTCGTCTCGTCACCTCCTGGGCAACCCCGCCGGAAGCCGTAGAAGCCTTCCTTGAGGCCTACAGAGAGATAAAGGAAGGTGTCCATGCCTGAAGAGGACGCCCCTTTGCTGGAGGATGCCGTTCTCAGGGAAGTGGGGGCCCTGACCCGTACCATCCACGCCATTATTGAAATTCAGTTCAAGGGACTGAACCTGCAAAAGGGGCAGTCCATTTACCTGACCCGTATCTGTGAGAATCCCGGGATCACCATGAAGGAATTGTCCCGGCTTTTGGCCGTGGATAAAACCACTGCCTCAAAGGTGGTGAAGAAGCTGGCAGACGAAAAACTTGTCCGGAAAGCACGGGATCCTGCCGACAGGAGGGCCCGGCCCCTGTACCCCACTGAAAAGGCCGCAGCAGCCTACAGGGTGATCATTGAAGAGGAAAACCGCCTGACCCGCCAGTGCTACGCAGGCTTTACCCCGGATGAACAGGCCGCTGTCCTGGATATGATTACCAGGATGCGGCAGAATATTGAGGCGGATTGGTGCGCCCTGAAAAATTATATCCCGCCGGATTCCTTCAGGAAATCCTCCCCTGACTGAGGAGAAAAAACGCATCGGTCTCATTTTGAGACATGTCTATATTTGAGAAATCCGGATTTGCCAGGCCGCTGAAAAGGGGTTTACCAGGGATGAATTCAAGGTCATGTCTCAATTTGATACACTCTGACGGAATTACTTATATCGCTTAAACCTGCGCCCGGGGAGACCCTCTATTTTTTCTTTCCTGAAATCAACCCCCTTGATTTTCAACAAAAAATTTATTTGTATCCGGACTGCCGGATCCTCTGCCGGATAATTTTCCCGGTCCCTGGCACGGGTTTCGCTATTAAAGAGTCGCTAAACAGAATCAAGTGTCAACAGCGACCGGTGGATGTCCGGCGGATAAATCCGGCGGATAAGCCCGGCGGGTGACCGGAAGAATACAGATACAAGCGGAGGTAGTGTTTGAGAACGGCTGATATCATAGTCATAGGCGGAGGACTTTCAGGGTCTGCCATTGCCCTGGGACTGGTGCGGAAAGGTGCGCGGAACGTTGTGCTTTTTGATGAGCAGCTTGCGTCCCAGCGGCTGTCCCGGGGGAATTTCGGGCTGACGTGGTTCATGTGCAAAGGGGCGGGAAATCCGGTCTATGCCCAGTGGTCCAGGCTGGCCTGCCGGCAATGGCCGGAGTTTGCAGAGGGCCTGGAAGCGGACACCGGATATAATGTGGAACTTGACTGGACCGGCGGTGCCGTCCATGCCGTTGGAGAGGATGAGTTCAAGGCCCACCAGGCATCCATTGAGGCCATTACAAAGTCCTGTGAAGAAGCGGGTATCGACTATCCCGTGACCATGCTGAACCGCCGGGAGTTCCAGGATCTCATTCCTGATATCGCCCTGGGCGAAGCGGTGACCGGGGCCATGTATACAAAGGAGCAGGGGCACGTTAATCCCCTAAAGCTGCTGGGTGCCCTGCGCTGGGGGTTCCAGAAAAAAGGCGGGACATTTTACGGCGGGCAGACCGTATCTGCCGTCATTCCGAAGTCCCGGGGAAAGGTTGTGGTAAAAACCGGCATGGGGGATTTTGAAACTGAAAAAGTGGTGATTGCCTCGGGACACGGAACCAAACGGCTGCTCAAGGGGCTGGGAGAAACCCTCAACATCTATCCCCAGCGGGGGCAGGTCATGGTGACCCAGCGGGTTCCGCGGGTGCTGAAGGTGCCGGTTCTCTCGGTCAGGCAGACCCAGGACGGCACCTTCATGATCGGTTTGTCCACCGAAGATACGGCCATGGACAGCAAGGTAACGGCAGAGGCGATGAAAAACCAGGCTGCCAATGCCATCCGCCTTTTTCCGGAGCTTGCCAGACTCAACTGGGTCAGGGCCTGGGGGGCTATCCGGGTCATGACCCCGGACGGGGCACCCATTTATTCCAGGGTCAGGAACCACGATAACATCTTTGCCGTTGCCCTGCACAGCGCCGTTTCCCTGGCTCCCCTTGCCGCAGGCACGGTGGCTCCATGGATTCTGGGAACGGACGAACATCCACTCATGTCTAAATTTAATAATGGAAGATTCAATGTTTAAGTCAGAAAGCAAAAAAGATCTGGTCGAGGTGTCCCTGGACGGCCGGTCCGTGTCCCTGCCTGCGGGGGTGAGTGTGGCCGCAGCCCTTCTGGAAGCAGGGGAAATCATTTCCAGAATCTCCCCGACATCTGCCAAACCCTGTTCCCCCCATTGCCTTATGGGGGTCTGTTTTGAATGCATGATGGAGATAGACGGTGTCCAGCGCCAGGCCTGCATGACACAGGTAAAGTCCGGGATGTCCATAAACCGCTGTCTGGAAGAGGAGAATGTCCATGAGCCATCATGATGTGATTGTTATCGGTGCCGGTCCTGCCGGCCTTTCCGCTGCCGCCTGCCTGGCCGGGATGGGGCTGGACGTGGTCTGCCTGGATGAACAGGCGTCCGTGGGCGGACAGATTTACAGGAATATCAACGGGGCATCCCCGGACCAGCGCAGGCTTCTGGGCGAAGATTACACCAACGGGGACGATATTGCCCGCAGGTTTGCGGCATCCGGTGCAGGCTATGAACCCAATGCCACGGTCTGGCAGGTGGACCCGGACGGGCATATCTGCTATTCCCGGGACGGGCAGTCCAGGCAGGTCAAGGCCAACTATATTATTGCGGCAACAGGGGCCATGGAACGCCCCATGCCCATCCCCGGCTGGACCCTTCCCGGGGTCATGGGCGCAGGTGCCGCCAACAACCTGGCCAAAGAGGCAGGACTTACCCCGGACGGCCGTGTCGTCCTTGCCGGTTCAGGGCCCCTGCTGCTTTTAGAGGCCTCCCTTCTCATCAGAAAAAAGGTGAATATCCGGGCCATCCTTGAGACCACCCCGCCCCTGCCGGTCCCGAAGGCTGTTGTCCGTGCCCCGGAAGCGGCACTCCGGGCGGATTTCCTGTGGAAAGGGCTGTCCCTTGTCCGGGAAATTAAAAAGGCGGGTATTCCCCATTACAAGGGTGTCACAGAGATCAAGGCCTTGGGCGGGGACAGGGTAAACCGGGTGGAGGCCCGCTGTAAGGAAGAGGTCCTCTCCTTTGATACGGATATGCTGCTGCTTCACTTCGGGGTGATTCCCAATACCCATATTTTCCGCCAGGCAGGCTGCGACATGGTATGGGAATCCGGGCAGCGTTACTGGTATCCCCGATGTGATGCCTGGGGGCGGACATCCTGTGAACGGATCTTTGCCGCAGGTGACGGGGCAAGGGTCGGGGGCGCCCCGGCTGCCCGGTATAAGGGCGAGCTTGCCGCATTGGAAGCGGCCAGGTGTTCAGGCATTATCCCCGAGTACGAGCGTGACCGCCTGGCAGCGCCTCTGCTGAAGGCCATCCGCAAAGACCGATGGCCAAGACCCTTTGTTGATGCCCTGTATGCGCCAAACCCCAGGCAGTTTGTCTTTGACGATGATACAGTGGTCTGCCGGTGTGAGAACCTCACCGTGGGCCATATCCGGCAGATGGTCAAAGAGGGGGTTAAAGAGGTCAATGAGATTAAAACCATCTCAAGGGCGGGCATGGGACCCTGCCAGGGGCGGATGTGCGGCCCTGCGGTTGCCGAGATTGTGGCTGCTGAAACCGGAACCTGCCCGGACCGTGCAGGACTGATAAATATCCGGCCGCCCTTAAAGCCTGTTCCCCTTGCGGAGGTGGCTGATATGGCCCTGGATCAGGGAGCGACGGCGGATAACTGGCTTCTGGGAAAGAAGTGATAAAAGACTTTTAGGATAAAGAAAGGAAAAAAGTATGAGTGCGATTACCCGGATGGAAACAGGCGTGAGAATGAGCAGGATTGTAACCCACAACAACGTGGTGTACCTTTGCGGGCAGGTGGCAGACAATGGTGAGGAGTCCATCGGTCCCCAGACCCAAAGTATGCTGGACAAGGTGGATGCCCTGCTGGAACAGGCGGGTTCAAGCCGGGAGCACATGCTTTCCGCCACGGTTTATTTAAGGGACATAAAGGATTTTGCCGGGATGAACGAGGTCTGGGATGCCTGGGTCCCCGAGGGAAGCGCCCCGGCAAGGGCCTGTGTTGAAGCCAGGCTGGCCAGGGAGGATCTCCTCGTGGAAATATCGGTAATTGCAGCATTAAAAGAATAAAGGACCGCTGCCATGGAACGCTTTTTCAGATATGTGTTGACCATTCTCATCAGTACGGTGGCACTGCTGGAGTTTTACCAGGTCATTATGCGCTATATTTTTGAGCTGCCGGTCATGGGGCTGGATGAGATCCTGGTTTACCCCACCCTCTGGCTCTATTTTTTAGGCAGTGTCAATGCATCACGGGAAGATACCCAGATCAAGGCAAATGTACTGGAAATTTTCCTTAAAACCGACCGGGCCAAACTGATGGTGAGGATAATTGCAGATATAATGGCCCTGATTGTTTCCTCCTGGCTGACCTGGTGGGCATGGGATTATCTCAAGTACGCGCTCCGGGTCAAAAAGGAGAGCCCCACCCTGTATATCCCCACAATTTACGCCGAATGCGCCTTTTTTGCCGGCCTGGTTCTCATGACCGGCTTTACCGCCTGGTACCTGGTCAAAAACATTAAACAACTGGGACAGCTTCCCAAAACAGAGCTGGAAACCCAAGGAGCCTAGAATGGAACTGGAAATTGTAACCGTATCATTTATTTCGCTGGGCATCCTTGTGCTCATGCTCAGTTTTGGGGTGCCCCTGCCCTATTGTTTCGGCGGGGCGCTCATGAACATGGTTTTCCTGGGCGGGGCCACCATGAAAGGGACCATGGTCTGGGGGTATACCCAGCTGGCAAACCCGGTGCTCCTATGTATTCCCCTGTTTGTCTTTGCAGGCACATTGATGAGTGAAAGCGGGATAGCGGCAAGCCTGCTGCGGTTTGTGAATGTCTTTGTGGGACGCATCAGGGGGGGACTCGGCGTAGTGGCGGCTGTGAGCTGTGCCATTATCGGCGCCATTTCAGGCTCCGGCCTCACCGGCGTGGCTGCCACCGGTCCCATCCTTATCCCTGAAATGGCATCCAAGGGATATCCCCGGGGCTATGCCACGGCGCTTGTGGCCAACTCGTCCATCCTGGGCCTTTTGATTCCGCCGAGCGTCACCATGATCATTTACGGGTGGGTCACGGATACATCCATCCTGGCCTGTTTTCTGGCCACCCTGGGGCCGGGCATGCTGAT
>JAKSAX010000495.1 GCA_022361395.1 Desulfobacterales bacterium | reverse complement strand
GCCGGAGATCTGTTTACGCTTTTTTTCAGCCTTGAAATCATGTCCTGGGCTCCCTTTTTCCTTCTTTTATTCGGGAAATCAAAAAACGCCATGGCTGCTGCCATCCGGTATATCCTCTGGCACCATGTCAGCGGATTGCTCATTCTTTCCGGCATTCTTATCCACGTTCACCAGACCGGCTCTATTGAATTTACCAGCCTGCCCTGGGGATGGGATACAGACTATCCCGGATCCGTTCTCATGCTTTCGGGCTTTGTGATCAATTCCGCAACCGTGCCTTTCCATTCATGGCTGTCAGATACATACTCAGAGGCCTCTCCCGGCGGATCTGTCTATATGACCGCCTTTACGACGAAAACAGCGGTATTTTGCATGATAACGGCATTTGCGGGTGTTGAGCTTCTGATATGGATGGGGGTTATCTCCGCCGTGTTTGCCGTCTTCATGGCTGTACTGGAAAATGACGGGCGGCGGCTGCTATCTTATCATATTGTCTCCCAGGTCGGCTACATGGTGGCAGGTGTCGGAATCGGCACCCAGATGGCAGTTAACGGCGCTGCTGCCCACGCCTTCTGCCATATCCTGTACAAGGCGCTTTTATACATGGGTGCCGGCTGTGTCCTGACCGTTGCCGGCACTGTAAAATTCCATAAATTAGGCGGACTGTACAAATACATGCCCATCTCCTTTTGGCTCACAATGATTGGTGCATTTTCCATATCCGGATTTCCATTGTTCAGCGGCTTTATCAGTAAAACAATGACCATCGAGGCTTCGGAACTTGCCCATCTTCCCGTCCTATACCTGCTTCTGGAGACGGCTTCCATCGGAACCTTCCTCCACACCGGCCTCAAGCTTCCGTGGAATATATGGTTCCAGGGCAGAAAAGAGCCCCCGGCCGGAATTCACAGCAGGCTGAAGGAGAGTGCGGTTAACTCCCCCGTGAATATGCTGGCTGCAATGGGAATTTTATCGGGTTTATCTGTTTTTATCGGCATCTTTCCGGATGTTTTATATGCCCTGCTGCCCTATCCCGTGACCTTTGTGCCCTATACGACAACCCGGGTATTTACCGCCATCCAGCTCTTTATTTTTACCTTTCTGGGATTCCGGCTGCTACGGAAATGGCTGGGAGGACACCCGGCCTACGTGCTTGACACGGACTGGCCGGTGCGGATACTGGGGGCCAGGCTGATGACGCTCTGCAAAGGTCCTGTGCCGGCTTTGGGCGCTGCCCTTGACCGTTACATCATTCAGTTCAGCGGATATTGTATTAAAAAACTGAAAAGCCCGCGTATTGCATTGTTCCTGACGCCGGGAACAATCGGACACGGGATGCTGATTATCGCAGTTCTTTTTATCGTTTTTCTGATTTTCAGTCTCAGGTAACGGGAGGGCATGGTCATCGCATATAGATTTTTAGTTTTTTTGTACCCATTGCCCGGCACCGGCAGCGCAAAGGGACGCCGCTAATTCCCATCAGCTCGTCCTGAGCTTATGG
>JAKSAX010000492.1 GCA_022361395.1 Desulfobacterales bacterium | reverse complement strand
GGCACTGCGCAAGATGTTTGTCAAAGCCGCCTTTCGCGGCAGGGAACAGGGGGTGGCGGATATGCTGCTCAGTGTGCTGCTGGACTGGTGCGGTACCAGGGGGTTCAGGGATATATTTTTGGGGACCACGGAAAAATTTCTGGCAGCCCACAGGTTCTATGAAAAAAACGGGTTTTCAGAGGTGGCAAAGGGAGCGCTGCCTGCCAGATTTCCTGTCATGGAAGTGGATACCAGGTTTTATCATTATCCGGTGAACAGTGCGACTGTCACCATTAACAACTAAGGAGGGGGGCATGGGTATTAACATTCTCGGCATTTCAGGCAGTCCAATAAAAAACAGTAATACCGACCGCCTGGTCAAGGCGATGATGGCGGCAACGGGATGCGGGGGGGAGTTCGTCAAACTGAGCGATATCAATGTCCGGCCCTGTCTGGGGTGCAAGCAATGCGTGCCGGACAATATCTGCAAGGTTGAGGATGATTTTCAGGCCCTTTCCCTGAAGATTCAGGATGCCGGGGCCATTGTTTTCGGGGCCTACACCCCCTATGGCCAGATCGACGGATTCACCAAGGCCCTTCTTGAACGGTTCTGGTCCCTGCGCCATGTGAACAACCTGTTGAAGGGCAAGCTGTGCGCCACTGTGCTGACCTGTCTGCTGCCGGAGATGGCCGGCCATACAAACGAGGCCCTGGCCATGGAACTGGTCGGTTATGAACGGATGAATATGCTCGGCCAGATCACCGTGACCGGCAACCTCCCCTGTATGACCTGCGGCAAAGGAGATGAGTGCGAGATGAGCGGGGTTGCAATGATACACGGTGAAGGTATAAAAACAGCCGATGTGGAATATTGCCGGGTGGAAGACCAGGCCGGTGTCTGGGAAGAGGCAAACCGGATCGGGAACCGTATGGGCGACCTGCTGAGGGCCGGAACCCGGTAATCCCGGTTAAGGCATGATAAGGGGTTATCTGATGATTTCCGAATCCCTCTCAATGCCGTAATAAGTCAACAGATGGGTTTTATAGTTTGCGATCAGATCTTCGGGGAGATTCAGTTCCCGGGCTGTTGCATGAAGGGCAGCGGCGGATTCCAGGGTTACTTTGTAGTAGTCATAGTAGAGTGAAGTAATCTCTATGGCCTGGTAAAAATCCTTTTTGCTCATCATCCTGGGAACAATGACCCGCTCCTTTTCAGGTCTCATGTCTTTATTTGCTTCGGCATAGGCTTCTATCTGTTCCCGGCTGGGTATGAGGTAACATATCCGGATCTCCTTATCTGCATATTCACCCCGGGCCACATAGAGATACCCGCAGCTCATGCTCTTTTTCCCGTCCGGGCAAAGATAGACCGAAAAAAGATCTTTTCCGGGAAATCTGTGCTCTAATATTCTTAAGCCCATTAGAATGGTGGGCCTGACCTGTTCTTTTTTTATGTCATGGGGAACAGATACAAATGCTTTTATGCGTATCTTCCGGGGAGTGGCCCTTTTCGATTCTTTTTCGATGGCAATAATCTTCAGTGGTGTTACCGCCCCCTTTAATTCAGAATCCGGAGCTAATTTTTCTATGGGATGTGAACAGGCTGACGTAAAAATAAGAATGAATATAATAAAGAGACTGTTTTTCATTGAACCTCCGAAAATAGAAAATGATAGTTACGATATGCCAGTCAGTAAAAAAATTCAATCAGGGATTACCTGATTTTTCATCTTTAAATTTATGTATGGCTCCCGTTGTTGTGATTTTCTTTTGTTCGGAAGGGGGATGTCAAAATCCTGTGGTCACAACCACAGGCTCCTGATTTGAAGCTTTTCTTGATGCGGGTATATGCACCCGGAATGCCACAGACAGGCCACGGCCTTAATCATCTGCCCGCCCATGGCTCCGGATAGGTCCTTTTTTTATGCCACTCAAAAAATTTACAGGCTTATAAACGGTTCGGGCTTCTGGTCAAAGGCCAGGCCCAGTTCAATCCGTTGCAGCACCCTCTCTTTTTCGTCAGGGAATTTATACCCCTCATAATCGTGGGTAAAGACCAGGTCTCCCCGGGATGTCCGCCAATGATTGCCGGCATGGTCAAAACAGACCTTTGAGGTGACCTCCAGGGCCCGGATCATTTTTCGAAGTTCCAGGAGCTGCTCTCTTGGTGTAAGCAGGGTGACCTCCCCCCTGTGCACCTGTTCCTGGATCGGGGTGCCCGGAATGGGCCTGAAGGGCCTGGAGCGGATATAATGGGGATTGACAGCGTTGAGTACCCCTGCCGTATTCAAGGCATGCTGTTCTGTCATCTCTTTGCCCCCAAGCCCCGGCATCCAGTATTCCGATACCTGGAACCCGGCGGCCATGGTTTTTTTCCCTCCTTCAATGTGACCCTCTGCCGACACCCCTTTTTTAATCTGTTTCAGGAGGGTGTCATCGCCTGTTTCCAGTCCCAGGTGAACCCTGTCCAGGCCTGCAGCCCTTATGGCCTTCAGGTTCTCAAGGGAACGCTGGGCGATGGTCCTGGCCCTGGCATAGGTTGTGATCCTGTGGATGGAGGGAAAGGTGGTTTTCAAATGGGTCAGGGCGGCAATCAGGTCCTTGGGCGGCATGATCATTGAGTTGCCGTCCTGGAGAAAAGCCGTGCCCCCGCCTGCCATGAGCCACTGGATGAGCATGGCGGCGCCGTGGTGGCGGTCAAGCCCCGGGGCCCGGTTGAACAGGGCCATGATTGCCTCCCTGGTGATCTGTCCGCCGCTGCCCTGTTTCAGGGATTCGGTCTTTAGATCACCGGCCAGGTCCGCCATAGCATTGATGTCGGATTTAATCTCCTCAAGGGAGCGCAGCTGGAATTTTTCGGTTTTGTACATGGCACAAAAGGTACAATGGTTCCAGGGACAGTTCCGGGTCAGCCTTACAAGGAGGGAGGCTGCCCCCCCTTCGCTGGGCGGCCGGAATACACCGGTTTCAAATGAATAGTCTTTAGTAGGCATGGTTATATAACTTTAAAAATACACCGGGGTTGTTTTTTACAAACAGGGTAAGGTCCTGTCCGTCCATACGGTAAAGGATGGTGTCCGGACCGGCAGTGAATGAAAAAGATGACGGTGCGGTCTCATCAAATATCATCCACGTGCCGAAAAGGGTGCCTGCGTCCAATCGAGTGACCTCTGATCCGTTACGTATCACCCTGACCTCCCCCTGTCCAATAAAATAGCAGGCCTCTGACGGTTCTCCCTGCCGGATGACAGGTGAATTCCCCTCCCTTTGGCCTTCGGACGGGGCCAGGATCTGGAACAGCTGGGTCTTCTGGGAGGGGGTCAGGTTGCGGAAAATGGGATTTTTATCCAGCCGGTCCCTCAGTTGTTTATTCTGGACCGAAGAGAGGTGGAACAGGGTTTCTTCCACAGGGGTGTTCCGGATAAAGGCCTGCATATCCTGCCTGTGGATGGAAATCAGCCGGACATCGCTTTTGGCGATGGCCGTTGCCGTCTTCGGGGCATCTGAGAAAATACATTTTTCCCCGAAAAAATCCCCCCTGCCGTAACTGGTCAGTACCTCTCCTTCCAGGCAGATATCCACCTGGCCGGTCATGATCATATAAAAATGTTCTCCGGACCTCCCCTTTTGGGTAATTGTCGTATCCGGCCTGTAATGGCGGGTCTCGGCAATACAGAGGAATTCCATTGTCTTTTCCGGGGGCAGGATATGGAACAGGGGCTGGTCCAGGTAGGTTCCCAGGATTTCAACCGGCCGGCAGAACTCAGGCGGGGCCACTTCCAGTTCAAGGGTCCCGGCCAACCCGGTGGGCGCCATTTTCAAACCGCTGCCTTCGGGGATCATATCACCGGTCACATGGACGAGATACATTTTTTCCCTGATGCCCTCCGGCTGGTTTACCAGGACCGACATAGGGGTGTGCAGGGGAGGGATGCCCGCCTCATGGAAAATAATATCCCTGTCCCAGGGGAAAACCTTGAGAAAGTCCCTGCGGTTTTTGCTGATCACGCCCTTTTCAAAAAGCTGGTCTGCAAAGGCCGGGTCATTATGGGTGTCAGAGCTGTATACCATTGTTTTGCCGCCGTATCCCGCCTGAATGGATATGGTGGGAATGGAGTGGAGGGAGTAGTTGAACTCGAACATGCCGCCGTTGATATTCATGGGCGCGCCAATGGTCAGGGGGACAAAACGGACAGCCTGTTCAAGCAGGGCAGCAGGTATATCTGTCAGGGCTGAGGATTTCCGGATAAAGCTGTTAAACACGGTGGGGGTGGTATACAGGGTAATATTTCCCTCCTGCATGATTTTCTGGAGGGTGCCGGCATCGTGGTCTGCATGGCAGTGGGTGAGGATGATACTGTCCAGAATTTTTGGGGAAACCCCGAGACGGACCAGTTCCACTGCTGAGTTCACCGGCGGATCCACCATGATTCCCCTTCTGTTGATCCAGATGATCATCCCCGATGTCATGGCCTGGGGCGAAAAACCGTGGCCGGACCCCAGGGTGGTAATGCCGAACAGGGGGGGATAGAACACCTGGCCCGAACTGAAATCCGTTTCCGTTTCAGGTGCCAGGGAACCGTGGCTGTTGAATGTCGCTGTGGTGCGACCCTGATCCTTTACAGTATATGTATTGTTTTTGTCCAGCAGGACTTCAAGGGTATCCAGCAGGACCGGCGTGCCGGGTTCAGCCAGGTGAAATTCGATGACATCGTCAATTTCCATGGGCCTGACCGTGCCCTGGACAGGCATGGTGCGGAAGTTCATCATTTCCGCGGCCAGGTCCGGATATCCCGGGGTGTCGGCGCCTTTGATGAATTCGTCAACATAGTCAAGGTGTTCCGGCCCGAACAGGGCTTCGGTCAATACAGTCAACACCCGGTCCTGCTGCGCCCCGGTGCAGATCACCCGGACGGTCTGCTGCTTGAAGAAGAAATTGTAATAAATGGGGAATTCCAGTTCAGCCATGGATATTCCTGCCTCAAGACTGAACATATCAGGGGGCAGGATAAAGGTTCTCGGAACCCCTTCCTCACTCTCAATAGTATCCTTAATGGTCTCCGGAGGGACACCGAACTGTACCCGGCCGGATGCGGTTGTGACGATCAGTCCTCCTCTAGGGAGTTTAACAGGGGGAGCAGGGGCATCCATAAAAACCTCCTGCCGGCATTGGTTTTGTGACAGATACGCCGGCTGAACAAGGGTATTGTTAAGGGTCCAAATACCATAGCACATCCGGAAAGGGAAAGGAAAGACCGGGTGGGATTTGTCTTTTCCCTTTTCCACTCCGTGAGTATACCAGGCCGTATGATCTCCGGGACAGCCATTCAGGGAAGCGGTCTTTATTTTAAGTATGAGCAGATCAGTCTTTCAGTAATCATTGTTTATACTTTTCTTGACACAAAGCGGTGTTCCGTCCTATTAATTCAGATAGAAAATTTCGAAAATGATGGATTTCTAGATCCAGCCGGTCTGCCAATTATCAGGTTCTTAATCTATTGCAATCATCAGGGTTGCGATGCGTTCTTATCTTTCGATCTAAATGAAAAGGAGAAAAAAATGAAGAAGATGAATTGTTTGCTTTTGGTTTTGTCAATTATGTTGATGCTACCACTTCACGGGATTGCCGGCAGTGCAGGGCCGGCGGCGATCATTCCTTATTTTTCGGCAGTGGACAATACGCCGTCGGGTGCCTTGGTCATCTCTATATCCAATATCACCGATAGTGATATAGATGTCATCGTCACCCTGTATGACCAGAACGGCAATGTTATTACGGACGGCGACGATAGTGCCACCTCTGGTATACTCCAGGCAAATAATGTAATTGGCTTTTACGATACAGGGCAGTCTGGGGGCATTGGACCGGATGAATCTGCTGTGTTATTTATCGCAGCAAATGCCACGGCGGAACTTATCCTGATGCCTACTTCTGTTAAATACGGGTATGGTACAATTCAATGGATTAAAGCTGACGCCAGAGCGGTTTGCGGCCTTGTTGCCCAGGCCTTTCCTGTCAGATTATCTGATACCGGTGATTATGAGCGGTACACATTGCTTATAAATGGCGGGAATCCATTTTAGGTTATTGGTCAATGATACGACCTGGGACGGGGCACCCGCCCCAGGTCTTGTTTCTCCATTGGATCAGTATAGATTAGAATTTTATTAAGCTTTTTCAAACCGGCTTAATTTCTATAATCTTGCCAAAAATTTATGAATATGGCCATTCATTAGATGGCCGGTTCCCTTTTCTGTTAAGGGGCCTGTTCTAAGGCTTCCGGCAGCTGATAACCTATAAATCAGCACTAAGATATCTATTATGTGCCCGAAGACGAACTTGAGTTGACACTTCCGGAATAAAATGGGTGGTCACATATTCCCTGGATTAACGCAAATTAATCCAAAAAGGAGAATGAAATGACCACCCAAGAAAAATTGATCAAACGTAAATTGAGCATACTTGAACTGGCTGAATATCTCAAGAACGTATCACAAGCCTGCAAAATCAATGGCGTATCTCGCCAGCACTTTTACGACATCAAGAAAGCATATGATGAGCACGGTATTGAAGGCTTAAAAGAGAAAAGCCGGCGCAAACCCTGTCACAAGAATCGTGTGGCACCGGAAGTCGAAGAGGCCGTTGTTAAAATGGCTTATGAGTATCCTGCCTATGGCCAGGCAAGGGCAGCCAACGAGCTACGGAAAAATGGAATTCTTGTTTCATCCGGAGGGGTTCGCAGCATATGGCTGAGGCACAATCTTGAGACTTTCAAGAAACGTCTGGCTGCACTGGAAGAGAAATCGGCCAAGGAAGGCATCGTTTATACCGAAGCCCAAATTCAAGCTCTGGAGACGGCCAAAAGGGCACGAGAAAGCCATCCGGATGAAATCGAAACGGAGCATTCCGGTTACCTGATCAGCCAAGACACGTTCTATGTTGGTTATATGAAAGGAGTCGGGCGCATCTATCAGCAGACAGTTGTGGATACCTATTCATCAGTGGCATTTGCCAAGGTTTACACCGGGAAAATACCCGTGACAGCAGCCGATACATTGAATGACCGAGTTCTGCCATTCTTCGAAGAGCATTGTGTGCCTGTTTTGAGGGTTTTAACAGACCGGGGAACGGAGTTCTGCGGCTCGCCTGATAAACATCCGTATGAATTGTATCTCCAACTCAATGATATAGAACACACCAAAACAAAGGTTAAAAGCCCACAAACCAACGGCATTTGCGAACGATTCCATCAGACGGTGCTGAATGAATTTTACCGGGTTGCGTTCCGAAGAAAATTGTACCAGGATTTGGAGACGTTGCAGGCCGACCTGGATGAGTTCATGAACGATTACAACAACAAGCGTACACACCAGGGGAAACGCTGTAAAGGCAGGACTCCGATGGAAACATTCATAGAGGGTAAGGAACTGTATAGCCAGAAAAACATTGAAAAAATTAAAACAGGAGTGTAAACGACAAACCAGCTCCCTGAGCCGGAGCGTAACGTTGCGCTCCCTTCGCCGTCGCTAATTTCTTGCACAGCATGGGGCGCTGGGTCTGTCAAGGATACGAACGCAGTGAGTACCCGCAGGGCTTGTCCTTGATAGATCCGGCTCCCCATGCTATC
>JAKSAX010000491.1 GCA_022361395.1 Desulfobacterales bacterium | reverse complement strand
TTTGATTTCCTGCCCTTTGACGTTGGCCGGATCAAGGGATTTGACGTCACCATCCAGCTCTATACGGTTCCGGGTCAGGTCAAGTATGACGCCACCCGCAGGCTGGTGCTCAGGGGGGTGGACGGCATTGTCTTTGTGGCTGATGTTCAAAAAGAGATGCGCAATAAGAATATCGGGTCCCTGAACCAGCTCTACGATAATCTGCAGACCTATCACCTTGACCTGTTCAAGGTCCCCCTGGTCATGCAGTACAACAAGATGGACCTCAAAGGGACCGGTGTGCCCACGCTCAGCTCCCAAACCCTGCAAAAGGATCTGAACGGGCTGCTGAAGGTGCCTGCATTTGAGGCCAGCGCCGTGAACGGCGGAAATGTGATTCCCACGTTGAAAAAGATTATATCCGCCACACTGGGGTCCATCCAGGACCAGATTTTTTAAGGAGGCTGTTTTGGATTCAGTTGAGAAGGTCTTACAGGTTGTCAGCAAAATGGAATCCCGTGTTGAGGCCCAGGATGTGGATACGCTGGATCACCTGCTGTCAGGACTGGAACAAGAAGGCAAAGGGCACACGGCCTCTTATGTGAAAATGATGCGCGCCATAGGAAGATACCTTGCAGACAAAGGCCTTAATGCCCATCCTGATACCGTACCTGTGCTGGCTTCCCTGGCCGCGGACCTTGAAATCCTGGCGGGAAAGCCCTCCCCTGAAGAGGCTGGTGAGATTCTGGCCCGGGGCGTCCGCTCTTTTAAGGATCTCAAGGCCAGGGCCGCAGCCCCCCATGTATCCGAAAAGGATATGGAAGCCCTCAAAGCCGTGGTGCTGGCCGTTGACTGGGAAATTTCAGCGGTCACCCTGAGAAGCTTTGACCGTGTCCTTACCCGCCTGAAAGAAAAGGTGAGGTCCAGCAGGATCCATTTTTCCTTTTTGAGGATTATTCATGCTATCGGCGGGGACATTGCCAGGCGCAAGGCTGATGCTCATAATGACTCGATAAACCTGCTGCGGTCGGTGCTCAGGAATTTTGAGCTGCTGGTCCGGTATCCGGATATGGCGCCGGACAGGAAAAAAGAGCTGATTGAAGGGGATATCAGGGCCTATAATGCATTGAAACAAGACATCCGGCCAAAGCCGGATATCAGTCCTGCCGCCGCAGACGAAGATGTTGCCCCTGCCCTGTCCCATGTCCCGTCCGCCCCTTCTGCGGGTGAGCCGGTTCCCCTGAGTACGCTTCCCGAACCGGTCGGGGAAACAATAGCGGTGCGGGCAGGCCGGCAAAGGGAAAAGAAGGGCACTCCCCCAGGGGATGTTATGGGGGATTTGTTCTCGCCCAAGGCATCTCCGGCGGACGAACTGCTGGATGCCATCCACCTTGCAGAAGTCCACGGCGGGAACCGGGCCGCTGGTGTCATGGTGGACAACGGCGTACAGGAGACAGGAGAGGGGATAAGGAACTTAACCCCCCGGCGTGTTGACAGCGCACCCATTCCTGAGATCGAAAGCCGGCTGGATGCCTTTTTCAGCCAGGATTTTTCCCCGCCGGTTGATGTGCGGGAACCTGAAGGAGACCAGAGTCCAGAAGAGGGCCAGGGACCTGAAAAGGACCGGGAACCGGAAGCGCCGGCGTTTATTGATGCGGAGCTGGTGCAGATGCCTGAAGTCACAGCGGAACTGATCTCTGACCGGGCAGCCGGCGGGGAGGCTGATGCAGAGGTAACGGCGGATGCCGGGGCGGTCCGGCCCGTTATGGAGCGGCTGGCAGCGGCTTTGGCCTCCCCCGGGGATTTGAAGAGGGAAACCGTGTTTACCAAGGTTCTTGAGGACCTGTACCACTTGAAGCAACTGTGGCCGGACGCGCCTGATAAAAGCAGCCTGCTGACGCTTCTGGCAGGGCTGTCCCATTATATCCATGACACCGAAACACCGGATACCGAAGAGAAGGCCCCGGGCGAGACGGATCCGGAAGGTCAGGAACCGGAGGATAACCCTGATCCGGCACAGGCCGGCATCTTTGCAAAGGTGAAGTCAATGTTCCGGAACAAGCATGATCGTATTTTGTGAAGACTGCGGCGAAAAAAACGAGCTGTCTGCCGCGGCCCTGGGTGGCGGGAGGGCCGTGTTCAGGTGCGGTGCCTGCAGTTACCCCAATGCATATGCCCTGAAAACCCGTGAAAAAACACCCTCTGCCGCAGACCGGTTTCTGGATATGATCTGTGGGTTTCTCGGCATTGTGGGCGCATTTTTGTATGACAGGCAGGGGACCGTGATCGGTTCGCAGATGCCTCCCGTCCTGACCCGGGAGGATATCGTGAGCCTCGGCTCGGGGCTGGTGAAAACCTGTTGTCACGGTACTTCCCATTGTCAGGATATCGAGGGCATGATGGTTGTTATCTCGGACAAGCATTTTTTTGTTCACAGGCTCACCAAAAGGGTTTATGCCGTGACCGTTACCATATCGCCCTCACTTCCGGAGGGGCTTGCTGACCGTCTCTCCGGTTTTGGAAGAGGAGAGGCTTAGATGGAGCCGGAAACGCTGTTTGCCCTGGCCGGGAGGATCAGGGGGATTCACGGATATGCGCTTGTGGGCAGGCAGGGGTGTGTGACGGCCCATAACATGGGGGCGTCGGAGAACCTGTTCAGGATGATATATGCCTGCGGCCGGGAGCTGGTCTCCCTGGGCGGCAGGAAGTTCCGGTATGCCTCCTTTGCAAGGACGGGTAAAGGGACAATACTGGTTTTTCCCTTTGGTGGTTTTTTCCTCGGGGTGGTGACACAGGCGGATGATAAGGATTCAAACCTTGCCCGGGAAATCATGGCAGTGCTGCAGCATCAGGATTAGCCCCGGCGGACTGCTCCGGAGAAAAAGCTGAAAAACCTTTTTCCGGCCGGCTTTTTTTTGACCGGTTCCTGCTGAAAGAGGTCGCAGGTGAGCTTGAGAGACGCCACGGAAGCGCCGGCATCCATGAACACCAAAAGGTATACGTCTCCTGTTTTCCTGAGGTAGAGCCTGCCCTTTTCAAATACCAGGTCCAGTTCCCCGGAAAAATTGTCTGAAAAAATAAGGCCGCGCCACTCTGCTTCACCGTTGTCCGCCCCGATCCGGTTTAACCTTAAGGGGTCATATACGGCATTCCCCTCTTCATCCAGAATAAGGGCCCCGTTTACCTGGTCCAGGCCGGTAACGGCATCAAAGAGCTTTTTCATAACCGGTCCAGGATCGCCTTTACCAGCCGGGTCATCCTGTCCCTCGGGCATTGGGGGTGAAGGGCCAGGGTAGTCGGAGGAGTGCCCGGAATAAAGATTCCGGCATTGTCATCCCTGTACCCGAGTTTTAAAGAGCCGAGGCCGAAAACCGGTCCCAGGGCTTGGCAGTGGCTGACCAGTTCTTCCATTGCAGGGTCCGGGAAAACACGGGTCAGTCCCGGGCGGTTTCCCATCTCCTTCCGGACATGGTTTTGCAGTTTTTCAGTGAATGCAGCCTCTTTAACCCGGGCGGCAGGAGGGCGGGGGGCACCGCTTTCATCCTTAAGGTGGGCTGATTTCATTACCACTGCCTGCAGGCCGGCACGGATTCTTTCCCTGCCCGGGTATTCCGTGTTTTCAATGAGGATATCAGCCTCTTCCCAGGCCAGTATCCTGCAGGCGGCATCCATGGCTTTAAAGGCATTGAACCTGGCATCAACAAGCCTGCCTGATCTGAAGACCAGGATCCCCCTATTTTTCGTCTTTTTTTCAAGGATTCTCAGGATGCAGGATCTTGCCTCCATTTCCAGGAGCTGGGCAAAGAGCGGAGGGGAGACGCCGGTTATGGTGCCGCCCCGGCTCAGGGCCCTGACCTGTCCATCAATGACCTCCCTGAATGCCCGGTTATCATAAGAGGTTCCGGCATAGGTTGCTGTCCTGTCACCGGAAAGGCCGGCTGTTGCAGGGGAAGCAGGTGACAGGGCAACGGTCCGGATATCCGGATACATATCCCGGGCATATGCCAGCAGGTCCGGGGCTTTTCTCCGGGACAGGTTAAAATCCGCCACCAGAAGGGAGATAAAGGTGTTTTCCATCAGGTTGACGGCTGCCTGGTAGGTGGCTGCCGTATTGAGAGAAATACCCTGTCCCTGCAGGATGCGTTCAAGGGCCGCCTTAAGTGGCGGGGATTTTGTAAAGACCAGGAGATTCAGCATGGCAGCAGGCCCGTTTCTTTATTGGATGTAATCGGCGTCTTCATCTCCTCTCCTGTTTTACAGGTAGCCTTTTTCCCTGATCTTCCCAAGCATGGCCTGTTTGAACTGAACCCGTTTTGCCTCTGACGGAATCTCCCGGGACACCAGGTCTGTCAGTTCGGCAGCCTGGCCTGCGGGAAGGGTGGCACGGGTATGCCCGAGGGTTTCAAGGCAGTCTTCAACGATTATCCGCCCAAGGGGGCCTATGGCAGCGGACAACCGGGAAACAAGATACTCCATGAACCCGGTATCCGCGGTTTTTTCAACCTGGTTTACAGGCTGGATAAGCCTTGCGCCAAGCAGTTTTAAAACCACCTGTTTCAGGGCTGCCGGGTTCTTATTCAGGTTCCGGGCGACCTGGTCAAGGGTCTTTTGTCCGTCAAACTGCATCAGGATACTGAGTGACATTCCGTCCAGGGTCAGTTTCCCCAGACCGGGCCGGATGGTTTGCTTGAATATCAGACCGCCTGCATCCTGTGAAGATAATGCCATTACAGATCCTAAGTTTTTATGGAGGGTTGAACCTGTTCCTGCTCCTTTTAAGTTGATTAAGGACCGTCTCCTCGATCATTACAGGTCACTACATTTTTTGTGCCAGAGATTTCATGCCGCAGCACCCCGCAGCAGATGCAAAAGAAGCTGCCGGAAGAAGGTTTTTTTAGTGCCTGCCGCCTACCGGAACCCGGGTTTTACAGGGGAAGAA
>JAKSAX010000490.1 GCA_022361395.1 Desulfobacterales bacterium | reverse complement strand
TATAGGCCATGGTTTTGGCAATCTGGGTGTTGTCTTTGTAGCCGCCGAATTTTGATGCGCCAACGCCTGCGGCAGACATGGGAATCATGGTGGCGGTATGAATCGTGGTGGTCCAGTTGATATTGGCCCGCTCGGACAGGAGCCGGGCAGCGGAGAGGGCAGCCGGATTCACCTTGTAATACCCTGCTGTTTCTCCGGCATCTGCCGCTGCCATGGCTTTTTCCAGGCGGGCGGCTTCGGTATCCGTCAAATCCGAAAGACCGAACTCTTTTGCCAGGTAACCGGTATAGGCGGCCCTGTCCCCTGTGTACCGGCCCGGGCCGTATGCCAGGGTATCCTCAACAGAAACCCTGGTGGCCAGAAGCGATCCCATGTCCAGCTTATACCCCATGCTGTCCATGCCAAGGCCCATCCCCCCGGTTTCATGGTCACCCACCACAACGATGAGGGTGTCGTTTTTATGGCTTTGATAGAAGTCAAAGGCCGCCCGGACAGCCTCGTCAAAGGCCAGGGTATCGTAGATGACGCCTGTGGGATCATTGGCATGGGCGGCATGGTCGATCCTGCCTCCTTCAACCATGAGGAAAAATCCCTTGTCCCCTTTGGACAGGGTCTCAATACCTGCCCGGGTCATGGCTGCCAGTGACGGAACTTCCGGGTATTTGTTCCTCCGCTCCACCTCGTAGGGGGTGTGGGTGTAGGTAAAGGCGGCAAACACCTTGTCCTGTTTGGAGAAATCAGCTGTGTTAAAGGCCTTTGCTCCCTCCATGCCGATGTAGGTGGTGTATCCCCTGTCTTTAAAGGAGCTGATCAGGTTCTTGTCGTCTTTGCGTTTGGATTTGATGGTATTGCCCACGGCATCCCCGTTCTCGACTTTCATGGTCCGGGGGATAAAATGACGGATGCCGCCGCCGGCAAGGAAATCAACATCGCTCTTCAGGAGATCTTCGGCAATTTCATTTTCATTGTTGCGGGAGATGTTATGGGCGGCAAAGGCTGCCGGGGTGGCGTGGGTCAGCCGGGTGGTGGTGACCAGGCCGGTTTTCATGCCTTTGTCCCGGGCTGCTTCTGTCAGGGTTTTTACCTTGTTGCCGGCCGCATCCATGCCCACAACCCCCTTGTTGGTTTTTACGCCTGAGGCCAGGGCCGTGCCGGCTGCTGCCGAATCCGTGATCAGGGTATCTGCACAATAGGTGGTGTTGATCCCTGCCACATCAAAGGTGTTCATCAGCAGTTGCCTGGAATTATCCTCTGTTTTTTCCCTGAGGAAAAATTCGCTGAATTGCCTCTGGGACGCCCCAAGGCCGTCACCGATAAAATAAAATACATACTTGGGCTGGACCGCTGCCAGGGCTGGTGTGGCCGTGAGGATCACCAACAGTACGATCCCCACTAATTTTTTCATCTGTTTCAACCGGTTCATGGCTGTCTCCTCTATGGATTTTGATAAGTGTTTACCTTGGGCGGAGACTACCCCCTGTGTATTAGGGCGTCACGTGGATTTTATTCGGGATTTATTAGGACGGCAGGGTGTTTTGACAATAAATTCCGGCTCTGGTACACTCAGCCGAAATTTACTCGAATGTAATGTATATGAAAAGAAAATTATTTGGCGTCATACTGGTCTGGACACTGGGGCTTGGTATCTCTTTTTTTTGGAATGTCCAGTCCACCCTGTCCCACAGGGAAGCCCTGATATTCCAGTCCGCCAGGACCCTGTTTGAGCAGATGGTGATCACCCGGCAGTGGAACTCTTCCTACAACGGGGTCTATGTCAAAGTCACAGACGGGGTTCATCCCAATATTTATCTTAAAGACCCCCAAAGGGATCTTCGTTTCAACGGCATTTTTTTAACCAAGATCAACCCCTCCTACATGACCCGCCTGGTTTCGGAGCAGACCCATAAGAAGCTGGGGGTTCAGTTTCACGTAACAGGCCTTAACCCCCTGCGGCCTGAGAATCGTCCGGACACCTGGGAAAAGGCGGCGCTGGAAAGTTTTGCCAAGGATGATCTCATGGAGACCGGTGAGTTTGTTGAGGACGAACAGGGAGAGTATTTCAGATATATAAAAGGGTTGGCGGCAGACGCCTCCTGCCTTGAATGCCACAAAGAGAGAGGAACCCGGCTTGATGAGGTTTTCGGGGGGATCAGCGTAAAGCTGTTTAACCTGCCTGACACCCGCCTGACGCCCGTGGTTACCGGGCATCTTATCATTTGGGCCGCAGGCCTGTGCATGATATTGATCGCCGGTTTGAAACTGATAAAAGCCTACCGGACCATCTATGACCAGTCCGTTCTGGACGGGCTGACCCAGATACCCAACCGCAGGTATTTTAACGAGCGGCTGGCACTGGAGGTAAAGCGGAACCAGCGGACCAACACCCCTTTTTCCGTTATTATGGCGGATATTGATAATTTTAAATCCTATAATGATTCATACGGCCATGCCAAAGGCGACCAGGTGCTGATCGAGGTGGCAAAAGCCATAGACGGTGTTCTCTGCCGGCCCCTTGATTTTTGCGCCCGGTACGGGGGGGAGGAGTTTGTGGTTATCCTTCCGGATACGGATGAAGCAGGGGCAGGGCATATTGCCCAATTGATCATTGACCGGGTGCGGGCCCTTGACATTGACCATCACCATTCCGATGCCGGCCGAAGGATTACTTTGAGTCTGGGTATTGCCTGCCGGACCGGGGTTAAGGATGATATGGGGTTAATCCACGAGGCAGATGTCGCCCTTTACCTGGCTAAATCAAATGGTAAAAACCGGTATGAACTTTTCACCGGCGACTGATGTGCCGCCGGTGATTAAGGGAGCCCGTAAGAATTAGTTCACAATCTGTTTGCAAAAGACCTGCCGTAATCTCTGCAGGCTGCCATTTTTTTCTCATCTGGTGACCAGGTCATTCTCAGGCCCTTGTCAGGAATCCTGAACTTTGACTTTTCCAGACGGTCCAGAATGATTTTTACGGCCTCCCCGCTCCAGCCGTAACTGCCGAATGCCCCGGCAGCCTTGTTTTTGAATTTCAACCCGTGGATCTCTTCAAGAAGGGCCGCCACACTGACCAGGATGCCGTTGTTAATGGTGGATGATCCCACCAGGATGGCCTTTGACTTGAAGATCTCGGTTATGGCATCGTTTTTGTCGGTCTTGGCAAGGTTGAACAGCTTGACGCAGACCCCGGCGTCAGCCTCCCTGATACCGGCGGCAATCTGTTCCGCCATGACCCGGGTGCTGTCCCACATGGTGTCGTATAAAATGGTGATCTGGTCTTCCTGGTAATTGTCTGCCCATTCAAGGTACTTCTCCACGATCTGGGCAGGATTGTTCCGCCAGATAATGCCGTGGCTGGTGCATATCATATCCAGGGGCAGGTTGAATCCCAGGACCTCTTTGATCTTTTTGGAGACCAGGGGGCTGAACGGGGTCAGGATATTGGCATAGTATTTAATACACTCCTGGAAAAGTTCTGTCTGGTCCGCCTTATCGTTGAACATGAATTCCGAGGCATAATGCTGGCCAAAGGCATCGTTGCTGAACAGGACTTCATCGGCGCTCAGATAGGCAAACATGGAATCCGGCCAGTGGAGCATGGGGGCCTCCACAAAGGTCAGGACCCTGTTGTTGCCCAGGTCCAGGGTATCACCGGTTTTAACGGTTTGAAAATTCCAGTCCCGGTGATACAGGCCTTTGAGGGTTTTCACCCCGTTTTTTGTACAATAGACAGGGGTGTCCGGGATATGGCGCATCAATTCCGGCAGGGCGCCGCTGTGGTCGTTTTCCCCGTGGCAGACGATGACATAGTCGATCTTTTTAAGATCAACGGTTTTTTTCAGGTTTTCAACATACTCCTTTGCATAGGGACCCCACACCGTATCGATCAAAGCGGTTTTCTCTTCCCGGATCAAATAGGAATTATAGGATGACCCCCTGTGGGTTGAGTACTCATCCCCGTGGAATTTCCTGAGCTCCCAGTCAATCTTTCCCACCCATTGGATATTATTTTTTACGGTGAAAGCCATCTGTCCTCCTTTATGGTCTGACCGGAAGTTTTCCCCCGGCTGTTACGTGCCTGAATGATTTACCCTGACACCTGGTGCGCCTTTTTCAAGTGTCTGGCGCATCTGCCCGGGAATTTCCATTTTCCGGTGCTGATCAGCGCTGACCATGACATAGACGATGTCTGCATGGAGCAGGTGTTTTGAGTTCTCATGGTTATGGAAGTCAAGGCCCAGTCCGTAGGAGGTTGTACCTATTTTACCGGGTTTGACCGTAATGGCGATAACCTCGTCAAAATGGGCAGGTGCCTTCCAGTTAAGCGTCAGGCTGACCACCTGGAGGTCTATGCCTTTGGATAGAAGATCGTTGTAATTTCCCCAGGTGGCCCGCATGAATTCAGTGGCGGCCAGGTCGATATAGTCGACATACCTGCCGTTAAAAACTACTTTTTGTGCATCACATTCGGAATATCTGACCCTGAGCATATAGCAGAAATCATTTTTCATTTGTACCAACTCCCGTTTGACAGGTTAATGCCATACCTTACAACCGGAATATAGTGAAATCAATAATAAATCAGAACGCCGGGTTCCCGGGAACCACAGCAGGTGCCGCAAGGTTTTTCTTTTAAATTGAAGAAAGGACCCGGGAAATAATCCGGCAGGCCCGGTAAAGTCTTGTCGGATCATCAATTTGCCCCAGGCAGAGCCTGATGCCGTTGGGGGCAAGGCCTTTGCTGACGCTGAAGTATTCGCCGGGTGTCACGTCGATCCCGGTTTTGGCAAGCGCGTCCGTCACCAGGGTTTCGCGGCCCGGTCCCGGAAGCCTGAGCCAGACATGGGGGCAGTGGTCCTGGATACCTGGCTGGAAGTCCTTTAATGCTGCTCCGGCTATACGTGTCAGCCGGGACAGCTTTGCGGCCTGACGTTTGAACAGCCGGGCGGCATTGTCATCCCTGATCCAGCCGGAGACCAGTTCGGCCATGGGGGGCGAAGCCATCCATGAGGTGATGCGTAAACCGGTGAGGATTTTTTCCCTGAAGCCTTTCGGAGACACCAGGTAGCCGATGCGCAGACCCGGTGCAATGCCCTTGGAAAAACTGGTGATATAAAAGGCCCGTTCCGGAATCCGTCCGGACACCGGCATGGGCGCCCCGGGTATCCGGTCCTTTCCGATTCCCCTTGCCAGCCCGCCGAACACATCATCCTCAACCAGGTACAGCCCTGAGTTTTCAACGATCCCGGCGATAGCATCCCTCCGGTGTTCCGGCAGTACTGCCGTGGTGGGATTCTGGAAGTCCGGCACCAGGTAGAGGGCTCTGGCAGGGCTGGTTTTTTGTTTTTTCTCCAGATCTTCGGGAACAAGGCCCTGGCCGTCTGTGGCAACTGGCTTTATGGTCAGATGGAGCATGGCGGCAATGCTCCGGATGGCCGGAGAGGTCAGGCTCTCCGTATAAATCGTATCACCGGGCCGGGTAACGGCCAAAAGGGACAGGAAGCCGCTGTGGAGGGCGCCGTTGGTGATAAAGATGCCGTCTGGAGCCGACGGCACACCCAGAAGTCCTGTCCAGGCCGCTGCCGCCTCCTGGTGATCCGGCCTGGCAGATCCCGGCTGGTACTGGAGCAGGGATGAAAAATCCGGATGCCTGGGCAGATTCTGGAATCCCTGTCTGAATGCCGGGTCATCCGCCAGGCTGCATGGAAAATCAGACCGCATGTCAATACGGTCCGGTTTCCGGCTTTCGTCCGGCCAGGGGGTAAGGGACGAAGGCGGATCCTTCCGGACAAAGGTGCCCCTGCCGATCTCTCCCCTGACCAGTCCCCGGTCCGCAGCCAGTGCATATGCCCGGGTCACCGTGCCGAAGTTGACCCCGAGGGCGTAGGATAATTCCCGCTGGGGAGGCAGCCTGTCTCCCGGGGCCAGTCTGCCCTGGACAATATCCAGGCTCAGGGCATCTGCAATGGCAAGGTATTTAGGTCCGGTAAATTGTGTAAGATCTGGTATCCACATCACAGTTGTCCCTTAAGTAAAATTGTTATGGTGACAATTATGGTGTTGCATAACAATTCAAAAGAGGTCATACAATTAAAAAAAGATCAACAGGAAATCATTATGAATTTAAGGAGGCAGTATGATACCGGATCAGTGCCATTTATTCTCCATCCCCCGGGAAATAACCTATTTGAACTGTGCCTATACTGCGCCGCTGCTGAAAGCTGCGGAAGAAGCCGGGAAAAAGGCAGTGGCAGCCAAGGCCGCCCCCTGGCAGATTTTTCCTTCCCACTTCTTCTCTTTAATCGGCCCGGTGCGGGAGCGGTTTGCACGGCTGATCCAATGCCCGGAAACAGATGTCGCCATTATCCCGTCCGTCTCTTACGGCATTGCCGTTGCTGCTAAAAACCTGCCCCTGAAACCGGGGCAGGAGATCCTGGTCCTTGAAGACCAGTTTCCCTCAAATGTCTATGCCTGGCAGAAAAAGGCCGGGGAGGCAGGGGGGCGTATGACAACCGTTAAACGGCCTGCAGACCACGACTGGACCCCTGCCGTTCTTGAAAGTATCACCCGGAATACCGCCATTGCAGCCCTGCCCCACTGCCACTGGACAGACGGCAGCCGCCTGGACCTGGTGCGCATCGGAAAACACTGCAGGGATACGGGAACTGCCCTGGTCATTGACGCCACCCAGTCCTTGGGTGCCGTGCCTTTTTATATTGACGAGGTGAAACCGGATTTCCTGGTGACCACTACCCACAAATGGCTGCTCGGCCCCTACAGCTACGGGTTTGCTTATGTCGCCCCCAGGTGGCAGTCCGGCAGCCCCCTGGAGGAAAACTGGCTGAACCGCAACGGTTCGGACGACTTCTCAAGGCTGGTGGATTACCGGGAGGATTACCAGCCCGGCGCCCTTAGATTTGATATGGGAGAGTGCAGCAACTTCTTCCTCTCCCCGGTGGTGGCTGCCGTCCTGGAACAGATCCTGGACTGGGGAGTGGAAAACATTGCCGCGACCTTGTCCCGGAAAACCAATACCATTGCAGGGCGGGCAGAGGACCTGGGACTCAAAGTGCTGCCGGAACGCGTAAGATCCCCCCACATGACCGGGGTAACCTTTCCTGGCGGACTGCCCGGCGGGCTGGTAGATACACTTGCCGCAGAAAAGATCTTCGTCAGTGTCCGCGGGGAATCCATCCGCATAGCCCCCCATCTCTATAACGGCGACAGGGATATCGAGCGTTTGTTTAAGGTATTGTCACGGTTTGTATGATCAGGTTTGGTTTTGCTCGAATAGAGCCGGAGGCTAATGAGAGGCATAGGCATATCCACGGCCGGTCCGGATGGGATGTCCGGCCTGATTGACCAATTTTAAGTGGCTCTAAATTTGCTCCGAAAAAGCCGTGAAACTGCGGTGCAGTTGCTCCTCAAACAACACGGCTTTTTGACTCCGCTGCATTAAGAGCCACTAAAAAATTCCAATCTTATGGCTCGGACACCCCATCCGAACCTCCCCGGGTCACGATCAGTTGCGGGCATTTACATAAGCATTTACAAGTGAATACTTGATGAATCTGGAAATTTTACTTTTCGTATCAGGAAGAGCATAAAAGGTAAGCGAATCTATGTATTTTGTTTACTGTTGCAATTTTCGGTAGGAAGAGGATATTCTTCAATTATGTTGACTTTCGGATCTTAAATGATTCTTAAACGAAATTTTTAAAACCTCTACTGGTCCTGTAAAATGAATTGGAAAATCGTACTATCAATTATTACCACAGTAATCACACTCTTAGCATT
Source organism: Desulfobacterales bacterium (assembly GCA_022361395.1). GTDB lineage: Bacteria > Desulfobacterota > Desulfobacteria > Desulfobacterales > Desulfobacteraceae > Desulfobacter. The sequence goes on along the minus strand of JAKSAX010000490.1, from coordinate 11,455 downwards.
CGGTGTGCCTTATGGCTATGAAGTGTTAGACGAGAGATACCAACAAGCACACGATCCAATCAGAATTGACAATATCAAAAAAATAGCCGATGTAATTTTTGCTTACGATGAGAAAGTAGGCCACCCACCTTTATCCGATCTGGTAAAAAAACAGAATAAACCTTTCATGGTTTTAATAGGACATAGCAGTGCCGAAGAAGATAGCTTTGCTGAACTAAAAGCACTAAACAAGGGGGCTTATTTCATTAATTCAAATCAGTTTGAGCAGATCCTGAGAAAAGGGCTTCAGCAAAAAATTCGTTTACCACGAGATCCCCAGAAGCAAGCCACCTATGCACCAAATGTTTATATTTACTTTATCGGTGAAACCCAGTTTTGTGTTGCTGCTCACCTCTATAATGAAACGGACATTTCAGAACCCTATGAATGGACTGGCGGAACATTTCATAGCCATGCCCTCTGTTATGCCCCAAAAAAATAAAATTTTTTATAGGATTACTTTTCGACTTGAGACTGAGTACAATTTAATGCATTGATATCATCCCCGTTAGCGGATACCGCAGAGTAATCAAATTAATATATTTTGTTGATTGTTGCATTTTCCAATAGGAGATGATTATCTCCTGATTAATAAAAAGATTTATTTCGATAAAATCGGTTTTTGGAGTTTTTAATAAGTTCGAATTTACACAAGGGCAATTTGCCTGATTTATACTCAGATGTCAATTTGCCGGGAAGAATTGACCTGATAATAAATGGTTATCGATTATGAATTTTTACAGATTGCTCCCTGTTTTTGTTCTTTTTTTAATTGGCTGTTCGTCTATTCAAACAACCATTAGGCGGAACAAAATTATTGATGAAACTCTTGAGGAATCTATCCCGACAGTTGCGTCTGTGTGTCTCTATCACGAAATGAACGCTTCTTGGCCGGTATCATCAGAAGACGCTTATCAATTTATATCAAAGGTTAATGATCGGTTAGATGACGCTGAGACCATAAAAATTCTAAGTAAAAGCAACGCAATCCTGAAGAATAATCAGACTACAAGATTTCACCCGCACAATAATACTGGTTTAGCTATCAGCTATGAGTACTATAATGAAAAGCGTGTTAAAATTATTTTATTCTATACAGGCACCGGCCAAAGTGAAAATATTAAGCGATACTCATGTGACATCACCGTTGGAGTGCCATCCAAAGGTGGTGAAATAAATTATATAAAGCCCATTTTGAGCGAAGAGCAGATCGAATTTCTGAGTGAATTAATCATGACAAGTTTAGATGCACTAACACGTGAAATTGGTAAAAGGAAATAAATATAGATAACAAATCACTACCAGAACGGAAGAACCTGCTCGGTTTTCCCAAAATGCTGAACAGGCTCTGAAAGTTTGAGGCCGGCTGGTTGACTCAACCGTTCAAAAGAAAAATTATATCCTTAAATTTTTCATTTTTGTTGTTTAAGATAACTTGGCATAGTTTCTTAGATTACATGCCGTGTCCACTCTTTTTGAGTTTTTAGGTTTTATTTTCCGCTACTCTTAGGGCGTTCGGGGTTGGCACTTAGGGTCGGGTGGGCCGGAAGGCGGCATAAAAGCGCTGTTCTTTTAGAGGATCTTATTGAAGCGGAGAAGCGGAGCGACAAAAAGCTATGAAGAATATCCATGGCTTTTTGCGCAGCGAAATTTAGATCCTCTTAAAAACAGTGCCAGACGCCTCCGGGCTGCCCGGCCCGGTTGCAGCTACATGAAACATCTATCCCCGCAGGAAGGACGGCGAAGCCTGTCCTTACGGCGGGGATGTTCTTCATCTTATAGTTTAGGCCACTTTCTGCATTTTTATTCCAGACATGTCCATCCGGGAGATGTCCATGGGTCTGGATCTGACCCAGGTTTTTTTCAGGAGGCGGAAGATGTCTTTGGGCATGCCTGCGGGAAGGTCCACGACGCTGAAATCCTTTTTGATGGTAACGCCGGTGATAAACTTGCTTTCAAGGCCGGCTTCGTTGGATATGGCGCCGACAATGTCCCTGGCCTTGACGCCGTGGGTGCGGCCCACCTCGATGCGGTAGCGGTCCATGCCTTTTTTCAGGGGGCGGGGCGCGTCGGACCGGACAGGTTGTTGTTCTTTTTTGGCCGCGGATTTCCGGGCAAGCTTTTCCCGTCTTGTTTTGGGCTTTTTCGTCTGGCTTTCCTGTTTTTGAGCGGCAGGTTGTTTTTTGGGCTCTTTTTTATCGAGGAGGAAAGGGGTGTCGCCGTGGGCCAGTTTTCCCAGGGCGGCTGCGATGGCAGCCACGGGCACGTTTTCTTCTTCGGCATAAGCCGTGACCAGGTCCTGGAAAACATCCAGGTCTTCGGAGGCCAGGGTTCGGGTGATGGCTGCCTTGAAATCGTTTATCCGTTTTTCGTTGATGGCCTTGTTTGTTGGCAGGTGGGTCTGTTCTATCTTCTGGCCGGTGGCCTTTTCAAGTTTTCTGACCATCCAGCGTTCTTTGGGGTAGATGAACAGGAGGGCGTCTCCTTTGCGGCCGGCCCTGCCGGTTCTGCCTATTCTGTGAATATAGGGTTCTGTCTTGTCCGGCATGTCATAGTTGATGACATGGGAGATCCGGTCCACATCCAGCCCCCGGGCTGCGACATCAGTGGCGACCAGGATGTCGATATGGCCGTTTTTCAGGCGGTTCACGGTCTTCTCCCTGGCAGCCTGGGCCATGTCCCCGTTCAGGGCCTCTGCCCTGAACCCGTTATCTTCAAGGTTTTTGCTGACATCAAGGGTGGATGACTTTGTTTTGACAAAGACGATCACCCCGTCAAAGTTTGTGGCATCAAGGAGCCGGGGAAGGCCGGCAGCCTTGCTGCAGCCTTTGACCAGCCAGAATTTCTGGGAGATGTTTTCAACCCCGATGGACTGGGAACGGAGGATAATCTCTTCGGGATCGGTAAGATAGGTCTGGGCGATTTTCCGGATCGGCCCGGGCATGGTTGCTGAAAACAGGGCTGTCTGGGTCTGTTCCGGTGTCTGTTTGAAAATCCATTCCACATCATCGATAAATCCCATGTGGAGCATTTCATCTGCTTCGTCCAATATCTTGCAGAAGAGATGGGCCAGGGAGATGGTTTTTCGCTGGATATGGTCCATGAGCCTGCCTGGTGTGCCCACAATGACATGGACCCCCTGTTTCAGGCGGTTCAGCTGAATACCGTAGCTCTGCCCGCCGTATACCGGCAGTACACTCAGGCCCTTCATGCCTTTTCCGTAGGTTTTAAATGCATCTGCCACCTGGATGGCCAGCTCCCGGGTGGGGGTCAGGATAAGCACCTGGGGCTTTTTCAGGTCCAGGTCGATTTTTGACAACAGGGGCAGGGCAAAGGCAGCTGTTTTACCTGTGCCGGTTTTTGCCTGTCCGATAAGATCATTGCCCCGGGCCAGAAGGGGGATGGCCTTGGCCTGGATAGGGGTGGGGGTTTCATAACCGGCTGCACGGACAGCTGACTGCACAACAGTGCTCAGGGGCATGTGTTCAAACCCGGTTTCGGGCATTGTATCTTGGGGCATGGGGTGTTGGAAATCCTTATTGATTAATTAATCCGGCCCGGAATGGTAGTCTGCCGGATGGAATGTGCTAAAAAAATAAATAATATGCCAAAAAAATATTTTTTTTGCAAGAAGTATTTGAAATTTTTATAAAAATCTTATGATGCCTTAATTTGACAGGTGTCTGGACGGAGGCTGGTTTATCATGTATTCTATCCGGCGGTAAGTTGGAGGCAGTCTCAGAAGGAAAGGGTTTGGATTATTTAACCTGGAATCTTGTTTACGGATGTTTATCGATTTTTTCCGGTATGGCCAGTATCGGTCTCGCCGTATATCTCATTCATGACCGGCAGAACAAAGGGGCAAGGCAGATGTTGTTTTTGCTGGTTTGCTCGGGGATCTGGTCCGTGGGATACGGGTTGGAACTGCTGTGCCCGGACCTGGCGGTTAAGCTCTGGTGGGTGCGGGTTGAGTATATCGGTGCCGCCACGGTGGGGCTGATGCTGTTCCGTTTTGTGCTCATGGTCACAGGACCGTCCGGGATGCTGGCCGGGAAGTGGGTGAACTGGCTGTGGGTGGTGCCTGCCCTGGTGATCCTGGCCGGATTCACCAATCAGTGGCATCACCTTCTCTGGCGGGATGTGTGGCTCTCGGTGGTTCCCGGGGCCCAGACACTTCAATTTCACCGGGGCCCTGTCTTCTGGCTCCACGTGGTTTTTTCCTATTCCCTGATTCTTATCTCTTTTGTCCTTCTTTTAAAAAGCCTGGTTTTATCCGTGGGAACCCTGCGGATGCAGGTCATGGTCATGCTGCCCGGCATCATATTGCCCTGGGTCGCCAACGGGCTTTACCTCATGGAGTTGCCCGGGTTGTCCAATGTGGATCTGAGTCCCCTGGCCTTTATGGTGACCTCCATGGTTTTTGCCGTGGGCCTCTTCCGGTATCACCTGGTCAACCTGATACCTCTGGCCCATGAGGCGGTGATGGACGGGCTGGGGGATCCGGTCATTGTCCTGGATATGGACGACCATGTGGTGGAGGTCAACCAGGCCTGCCTGGATGTGTCTGATTCGGATCAAATGCGTCCGGGACGTACTCACGTAAAAGAGATGTTTCCGGATCTGTATAAGGTGGTCAGCCGGTCCAGGGGAGTCCGCGCTATGGAATTTCAGACCGTGCTGGAAATCCCGGGAACCGGACAGCGGGAGTGGCATCTCCGGATCTCCCCCCTGTGGGGGAAAAGGGGGCGGCAAAGCGGATGGCTTGTTGTGTTACGGGATGTTACCGATCAAAACGAGGCTGAAAAGGAACTCCGCCATGCCAGAAATTATGTGAGAAGCATCATCAACTCCATGCCCTCCGTTATTATCGGGGTGGACCGGGAGGGGAAGGTTACCCAGTGGAACGAAGGGGCGGTCCGGTTAACCGGGATTTCCGAAGACAAAGGCCGGGGAGGGCGGTTGACAGATCTCTTTCCCCAGATAGTCCCCTGCCTGCCGGACCTGGAAAGGGCCATGGAGACCCGGCAGGTGCAGCGGCTGGAAAAGCAGGCCCTGGCTATCGAGACAGGAGGGGCAGAACCGCAGACCATCCTAGCTGATATTGTTATTTTCCCGGTGTCATCCCGGAATATGCCGGGGGCGGTGATCCGGGTGGATGACATCAGTGAGCAGGTTAAAATTCAGGAGATGATGGTCCAGTCGGAGAAAATGATGTCCGTCGGCGGGCTGGCAGCCGGGATGGCCCATGAGATAAACAACCCTCTATCCGGAATGATCCAGAATATCCAGGTCATACGCAACCGTCTGTCCAAGCCCCTGCCGGCGAATATCCGGGCGGCTGAGAAACATGATGTTAACCTTGGCAGCCTTCAAAACTACATGGAAGACCGGAATATCTTTTATATGATGGACCAGGCGGTGTCAGTGGGGGACCGGGCCGCGAAAATTGTTGATAATATGCTCTCTTTCAGCCGGAAACACGACAGCAGCCGGTCCAGCCATTCCATTCCGGATATGGTGGATGCCACGTTGATGCTGCTGGAAAATGATTACAACCTGAGAAGGCACTATGATTTCAGGGCGGTGGAGATAGAGAAAACCGGTTTGGAAACACTTCCCCCGGTTCCCTGTGAAAAGAGCAAAATCCAGCAGGTCCTGTTTAATATCCTGAAAAACGGTACCCAGGCCATGGCCCTCAGTAAAACGGAACAGCCCGGCTTCAGAATCCGGTATTTTACGGAAAATGAGATGGCCGGGGTGGAAATCACAGACAATGGCCCTGGTATTCCGGAAGCGGTCCGGAAGCGGATATTCGAACCTTTTTTCACCACCAAGCCTGTGGGAACGGGAACCGGCCTGGGCCTTTCCGTATCCTATTTTATCGTTGTGGAAAACCATAAAGGGGAGTTAACGGTGGATACCCTGCCCGGAAACGGGGCTGCATTTACCATAAAACTGCCAATGAGAGGAAAAGAGTGAAGGAACTTACCATAAATATCAGCAGGGATTTTAATAAATACCTGGGCGGCCGGGAGAAAAAGATCGCCGACTTCTCAGGCGAAGCTTTCAGGGAGAAGTACCTGGATGAGGGATTTGATGCCTATGACAGGATAACCATTGAGCTGGACGGGGTGCTGGGCTATCCCTGGGACTTTCTGGATGAGGTTTTCGGCACCATGGCCAGGCGCCACGGACCGGAAAAGGTCCGGGACAAAATAAAACTGGTCTCCCTGCATTCGGACCATGTTGTGGAGAGGATCCTCTATATTGTAGAGCACAGTAAAAAAGAATAACCCCCAAGATTGCCGGGGTAAACAGGGGCTACTGCGGAATCACGAGATTGATGCCTTCCTGTTTGATCAGGTCCATCACAGGCCCGGGCGGGGGCTGGTCCGTGATCAGGGTGTGGATTTCGGATAAATTGCCCAGCTTGACCATGGCATTGCGCCGGAATTTGGAATGATCCGCCACAAGAAATACCTTTCTGGCGTTATCAATAATGGCCCTGGCCACATTGACCTCCATGAAGTCAAAATCCAGGAGGGTGCCGTCCTCGTCAATTCCGGAGATGCCGATGATACCGATATCTGCCTTGAACTGCCGGATGAACTGAATGGCGGAATCCCCGGTAATTCCGTTGTCCCTGGCCCGGACAATGCCGCCGCTGACCATGACCTGGAAATCCTCCTTCCGGCCCATGATGGCGGCAATGTTCAGGTTGTTTGTGATGACCTTCAGTTTATGGTGGCGGATCAGTGCCCGGGCCACCTGTTCCGTGGTGGTGCCGATGTTGATAAACAGGGATGAGTTGTCCGGCACCAGGTCTGCCACGGCCTTTGCAATCTCTTTCTTTTCTTCCCGGAGCAGGGTCTGCCGGCGGGTATAGGCCACATTCTCAGCAGAGCCTGACGGAGCCGCTCCCCCGTGGTAACGGGCTATTTTACCCTCCCGGTCAAGGGTGTTAATATCCCGCCTGATGGTCTGGGGGGTGACGTTGAACACCCTTGCCATCTCTTCCACCGTTGCAAATCCGGTTTCCCGGACCAGCTGAACGATTTTTTCCTGGCGGTGGTTCATGGGACTCTGCCTGGGTGCCACAATAATACTCCCGTTTAAAAAATGAACATTATAAAAAAATATGTGTTACCATGGATATTCCGGGATATCCAGGGAAAAATCATGGGATGGATGTTGGAAAGGCTCCGGACACCAAAGACAATCATCAAAGGGAAGATCCGCTGTAATATCTATTGCTTTTAACCGCTGTGTCAAAGCGAAATTCCAGGGGCGGGGAATATGTTTTTAACAATAAGACATAATCGTCAGGACCAGATGTTCTAAATAAAGAAGGTTCAGAAACGATAAAAAGTATTCACTTGTGAAAGTGTTTTATTCGTGATATTTTCGCTTTCGAACATTAAGCAGGGGGCATGACCGGGAATGAAAAACGTAGTTGAAACCCAAGTACTCATCATCGGAGGTGGGGCCACAGGCACCGGTCTTGCCCGCGATCTTGCCCTTCGCGGTATTGAGACCGTGCTGGTGGAAAAAGGGGATCTCAACGCCGGGGCCTCAGGCGCCAACCACGGACTGCTTCATTCCGGGGCCAGGTATGTCCATTCAGATATGGAAGCTGCCATTGAGTGCAGGGAAGAGGGGCGTATCCTTAAACAGATTTCCCCCCAGTGCATTGAAGAGACCGGCGGCCTTTTTGTGGCTGTGCCGGGTGATGAGGAAAACTATATAGCGGATTTTCCGACCATGTGCCGGAAAGCCGGAATCTCCTGCAGGGAACTGGACCTTGACACGGCGTTTGAAAAAGCCCCCTGCCTTGCCAAAGACGCTGTTGCGGTCTATGAAGTGCCCGATGCCGCCATTGATCCGTTTAAACTGGCCATCGAGAATATGAGCCAGGCCACCGGTCTTGGCACCACCTATCTTTCCCATTCCCGGATCACGGGATTTGACCTGGACAAAAAGGGGATTACCATGGCGCGCATCCGGGATAACCGGACCGGAAACGAATCCAGGATAAAGGCCCGGGCCTATGTCTCGGCCACAGGTGCCTGGGCAGGCGATCTCGCCGGGATGGCCGGAGTTAAAATCCCCATGGTCTTTTCCAAAGGCAGCCTGCTGGTCACGGGCCAGCGCCTGGCCAGGTCTGTAATCAACAGGCTCAGGAAGGCCAGTGACGGTGATATACTGGTACCCGGCGGGGTGGTGTCCATCATCGGAACCACCTCTGTAAGAGTGGATTGTCCTGACCGGATATTTCCCACTGTGGATGAGGTCGACCTGATCATCAACCAGGGCAGGCAGATGGTGCCGGACCTGGGTGTTCGAAGGTATATCAGGGCCTATTGCGGTGTCAGGCCACTGGTCAGTTCGGATGACGGGGACGACAGAAAGGTGACCCGGGGATTTGCCCTGCTGGACCACGGCAAGGACGGGGTGGACAATTTTATTACCATAACTTCGGGTAAGCTCACCACCTACCGTCTCATGGCAGAAAAAACAGCTGATCTGGTCTGTGAAAAACTGGGGATTCACGAACCCTGCAAAACCCGTGACCTGCCCCTGCCAATGGCAGAGGTCGGAGACTGGACCGATCCCGGGGCCTCCCTTCGCCACGGATTCCGCCTGCCGGACCGGGACGATAAGATCGTCTGCGAATGCGAAATGGTGCCGGCGTCCGCCATTGATGCCATTACAGGCGATATCCGCCGTAACCAGGGCCGGCCGGACCTACTGGCCATCGGTTTGAGAAGCAGGATGGGCAAAGGCCCCTGCCAGGGGGCCACCTGCAGCACCCGGGTACTCTCCCACCTGTATGACCGGGGTGAGGTGGAGGGAAGAGAGGGGATTTCGGATCTGAGGCGGTTTCTGGATGAAAGGTGGAAAGGGGAGCATGCCCTGCTCTGGGGGGACTCCCTGTCCCAGTCTTCCCTCAAGGAGATGGTTCACTGCGGCCTGTTCGGCCTGGAGATAACAGGAGACGAGGGATGACTGAAGAAAGGGTTTGCGATCTCCTGGTCATCGGTGCAGGGCTTTCGGGAATGGCTGCCGCAGCAAGGGCCGCCGGTCACGGGCTGTCCTGCGTGGTGGCCGGAAACCCATCTTCCCTTACGTTTTCAAGCGGGCTTATGGACTACCTGGGAATATATCCGGCAGGGACAAGCTGTTTTCTCAAGGTTCCGGAAAAGCACCTGACAGATCTTGAAAAGGATTTTCCCGGCCATGCCTATGCAATTGCCGGAGATGCACCCATTGTTGAGGGGTTTGAATTTATCCGGAAAATCCTGGCCCGGGAGGGGTTGAATTATACCCGGGTCCCTTCACAGGGCGAAAACCGGTATGTCCTGACTGCCATGGGAACAATAAAACCCAGTTTCATGGTGCCGGAAACCATGGCCTCCGGATGCAGGGCCCTGGCCGGAGACAGCGGCAGCCTGACGCTTGCCGTGGCCGGAATCAAAGGTCTTCAGGGGTTCAGTGCGGCCCAGGTGGCGGAAGGGGTAAAGTCAAAATTTTTAGATACCATCCCGGTCCGGGCCGAACTGCCGGGTGTCCGGACGGTTGTACCGCCCCAGATACTGGCAGGGCAGATGGCAGACCCGGAAGGGTTAAATGCCTTTATCTCCCAGGTCAGGGCCGGTGCCGGAAAGGCGGATATCCTCGGGCTGCCGGCGGTTTGCGGTATTGACAACAGTGAAGCTGTCATCGGCCGGCTTCAGGAGGCGCTTAAGATCCCTGTGTTTGAAATTCCCTGCAGCCCGCCTTCCATCCCGGGACTCCGCCTTAAAAATGCCTTTGAGCGGTACCTGTCCCGCTCCGGTATCGCGCTGCTGTCAAATACCCGGATCAAGGATCCGGTATTTGACGGTACACGGTTTACCCTGACCGCAGACCTTGATCCCGGGGAGTTGAAGATCCGTCCCCGGGGGGTGATCCTGGCCACGGGACGGTTTTTCGGCAACGGCCTCCATGCCCGGCGGGAGCGGATCGTGGAGACGGTGTTCCATCTGGATATTGTCCAGCCCCTCGGCCGGAATCTCTGGCATGATTCGTCTTTTCTCTCTCCCGGGGGACATAAAATCAACCAGGCCGGTGTGAGAACCGATAAGGTGTTCCGGCCCCTGGATGAGCGGGACAGGCCGGTGTACACCCACCTGTATGCCGTGGGCAGTATCCTGGCTTACAATGACTGGCCAAGACTCAAATCCGGCTCAGGCACAGCCCTGGTGTCAGCCTTTACTGCCGTGGACCACTTTGCAGAATCCCTGGCAGATACAGCGGAGGCAGGCCATGGTTGTTAAGATAACCGTTATTACCGTCTTTGTTCTCTGCCTGGTCGGGCTTGTCTTCCGTTTTTCGTCAATGTTCAGGCTGGGCAGGGTGTTTACAAGGGATACAGATACCCTTGCAGCCCAGATTTTCAAACTTGACTACCCCGGGGCCCTGTTCAACACCCTGTTCCAGGCCCGTCTTTTCAAGGCAGGAAAATTGAGATGGCTGGCCCATGCCCTTGTCTTTACCGGATTTATCTACCTGGTGGTTGTCCATGCCCTGGATTTCTGGACCCAGGACCTCTTTGCATGGTACCAGCCCGGGATCGAGCCGTTCCGGTTTCTGAGAAACCTGGCAGGCGCCATGGTGGCTGCCGGGTGTGTTGTTTTTTTACTCCGGCGCATGACCCGGACCAGAATCAATCTGGAGCGGCTGCGCAGGGGACTCCGCTTCAGGGTCAGGGGCACCCTTTCCATTCTGCTTATTCTGGGGATAATGGGCAGCGGATTTCTCGCAGAAATGATGAACATCCAGTCCGAAGCACGATTTGACGAGATGGTGGAAGAGTATTCAGACCTTGTGGGAGAGCCTGAGCTGGTGCATCTGCAGTCCTATTGGGCAAAGAATTACCATGTGGCCTTTGACGGGGCAACCCTGCCCGCTGCTGACCGGGGCAACCCTGAAGAAGGCCGGGAACTCAACGAGACCTATTGCCTGGAGTGCCATACCCCTCCGGACACGGCCTTTATCTCCTCTCCCCTGGCGCGGCTGGCCAGGCCTCTGGGGTTCTGGAACAAGGCGTTCCGACTGGACCGCATCTTTTACTGGGTTCATTTCGGCCTTGTCCTGACCCTGGTTCTGTTTTTTCCCTTTTCGAGGATGTTTCATCTCATAGCCATCCCCCTGGCCACATCCCGCAGGCGGATGCTGCCGTCGGCGGTCCGGACGGATATGGGGTTTCTTGACCTTGCCGGGCTGTCTGCCTGTACCCATTGCGGGTTCTGTTCCCAGGTCTGTTCCGTATATCCGGATTATCAGGTAACGGATAATCCCCAGGTGCTGCCCCACATGAAAATCGAAACACTCAAGCGGCTCGCCGGAAAAGGGGTCTGGGACCTGGCCACCCTGG
>JAKSAX010000485.1 GCA_022361395.1 Desulfobacterales bacterium | reverse complement strand
GGGATATGACTATTTAGCCCGGATATTTCACGAGTCGAATTTGCTTTAGCTGCAAGTTACAGGACGTGCAGCTGTAATCATTTACCGCAAGCGGCCTGTAGCGAAGCCGATGAAGTAAATTCGGCTTGCCTGAAAGGTGAAAACTGAAATTTCCCGGTGACACTTTGCAGTTTAAGAATCGGTTAAAGTATCAAGATAATCTTTTGATAATAGGGATAATAGTCCGGAAAATTTCATTTTTCATGAAATCTCCGGGCTAAGGTTTTTTGTAAACAGATCAGGTGAAATTATTTTTGCGCGACTCCATAGTAAGAGATTTTTTTCACCCGGAACAGGAGGTTGATTATGCCGGACATGATTTATGTATTAATTTTTCTTGGAATCTACATTTTACTGCAGACATACATCCTTCCCAAAATGGGGATATCCACCTGAATGAGAAATGCCTGTCAGGTGACAGACAAAAAGAGTGAAAAGGATGTTTTTAAGCCCGTTAACAAGGAATAGCCAAACGGAAACCTGGGAAACGGCCGGGAAACAGTGGGGAATGAACAATTCCCGAATCAGGATTTAATTGCCGTCATTATGGGATTTTTGTGTACGCGGCTCATCTCAGTTGCTCTGAATTGCGCGACCTTGCCAAAATATGAATCATACTCTGCCAGTGCCGCCGGCCGTAACATGCACTTGCCATCCGGCATTTCAGCTAAAATCCGTTTTTTCATTATGCTTTCAATGGCCTTGTTCTCCTTATTAACCCTTAACCCTTCAATCTCATAGTCGATTATAATATCGGCAATGGCGTCTTTTTCAACTAATGACAATTGTTTAAACGCCTGGTGAAACTCAACCGCTCCATTTGGGACGATCCCGTAAAACGGCTTTGACACAAAGACCTCCTGCGGGACGCCCTCATGGATTAACCGGGGATAATGCCTGAAGCCAAACCGGGCGTAGTAGGTAGGTATCCCTGTAAGTGCACATCCCCTGCCCTCCATGGACTTCAATAGGGTCAATCCGTTATCTATCAATGCCGTGCCTATTCTGCACCCTTGAAACTCAGGCAACACAGATACCGGCCCAAGACCATACCAGTCCGGCGTGCCATCGGAAACCGTGACGGGTGAAAAGGCAATGTGCCCCACAATCCGCCCGTCAACTTCCGCCACAAGGGATATGGTCAGAGCGCCGGCGGCACGGAGGTCACAAATGGTAAAATGTTCTGTCTGGTGACTGAAGGAATGATCTTTAAACGCCACCTTTGTTATCTCGGTGATCGTTGCAATATCTGAAGGTTTTTCATGTCTGATAATCATTATATAGTTCTATCACAGGAAAGCTTGTTTCGCCTCGATAAATTGGACAATGGTAAAAGGGGATGAAGCGTTTTAAATGCTTACTCTTTCAATTTCTTCCACCGGTACCGGAAGGTATGGTGGTTCATGTTCAGGAGTTTTGCCGCCCGGCTTTCATTGCCGCCGGCCTTTTCCACGGCAAGAGCCATGTACTGGCGCTCAATTGCCGTGAGCAGGTCTGTCAGGTGGACGCCCTCCTCCGGAATATGGACCTTCCCCGGATCGGTCCGGACAGCCGGCGCGTCATCATCCCTTGTCCGGCTGCCCAGCCCCAGGTCCGCGACAGAGACAAGATCTGTCCTGGCCACCAGCACACTCCGTTCAACAATATTTCTCAGTTCCCTGACATTGCCGGTAAAGGTATGGGCCTGAAGCCTGTCCATGGCTTCATTGGAAAAGCCTTTCAGGTCTTTTTTGAATTTTTGATTGAACTCGTAAAGAAAGTGTTTGGCCAGGGGCAGGATGTCGTCGGGCCGCTGGTTGAGTGAGGGAATATCCGCCTTGACCACGCAGAGCCTGAAGTAGAGATCCTTTCTGAACTTGTCCGCCGCCACCAGTTCTTCCAGGTCCCTGTTTGTGGCTGATACCACCCGGGTCTGGACTACCTGCTTTTTCGT
>JAKSAX010000483.1 GCA_022361395.1 Desulfobacterales bacterium | reverse complement strand
TCCGCGTTATCAAGGTTTTGCGGTAGTACACTACAGCTTCAACCTTGAGTGCCTTGAAGCTGGTACCTTCCCGACTTTTGCAACGTTGGGGTGAATAAGGCTGCAAACAGTTTTAAAGAAACTTGGGGGCAAAATGACCTCATTATCTGATGGGCCGGATGTTGAAAAACAGGTTCATGATCTGCATGAGATTCTTGAGATTACCAAGGTCATGGCCGGGGAAAAGAGCATTGATGTCCTGTTAAAGGCAATCATGGAAGGGGCAACCCGGGTGCTTGGCGCCGATGCCAGTTCCATTTTTCTCTGTGATTATGAAAACCGGGAATTCTTTTCCAGGTTTATTCAGCAGACAGTGGTCAATGAGATCCGGTTTCCGCTGGACAAGGGCATTGCCGGCTGGGTCGCCGGTTCAAAGAAGACCGTCAACATCCCGGACGCCTATAAGGACAGCCGGTTCAATCCGGATATTGATAAGAAAACAGGGTACCGGACCAAAAGCATTTTATGCATGCCCCTGATTTCCAGGAGTGGTGATGTCATCGGTGTTACCCAGGTATTGAACAAAAAACAGGGGGTGTTCACCAGGTATGATGAAAGGCTGCTGAGGGTGTTTACCAACAACGCGGCTGTTTTCATAGAGAACACCCTGCTTCACGAGGAAAACGACCGGCTGTTTAAAAGCCTGGTCTCCACCTCGTCAAAGACCATTGATGCCAGAGATCCTGTAACGGCGGGACACTCACAGAGGGTTGCCCTGTATGCTCAAAAACTGGGCCGGGCCGCCAACCTGGATGCCGGTGCGTTGAATGAACTGGAAGTGGCATCCTGGCTCCATGATATCGGTAAGATAGGGGTCAGGGATGATGTGCTCTTAAAAAACGGCCGGCTGAGTGAGGATGAGTATAAAAAAATCCAGGAACATGCCTCCTACACCAGTGAGATTCTTGAGCAGGTCCATTTTTCCAGGGAGTTGAAAAATGTTCCCTTTCTGGCCTCTGCCCACCATGAAAGAATGGACGGCAAGGGATATCCCTATGGCCTGAAAGGGGAGGACCTGCCTGTGGCCGCGAGGATTCTCGCCATTGTTGATGTCTATGATGCCCTGACCGCATATGACCGGCCCTATAAAAAATCAATGCCCGTGGAAAAGGCCCTCTCTATTCTGGAAAAGGGCAAAGGCAGCCGGTTTGATCCGGACCTTGTGGATCTTTTCATAAAGGAGAAATGTTATAACATCGAGCGCCGGGGGCACCAGCGGGTATCGGTGGATCTCAGGTTTGAAATCGTCTTTTTATCAAACGACGATCAGGAGAAGTACATATCAAAGTACGGACATCCCGAGGTTACCGGGTGTGAGAATGAAATTGAAGAGACGGCTCCCCGCGACCAGGCAAAGGCCGGGGAAAAGGGGATTCGTGTAAAAGACATTTCAGCCACCGGCATGAAGTTCCAAACCGGATATTTTTTCCCCATTAATAATTTTGTGATCTTAAAGGTGCTGATTAAGTCCATTGATCTTTCCGTGCTGTGCAGGGTGATACGTATCCGGCGCAGGCCCGTGGGCACCGGTTACATCATGGGGGTGGAATTTGTGGATATGACACCGGACGAGCAGGGGAAATTGCTGCGGTATGTGGAGGGCCTGTCCCACAGGGAAAGGCAGACCCCGATCCGGTTTTATTGATTACCATATTTGCCGGGTTTCCGTTGCAGAGTCCAAATCCCGGCCGGCTCAGACAAGGATAATTTATGAAGGTCACCCGTCAGCATACCATTGATTTTTTTGATGTTGCCCATGATAAAACCCTGAGGATAGAAGCCATGGCAAGGTTTTTCCAGGATATGGCCATCCTCCATTCCAGCCGGGTGGGGGCAGGGCCGGACCAGCTCTTTCCCAAAGGCCTGGTCTGGTTTCTTCACCGGCTGGAGGTCAGGGTGAAGCATTACCCTGTACTGGGGGATAAGGTGACCCTGTCCACCTGGTCCCGTGCCTTTCGCCAATACATGGGTTTAAGGGAGTATACCATAGAATCGGAACAGGGCATTGCGGTTCAGGCCAGTTCGGTATGGGTCTTTTTTGATTTCAGAAAGAAAAGGGTGACCCGGGCGCCTGAGGAGATGGTTGCGGCATATGAGTCGGAATCCCGGGCCCAGTTTGATGACGAACTGTACCAGTGGAAACCGGGGAAAGTTACCGCCCCGGAGGTTCAGATTCCGGCCGCCCTCCGGCATGGTGATTATGATATCAACGGCCATGTCAACAATACCATTTACCCGGGGCTGGTTGAAACCCTGGCCTACTCCGGCGCAATGGCCCCCCAAGAGAGTTCCGGAGGCCGGCTCCGGCACCTGAAACTGAGGCTGGGCCGGGAAATTCCCCTGGGTACCAAAGGGGTCCAAATCGGCTGCAGCAGGATTGACCGCCGCAATTGTTTTGCAGTCACAGACACAGATGATCCTTCCGTTGTCCATGCTGACGGAGAGTTTTTTTTCTGAGCCAGGTGTAATTTACAAATATTTACAGATTTCGCTAAAAGAGCTTGCAAGCAGCATAAAATCCGCCTATGCTGTGCGTAGCATATGTTCGTGTAATTCAGGTATCTTAAGTTTCTATCGTTCCGGAGTATGATAATGGGTGTTAAAAAAAGCTTGATTCTTGCAGTTGATGATAAACCCACGAACCTTCAATTTTTAGGAAAACTGCTGTCTGACAACGGGTATGAGGTGGCCATGGCCCAAAGCGGCCGTCAGGCTTTGAATTTTGTAAAAAAGGACGAGCCCGATCTCATCCTTTTGGATATCATGATGCCGGAAATGGACGGGTATGAGGTCTGCGAAAGGCTGAAAAATGAGTTCAACAGCCGCCATATCCCGGTGATTTTTCTGACCGCTAAAACCGATGCCGAGGATGTGGTTAAAGGATTTGAGGTGGGCGGGGTGGATTATGTGACCAAGCCCTTTAACTCTGCCGAGCTGCTGGCAAGAATCAAGACCCATGTTGAGATAAAACTGCTCAGAGGGCTTTTGCCCATGTGTGCAAACTGCAAGAAAATCAGGGATGACGAAGGGTTCTGGAACCAGGTGGACAGTTACCTGGAGGCCCATTCCGAACTGACCTTTACCCACGGGATCTGCCCGGATTGCATGCATAACCTTTACAAAGACACGAAGTGGTACAAAAAGCACCATAAATAAAGGCGTTTTTCCCTCCTTTTTTTCCATAAGATCAATTGCTTTTTTCATAGATTGCGTTATGTTATTGACGTAATTTAACCCGTAAGCATTGGAGCGACTATGAGTAAAGTGATTGCCATGGCCGGCAAGGGCGGTGTAGGGAAAACAACCGTTTCCGCGCTGGTGACCAGATATTTTGCAAAAAAACAAGCTGACCCTCTTCTTGCCATTGATGCCGATCCCAATTCCAACCTGGGGGAAACCCTTGGGCTGAACATTGAAAAGACCGTTGGAGATATCCGTGAAGATTTCATGAAAGACCCCCAGGCAGTGCCGTCCGGCATGGACAAGGTGCTCTATCTTGAAATGCTGATGAACCAGGTGCTGATTGAGGAGAACGCCTATGACCTTCTTGTCATGGGGCGTCAGGAAGGCCAGGGCTGTTATTGCATGGTTAACAATATCCTGAACCGGTTTGCCGAAGAGCTGGAAGGGAATTACAAATATCTGCTGGTGGACAACGAGGCCGGCATGGAGCACCTGAGCCGGAGAACCAGCGGCAAGGTGGATATGTTGCTCATGGTCACCGACTATGCCCTGAGAGGGCTGCGGGCTGTGGGAAGGATCAACGGGATGCTCGGTGATCTGAAGCTGGATGTCAGGGAAAAAGGGATAATCGTCAACCGGGCGCCGGAGCAATTGAGCCAGGCCTTTCTGGACGAGGTGGAAAGAATCGGCGTGCCCATCATCGCCACCATACCCGATGACGGAAACCTGCTGGAATTTGACATGGAACAGCGCTCCCTGGTGGAACTGCCTGACGATTCTCCGGCGGTGACGGCTGTGGACGGCCTGATGACCAGGGTCAAGGAGGTTATTGCCTGATCATGGGGTATGTATTTGATTTCAAGGATGCAGGGAAATGCGATGCCTGGCCTGACAAAGGCAAGCACAGGCATTGCCTTGACCTTGAAATCAAGTTGATTCTGGATCTTGCCGATCCCAAAAAGGGGCAGCGGCTCCTGGATATCGGCTGCGGTACAGGCCTTAGCCTGGTCCCTTTTATGGACCGGGGCTTAAGCCTGACCGGGATTGATCCGTCGCCTTATATGCTGGACAGGGCTGCCACACGCCTGGGCAACCGGGTGGATCTTCACCGGGGCCATGCGGAAGATCTTCCCTTTGACGATAATGCCTTTGACACGGCCCTGCTCTTCACCAGCCTTGAATTTACGGACCGGCCGGCCAAGGCCATTGAAGAGGCCTGCCGGGTGGCAAAGGACCAGGTCGTGATCGGGGTGCTGAACCGGTAT
>JAKSAX010000404.1 GCA_022361395.1 Desulfobacterales bacterium | reverse complement strand
GTCGTTTACATCCGCGATCCCCGCACCTCGCTTTTCAAACGCCTGACCATTGAGTTTCTGGGGTTGCTGCCCATTGAATCACAGCTCTGAATTCTGATGTTCAAACCGGGCGATAATGGGGTTGTGGTCTGACAGCTCTTTACACCTGAGCGCCCGGATATCCTTTAAAACGATTCCCCGGCTGTAGATCCGGTCCAGTTGAAATCCAAACCATTTTTTGACATGCCTCTTGTTTTTGGGGCTGGCATAACTCAGCCCGAGAAGGCCTGTAAAATCGTCCAGGATCTTTTTTCTGGATTTTCGCCAGCAGTTGAAATCCCCGGCCACAATCATGGCCCCTTTATACCCCCTGATCAGGGCGGACAATCTTGTCAGTTCCCATTGATACCAGGCCAGGGATCTGAAATTAATGGCGTGGACATTCACCACCATCAGGGGGGCCTTGTTTTTGAACCGGTAAAGGGTGACCAGGGTGTTTTTGGGGGTGAAGATCCGGGCCTCCTTTGCCAGGGTCATGTGGGAATGGCTTGCATGGGGGTCGGCATTGGCCGCCGTGACCACCCCGGAGTAGCTGAAGGGCAGGCGGAGGTTGGCTGCAGCCACATAGGGGAAGCCGGCAATGGAAAACAGCTGGTCTGAGAACCGGGCCTCCTGGAGGAGGATAAGGTCCAGGCCGGGATCTTTTTTCCATTCCCTGATCTGCTCTGAAAAGCCGGGTCTGAGATTTTCCTTATGGATATTCCAGCACAGGAGTCCGAAATTATCCGGTATCACGGTTTTTTCAAAAAATACCGGGGACTGGATCAGGGGGGTGGCCGGGGTTAACATGGCTAGAGGAGGGGGGCAAATATTCGCATGAGGTTTTCGCCCATTCGCCGCCATTTACCTGCCGGCTTCATCCGTCCCTGGCAGCGGCTCAGCAACTGCTTCATCCACGCCTCGCAATCGGCAACGGTCTTTTCCGAATAGATAAAGCTGACCGCCTCATAGTTGAGGAAGAGGCTTCTCTGGTCAATATTGGCCGATCCCATCATCATCCCCCGCTTATCCACCAGGATGGCTTTGGCATGGATCATGCCGCCCTGGTAGAGGTGAACCTTGATGTCGTTGAGAACCAGGTCCCTCATGAAAGAGGAGCGTCCCAGGTCTGCGATCAGGTGGTTTGAACTGGCCGGGGTGATCAGCCTGACATCCACACCCCGGTGCCTGGCAATGATCAGGGCCTGGAGCAGGCTCTTGTCCGGCACAAAGTAGGGGGTTACGATCCAGATGCGCTGCCTTGCGGAAAATATTCCCGAGAGCAGGGCCTCATACAGGGCGTCACTGGGGATATCCGGGCCCGAGGGCACCACCTGGATTCCGGTGTCTCCTGCGGGTTCCGGCCAGTGTTCGGGCAATTCCAGTTCGGCTCCCGAGGAGTGGTTCCAGTCCTGGGTGAAGATTTCCCGGTAGTGGAATACCGCAGGCCCCTTTACGGCAAATAAAATATCGATCCACCTGCCTTTGCAGGGAACAGGGCCCATGTACTCTTTTGAGATATTCATTCCCCCCGCCATGACCGTGTCATCGTCAAAAAGGAAGATTTTCCTGTGGTTCCGCAGGTTGATATAGTTCTGGAAGGGCCGGGTCAGCAGCGGCATGTAAAACTCCACCCTGCCCCCTGCCTGACGCAGCTTGCGCAGGGGCCTCTGGAAAAGATAGAGGGGCAGGGAGCCGATGCTGTCGATAAGCACACGGACATCCAGGCCCTGGGCCGCCTTTTGGGCCAGGGCTGAGATAATATCCCCGGCCACCTCGTCGGAACTGAATACATAGGTGGAGATGAGAATCCTGTGCCTGGCGGACCGGATTTGATCCATGAGGGCCCCGTAAGCTTTGATTCCGTCGGAATAGAAGTCAAAGGTGTTGCCCAGGGTAGCCCCTGCAATACCGTTGCTTCTCAGGATCAGGTCGATCTGGGTGGCGTCCTCCCTGGGCACCTCCCCCCTGCAGGCCAGCATGAACTGGGATTTGTCTTTCAGTTTTTCCCCGAGTGTATCTTTAAGCCTGTCTTTCAGCTTGGCTTTGAGTTTGCGGCTTCTGAAGATAAAGTAGACAGGAACGGCGATATAAGGCAGGAGGATAATGGCCAGGAGCCAGGCGATCATGCTGGTGGGCTCCCTGCGCTGGTATACCATGTGGCCCAGTGCGCTGAGTACCAGCAGGTCCACCAGAATAGTGGCGAAATGAAATAAAAGGATATAGATCAGGTTCTCAGTCATCCTTCAGATCCTTATTTTTGTTCACATGACCGAATTCTATTTCAAACTGGAGTGAAATACCAGGGGTAAAGTCAAAATCATTGTCCCTGGGAAAGGCGATCTGGGGGGTGAGTTCATACAGGAGCCAGTCCCGCCAGATACGCTGGCGGTAGTTCACACTTAACACCGTGCTGGTTACGCGGTGGGCGGGCCGGGATTCAAAATAGGTGGCCCATTCGTACTTTATTGCCCGGTTCCGGCTTAAATACTGGTTAAGGGCCGGTTTTACAGAGTAGGTGAAGTTATCGTCCTTATCAAGCCAGGTACCGTCAACAGCCAGTCTGAACAGGTAGCGCTTTGAGAATTCCCGGTCAAAGTCCACGGTTGACCTGAATTCCCATTTATCCCGGGTATACCACCGGGCCCGCTGGATGAACCGGAAATCCCACTTTTCCATGGGCCTGTAGAACCGGTACCTGGCACCGCCGTACAACTGCGGATCCGAGGAAACCCTGACACCGCCGTGGATTCTGAGGTTATGGCGTTTTGTGGCTTGGGTGATATACTGGAGGGCGGCATGAAAACTATTGTCTTTTCCGTCTTCATACCTGTTCAGGGGGGTGTCCAGGGCAGACCTGTTCAGATCGTTTTCATCATCGATATTGCCGGAGAACAGGAGATTGAGCCGGTTTTCGGTTTTGGGCAGCCGGAGACGCAGGGATATGCGGAGCTTTGATTCAAAGTCCCCGCCTTTTTCGTATCCTATCCCCGGCCGGATCAGGAGGCGGGTGTGATTGTCTTCCAGGATATACCGTTCGTCCGAGAAAAAATCGTCAAAATAGGCAGCACTGTTGAGTATGGTGTCAGAGACCTTTTTGTGAAATGCATCTGCCTTTTCCTCAAAGGACTCCTCTCCGGGTGCGGGCAGAGCGGTTTGCGGACCCTTTTCTGCCAGCACCCCTGAAGGAGATGCCAGGCATCCTGCCATCAGAATCACAGCCGTCAGCAGGCGTATCAAAATACTTATTTGCCCAATGGGGTAAAATTGAACTTCTGGCCGCCGATGGCTGCTTCGTACATGAGTCCGCCCTTGGCATGGACAAATACGGCCATGCCTTTGTAATAGTCTATTTCTGCCTGGGTGCCTGTGGCAGGTCCGGCACTGGCGCCGGCGGTCCCCCCTTCAGTGCCTGCCTTGGCCTGGGCACCGGCCGTGATGACAACGGCGGAAACAGAGGCGTCAAACTCAAAGCTGCCGCCGGTAAATTCGTTATAGGCCCGTCTGTCCTCGAAAAATATGATCTGGGAAAAGGCCTGGCCCCCAAGCTGAAATCCCACTGTCAGTTTTGCCAGGGAAACGGTTCCGGACAGTGCGCCCTGTTTGTAAACCTGCCCTTCACCATAGGAACCGCCGACCACAATGCCCCCTTTGCCCACAGTGGGAAATACCGCATACCCGTAGCAGTTATTGAAGAAGTCCCGAACCACCTCTGATTTTTTAAAAACAGCTATGGTGGAGGAATATGAATCAGCAAAGGCCGGGGGGGGCGCAAAGGCGAGTATGGTGAGCATAAACAGAACCAAAACAGGTTTTTTCATGGATAACCCTCCTTAATCCACTATTTTTCTGGCAAATTCAACTGCCTGATTTTTCACATCCTCCCCCAGGTTGGCCGGTGTGGTGCAGTTGCCGATGAACAACTCTCCTGCATGGACGGCTTTGTGGGGCTTCTGGATACGGGAAAATGCAGTGAATGTTTCCCCTGCATTGTTGTCCCAGCCGCCGCCGCCCGTTACCAGCAGGGCCTGGCGCTGCCCTTCAACCAGGGAGGCATGGTTGGGTTCATGGTACCGGGTATAAAGGCTGTAGGTCCTGTCAATAACCGCCTTGAGCTGGGCGGTCACCCCCCAAAAGTAAAGGGGAGATGCAAAAACAACAGCCTGGGCCTTGACCATCTTGCCCAGGATTTCCGGGATATCGTCGTTCTGGGGGCAGCCGACCTCATCTGACTGGTCTTTGCAGGCTGCGCATCCAAGACAGCCGTTCAGGTTTTTGCCGCTTAAATAGATGGATTCGACCTCATGGCCGAGGCCGGCCAGTTCTTCCTCCACCCAACCCAGCACCCTTGCGGTATTTCCTTTTTTCCGTGCACTGCCCTGTAAACATAGTATTTTCATGGTGATCTCCTCAAATGGATACGTGGTCTGAAATTTAACATCCAGAATATTCTAGATGAAATTACGCGTTTGTCAAATAAATAGTCGGATTGAACCGGAACGGATCAGTCTGAACCGAGTGATGAGATCATCAGTTCCGCTTCGGGATTATTTAAAATTTTTTCCCAGTCCCTGCAAAACCAATCCTGGGGTGACGGGTCGTAGGTAACCGTATAGGGTGGATTCTCAGATCGTGTCAGGTCCAGGGGCGTGTTCAGCAGCAGGGCGGTTTCCTGCCTGGTCATCACGGGAAATCCATAATGACTGTTTTTATGTTTTAAGGGGCCGCGGGTTTTTATCCGGTCAAGAACAAAGGAGAGGTGGCGGAACAGCCGCTGGTGCACCATCTCTTTTCCCGTGGGTACGGCAGTCTCGGCCAGGGCGGAAATTACCGGCACCAGGCTGGGGTCCTGTTCAAAACCGATGGAGTGCCTGCCTGAGGCCATGGCGGCTGCCATGGTGGTTCCGGTGCCCAGAAAGGGGTCCAGCACCCGGTCCCCTTTGAGGGAGTACATGCTGATGAGCCTTGCGGCCAGCTCAAACGGGAATGCCCCGCTTCGTTTGCGGTCGGCCTGTCCTAATTTTTGGCGGCTGCCCTTGAGAT
>JAKSAX010000537.1 GCA_022361395.1 Desulfobacterales bacterium | reverse complement strand
GAGGGACTGAACGATTTTTTCCGGTCAAACCGTCATTTCACGGATCTTGACGAAGGCAGGGCAAAGATGCTGCTCAAGGCCTTCAAAGACGGAAAGTGGCGGGCATCTATCAGTTAGCGGCCCGGGATAAACCCAGGCACCGTGACCCTTTTCCGAACAGGTCTGTGCATTTGCCACAGCCCTTTACAAATCAGATAAATTGGCAGACAATGGCAGAAGGATGTGCAATGCATCCCCACTTCAAACTCCCGACGATTTAAAGTCCGGACAAAATCAGGAGGGGATAAAATGAAACAGGCCATTATTGCCCTTTTATTTCTCATCACCGGTGTAACACAGGCCTTTGGCGGTCAAAAGGTTATACTGAACATCGGGGAATGGCCCCCGTTTACCTCAAAGGATGATCCAAAGGGAAAAATTGCAGAAGTCATCGTCACCGAGGCGCTCAAGCTGGAGGACTTAACCGCGGTTTACCGGTATTACCCCTGGAAGCGCGCCAGGGTAAATGTCGAACAGGGCATTTCCCAGGGCACCTTTCCCTGGTACAGAACAGAAGAGAGGGAAAGGGACTATATCATCAATAACGAACCGATTATCCAAAGCAGGGAGGTTTTCTTCCACCTGAAGACCCTTGATTTCAAGTGGAAGAATATCGAGGACCTGAAAAAATACAGGGTCGGGAGCGTGAACAGCTACGCCAGTGTTCTCATATTAAGAAAGAAAGGCATAAAGGTGGAAACCGTTTCCGGTTCGGAGATGAATTTTAAAAAACTGCTGATGGAACGGATCGACCTGGTCACGGAGGATTTTTTCGTGGGATACAACTTCATCCATAAATTATTCGATCCCCCAAAGGCTGCCCTGTTTACAAACAACCCGGTTCCGCTCCAGCAGAAAGGGGCCTTCATGCTGATTTCCAAAAGCTATCCCGGCGGAAAAGCACTGGCTGAGAAACTGGACCGGGGCTTAAAAAAGCTTAAAGCCTCAGGCCGGTACCAGTCGATCATCGACGATTTTATGAACACCAAATAATTTTTAATACGCAGTTACCCCGAGATTATTCCCACACGGTTGTTGAATCCTGTGATCAGCCGGTCAATCTCATCGACCTGCCCAAAGGTATCTCCCCAATAGCAGTCATGGTCGTACCACTGGGCATCCAGTTCTTCCACATCCTTGCCCTGCTGCTCGATCCAGGTATAGTACTTGAGATTGTGAATGGCTTTCTTATCGTAGTAGGACAGCTCCTTCATATGATCAATCCCCACACTCTCAAGCAGCTGGATATCCTTTTGGGCGAGGATATCGGAGTATCTGCCCCGCTCCCCGGTCAGCTCATCCAGCCTGGAGCCGTAAAGCTGCATGGAATCTGTGGCAATGCTGACAACATAGTCTTTTTCTGTCAGTTCGTTGTACTTGGCAAATTTCACTGCAGCCAGCATGTTGCCGATCCCGGAGATCCCCAGAAGGTCAAGACGGTCCGCAAGGCCAGGAGACACCCCCTTGTCAACCAGAGCCTGGCGCCCCTTTTCCTCGTTGAACAGCCGGAGCAGCCTCATGGGGACTTCGTCGTCCACGGCAATGACAAAATCCGTGTCCTTGCAGTCATGGACCCAGGGCACATGCTTGTCGCCGATACCCTCGATGCGGTGGCCGCCGAACCCGTTGTTCAGCAGGGTCGGGCACTGGAGCGCCTCAGCCGCCGCCACCCGGGAGCCGGGGAACTTCTTTTTCAGGTAATAGCCTGCGGCCAGGGTGCCGCCGGACCCGGAAGAAGAGATATAACCTGCAAACCGGTCGCCTTTTGAAAGACAGGATTTTAAGACCTCCTCAACGGCAGTGCCGGTCACCGCGTAATGCCACAGGGGATTTCCCAGTTCGTCAAACTGGTTGAAAATCCTGAGATCCTCACCGGACTGCCTTAACTCCCAGCACTTGTCAAAGATCTCTTTAACGTTGGATTCACAGCCTGGTGTGGCAATGACCTGCCCTGCTATTTGATTCAGCCATTCAAACCGCTCCCTTGACATCTCTTCGGGGAGGATGGCAATGGCAGAGCAGGAAAGCAGCGCGGATATATAGGCGCCCCCGCGGCAGTAATTGCCCGTGGACGGCCAGACTGCCTTTGTTGTCACGGGATCGAATTGTCCTGTAACAAGCCCCGGAACCAGGCAGC
The DNA here is from genome assembly GCA_022361395.1 of Desulfobacterales bacterium. Lineage (GTDB taxonomy): Bacteria > Desulfobacterota > Desulfobacteria > Desulfobacterales > Desulfobacteraceae > Desulfobacter. The sequence goes on along the minus strand of JAKSAX010000537.1, from coordinate 472 downwards.
CGAAGGTGGCGCCCACCTTATGGGCGCCGGTGGGAAACCAGCGGCCGGAAAGCATGATGATATTGGCCCGGCATCCGGTCAGTTCCGGGGGAAGTACGATGTGGTTGACCCCACCGAACAGCCCGCCCGAATCCTTTTGCTCGTTTTTCCAGGAGATCCTGAACAGGTTGGCGGAATGAAGATCCCAGAGGCCGGTCTCACTGAGGCGTGCCTTGATGCTTTCCGGGATTTTCCCGGGATCTTTCATCATGGCAAAGGTGGGAAGGACAATCTTATTCTCTTTGCAAAACCGGATATTTTTTTCCAGTATCCGGGTATTAACGGTCAAATCAATCATCTTGTTTCCTCATCTGGTTTTGATCCTCTTCCGGTTCTCCTGCAACCGGCATATGCATATCGGATGTGATATATCGGTTGCAATCCAAAGTCAAGCCATCTTTTCCACGGCCCTGGAAAATCAACCTGAACTGGT
>JAKSAX010000478.1 GCA_022361395.1 Desulfobacterales bacterium | reverse complement strand
CTGTGCTTTACTGGACTTCACTTGAGGTGGCCTCCTGAATTTGATTATATAAGTTGTCGCAAACTCAATATAACCTTTATTCATGGGGCTCCTCAACTTTTATCCTACTCTATTCTGAATTTTTTATGCAATCTTAGGGTAAACTAAGAAATCGGTGGATACCATGGATAAAAAAAACGCAGGCAGCGGGAGCAGCGAGTCCAGCGGGAGCGGCGGATGGCAGTTAGGTGATGACGGTCCGGAAGCCTATGAAACCTTTGTTGTTCCGGCATATACAGGGATCTGGGCTGATGAGATTGTTGACAGGGCCTGTTTGCGCCCGGGGGAAAAGGTGATTGATGTTGCCTGCGGCACGGGACTGGTGGCCCGGCGTGCTGCCGGAATACTTGGCGGTTGTGAGCGGGTTCATGGCATTGATGTAAACGGGGCAATGATAAAAAAGGCCGGGGAAATTGAAAGAGGAATCAAGTGGCAGCATTGTGATGTAACCGGGATGCCGTTTCCGGACAATCATTTTGATGTGGTTTTCTGCCAGCAGGGACTACAGTACTTCCCGGACCCCTCCCTTGCACTGAACAAGATGCACCGGGTTCTTGCTGAGAACGGCAGGATTCTATTAACTGTGTGGCGGCCCGTTCAATATTCCCCCTTTTATGATTCCCTTTGTACTGTGCTCGGGAAATACCTTGACGGCAAAGCCGCCGCAATGCTTTCGGCAGCTTTTGAATTCGGCGGCCCCGGGAAGCTGAAATCCTTATTTGCGGATGCGGGATTCCGTGCCGTTGATATCAGCATAGTGATAAAGCAGATGCGCTGCTCTCCCTTTGATGCCTTTATTTCAGGAAGCATGACCGCAACCCCTTTTTTTCAGGAGATCCGGGATATGCCGGCGGAACGGCGGGAGGAGATGTTCCTTGAGATTTATAATTTAAACCGGGATTATATTGACGACAACGGCATGGTCGCCCCCACGGAAAGTTATATGGTTCATGCAATAAAATAGAGCTGTTTTTTGCGCAGGGCGTGGCTGCGGGGAAAAGATTCGGTTACAGAGGTGATATGGGATTAAAAATTTTCATTCTTTTACTGGTATTTATTTTCGGTTATACCTCTTCGTCCTTTGCGTGCACAAGTTTCGCATTGTACGGCTCCCAGGTTTTTTACGGTATGAACTTTGATTACTTTGCCGTGCCCCTTAAGTTTTTGATTGAGTCCGGGCCGGGCATGAATGTATTCCACCTGTCATTTTTATACGAGCAAACCGTTAAAAAACCTGAATTTAAAAATTATTTTGCAAAGACCTGCGGAATGAATGACAAAGGCCTGTTTTGCGCCTGCCAGGAAATTGAGCCCTATAGTGAGGGCATTGAGGAACTCAGCAATAACGAGATCCATATCGGCGACCAATACGACACCATATCAACCTGTGCCGATGTGGACGGCGTACAGGATTTCATTAAGGGGAAAAAGGCGGTTCAGTATATCGGGCCCTCTGTCCACAACCTGTTTGCCGACATAAACGGGAATGCAATTGTCACGGAAACGGACAATAAAAACAATTTTCTCACCGGGATGGAAGGCGATTTTATGGTGATGTCCAACTTTGCCAATCACAGCCTGGTCGGCAGGTCTTATGCGGACGCTGACGGATCAGGGGCTGACCGGTATAAAACCGCCTGTGAGTACCTGTCAGAGAATAAAGACACATTCAGCGTGGACAAGGGATTTGACCTTCTGGAAAAGGTGATTTGCAGGGAAGACGATTGTACAACACTTAGTTCAATGGTTTTTCTTCCCCGGAGAAACCGGATTTATATTTCATTAAACCGGAATTACGGGAAAATATGGGAAGTCTCTCTGGACCGGAAAACCATAGGGCCGTATAAAGAAGGGGATACAGGTTCCCGGGTAAGTTTAGGTGCCGGAGGCATTCTGTCAACTGATTTGAGATGAACCGGAAAACAGGGAAGGCAACAGATGAAAACAAATGTTAAAGAGGTCCGGTGGGCATGGGATAATCCCGATGTCCAGGACTTGCTGTTGAAATATTACCGGGACTGGCTGTTCAACACCCCTGAAACTGCGGAACGTATCGTAGCGCAGGTCTTGTCAACCACCCCTGTTGAGCCGCCGGGTGACATCCTTGATGTCGGCTGCGGCCTGGGGCACCATGCTATAGCCTTTGCCAAAAGAGGGTTCCGTGTTTTTGCATTTGACCCCGGGGATCGATATGTGGGTATCGCAAGGGAAAATATCACAGGCAGTGGCCTGGATATCGATATCCGCCGGATGCGGTGCAGTGAACTGGCGGAGACCGGACGGTTTTCCCTGGCATGGGCAGGCGGATACTGCCCGGGCCAGCTTTCTCCGGAAGAGGTGGCCGGTGACTTCCGGCGGATTTATACCTCGCTCCTGCCCGGGGGCTGGTTTGTCTCAAGTGTTGCCGGGAAAGCAAAGGTGCCGCCATCGGAAAAGATGAGGAACTGGGGGGAGCTGGACGATTGTTACATACTTTCGGAGAAATGGGCGGATGAGACCCGCTTCCATGAGTATTGTTCGTTTGTATACCCTGACAGGAATGAAGTGATCAAACTCATTGAGGTGGAGAGAATGTACGGGGTAAATGAGATTGTTCCCCTGCTGGAAGAGGCCGGGTTCAGGGATATAACCACCTCAAACAGCATTGCGGATGCCGGCATACCGGCCCGGGAAGGGAAGCATTTTTCGTTTTGGTGCAGGCGGTAACAGGAGATAGTAAAAGGAGGGTATATGGAATTTATTCAGGTGGAAATAAATGAGGGCCTCGCAGTCATCACCCTTGCCAGGGGCAAGGTGAATGCCCTTAACAACACGGTTGTTAATGAGTTAAGGGGGGCGCTGAAAACGCTGGAAGCGGACAGCACGGTGAACTCTGTAATCCTCACGGGGCAGGGCGGTTTCTTCTCATTCGGATTTGATGTCCCGGAGTTCTTTTCATTTGAGAGAGAGGCGTTTGCGGCCTATCTGACCAATTTCACAGACCTGTATACCTACCTGTTTTTATATCCGAAACCGGTTGTTGCCGCATTGAACGGCCATACCATAGCCGGGGGCTGCATGCTGGCCCTGGCATGCGACACCAGGGTAATGGTTAAGGGGAAGGCCAGGATTTCGCTCAACGAGATTACATTCGGTTCTTCTGTTTTTGCGGGCAGTACTGAAATGCTCCGGTTTTTAACGGGCAGTGCCAATGCAGCCGAGATCCTCTATTCCGGAGCCATGTATTCCGCCGGGGAGGCCGTGGACCTCGGGCTGGTTGAGCAGGCCCTGGCCGGGGATGAACTGATGGCCGGGGCAAGGGAAACCGCCTTGGCCCTCGGTGCCAAATATCCCCCTGCATTTGCAGGCATTAAGTCCCTTTTGCGCAGGCCTGTTGCAGAAGAGATGAGAAAAGGCGAGAAGCGGTCAATACGGGAGTTTGTGGATATCTGGTATTCTGAGCCTACCCGGGCAAACCTGAGGGAGATTAAAATCCGTTAACAGGACCGGGCAGCCCGGAGGGGATTTTTGCCCCTCCGGACTGCCCGGCACCGGTCTTAAATTTTAAACTGGTTGACCATATCGTTGAGACCGCTGGCCAGTTTTGACAATTCCCCTGCTTTTTCATTGATCTGGTTACTGCCGCTGCTGACCTCGCCGGCTGCTGCGTTGACCTCTGAAATATCCCTGGTCACCTCTGCCGTGACCGAAGAGCTCTGGTTTACATTCTGATTGACTTCCTCCACCCCGGTGGCTGCCTGGCTTACGTTTATTGATATCTCCCGGGTGGTGGCGGACTGTTCTTCAACGGCAGTGGCCACTGAGGTGACAATCCCGTTTATATCATTGATGACCTCAAGAATTGTTTCTATGGCGGTTACAGACTCTGAAGTGGTCTCCTGGACACTGAGGATTTTATCGTTGATCTCCTTTGTGGCCTCTGCGGTCTGCTGGGCCAGGGCCTTGATCTCACCTGCCACAACGGCAAAGCCTTTGCCGGCTTCGCCGGCCCTGGCTGCTTCAATGGTTGCATTCAGTGCAAGAAGGTTGGTCTGCTCCGAGATATCTGCAATGGCCTCGGTGACCCTGTTGATCTCCGCAGATGCTCTGCCAAGGTCATTGACCTTTTCAGAAACCTTTTCAGCTTCTCCCACGGCATGGGCTGTGGTGTCACTGCCCTTGGCCGTATTGGCGGCAATTTCATTGATGGTGGCCGTCATCTCTTCGGCAGCAGCCACGACCATCTGGATATTTGCCGATGTCTGCTCAGTGGCTGCCGCCACTGAGGTCATATTGGTGTCCATCTCTTCTGCAGCAGCTGCCACGCCGGCTGATTTTTCCTTTGTCTGGTCGGCATTGGATGAGATCTGGGATGAGACCGATGTCAGATCTGCTGAGGATTCGGTCAGTGTCCGGGTTCCCTCGGCAATACGGGAAAACATATCCCTGAGATTGCCAGACATGGCATTCAGGGATCCGGCCAGGCTGCCGACTTCATCTTTCCGGTCAATATCAAGGGAGCGGGTCAGGTCTCCGGCAGCGATGCCCTCGGCCATGACAACCGCTTTTTTCATGGGCCCGGTGATGCTTCTTGTCACGACAAAGGCCGCACCAACACCTATAATGGCTGCTGCCAGAAACAGAATTACAATTACGAGGTTGGAGCGGGCAGCCTGTTTTTCAGAATTGTCGTGAAACTCAATGGCTTTTTTATCTGCAAAATCCTGGATTCCGGTCAGAACCTTAATAAGCTTGGCCAGATGGGGGGCCCCTTCTTTCTGGGTGATCTCTTTGGGGTTGGCCGTGACCTGGGCCAGCCGCATGGCAATGACTTTGTCCCGGATGGGCTTCCAGTCCACAAATAGTTTTTCTGCATTGTTGATCATGGATTTATCCCCCAGGAACCGTTCCCTGAGCAGGGCAAAATCATCCATGATTTCGGGGATCAGACCGTTTACCTCCCGGGCCAGTTCGTTGACGGCCTCCGGTGATTTTGCCACTGAAAGATCCTTCATGATTTTGAGAATCTTAAAGGTGTCCATCTCAACTTCCACCGCTGTATGGGCAACGGTGAACGGGTGTTTGTAAAATTTGTCCACCAGGAGGGCTGCATCTGCGCCTTCACCCTGTGACTGGGCTTTTTTATGGAACTCCTCTGCCTTTCCGTTGGCAAACTCCACAAGTGCCTCCAAAGCTGCAATGATTTTTGCAACATGGGGCGCGCCCTCTGTACGGGTGATTTCATTGGCATTGTTTTCAATCTGGATTTTTCTCTGGGCAATGACCTTGTTCCGGATCGGGGCCCAGTCTTTGAACAGTTTCTCTGCCTCTTCTATGTTTTTTTTGTCACCGAGAAAGCGTTCGTTCAGGAGGGCAAAATAGGACAGGGCTTTTTTAGCGTTTTCGTCGACCTTGGCCTGGTGGATTTTCATCTGGTCCAGGGTCTCGGACATGGCCACATCCTTCATGGACCGGTGAATGGCCACAAGCTCCGTCTGGATGTCGCGGATACTGGTTCCCACTGCCAGGGGGTGCATGTATAATTTTTCAGTCAGATTGGATAGTTTTGAAGCGGTGTTATAGGAAACCACACCGCCCAAAACCATTAGGCCGATAACCACACCAAAACCAATAGACATTTTAATCCACAGCTTAAGATTCTTCATTCTCCGTCCTTTCAACATGGCGCTTTTGCCAATTCCAGAATTTTAGGGTAATTTAGGGAGCGCGTAAGAATTAGTTCACATTCTGTTTGCAAAAGGCCTTATGTTTTAAAGGTTTTTGTAAACAGACCAGGTGAAGTTAGTTTTGCGCGATCCCTTAGGTAATAAATCGGAATGACTTTCCGGTTCATGCTCTAAGTATAAAGCAGAATCCCCGGGCCACAACAAAAAGGAATGCTCGATTAATCCTTAGGATTTACCTATGTGAAATGAGTAGTTACAGGGATGATAAAAAGGACCTCAGGTTTACCTTCTTGTTTCTCAGGCCGAGTTTGAGGCGGATGTGGTCCCTGTGGTTGCTGATGGTTCGGATGGATTTGTTCAATGTCTCCGCCATCTCCTTGTTGGTAAACCCCTGTTTGACCATGGCTGCGATCTGGTTTTCAACAGGTGTCAGCGAGATGAGCGGATCCTTGTTTGAGGAAAAAGGCTTGAGCAGTTCATGAAGGTTGGATTCCAGGATATTCATCAGGGTGCGCTGCTGGCTGTTTTCAAGACTGGCCTTTACTTTTGCCATGAAAGGAGAGATCAGGGCATCATAGGTAAAGTGGATCTTCTCTTCCATCTCCCTTTTATCCTCATCCCTTTTCTTCAGCAGTATTTTCAGGGCTGTATTCATCTCTTCAAGTTCAGCAGTCCTGGATTTTACCTTTAACTCAAGCTGTTCATTGATATTTTTTTGCCTCTCCTCGCTCTGCTTCCTGTGGGTGATATCCGTTGAAATCTGCATTCGGACAAGACGGCCGTCCATCCATGGAATGGCGATGTTGTAATTATCGTACCACCTGCCGGTTCCCGCGTCGTGGAACTCCCAGGTGTGGGGAGGCGACGGATCCCCGTCCTTGCCTATAAGTTCTTCCGTCCTGCAATAGGCACAGGGGCCGTCTGTATTGTCGTGAATGGCCTTCCAGCAGGTCTTGCCTGTCAGGTCCATTCCTGTTTTTTCTTTCATATGCCGGTTCATGAACAGAATCCGGTGGGTTTCAATATCTGTGATGTAAATGTCGGCATTGATATTATCATGAACCGCTTCAAGCTGTTTCTGGTTGAAAAGCAGGGCTGCCTCTACCTGTTTTCTTTCGGTGATATCCTGGACAATGGAGTATAAAAGTTGTTTCCCGAATAAGGTTATGGGGCCGCTGTTGACTTCCACATCCCTGATCTCCCCGTTAGACAGGCGGTGGCTGAAAAAGAAGTGGTTGCGCTGTTCTTTTTTTGCCTTTTTCATCTTCCGGAAGATCTCCTGCTCGTCCAGGGTATTGATCTCTGATATTTTTTTTTGGACGATGTCCTCCCGGGACCAGCCGTAAAATGATTGCGCCGCACCATTGGCATCAATGATGTTCCCGTTATCAGGATCAATGATCAGCATTACGGCATGATTGTTTTCAAAAAGGCAGTGATAGGAGTCGTCTTTACAGGGGGCTGCAGGTTCCGGTTTTTTTGGGGTGGCGTCAGTCATTGAAAGTCCAGTGGCCTTAGAAGGGTTATCTTTTCTCAATCTAATTAGTTTATTTTCAGTGCAATGGCAAACAGAATATGCCGGAACCGGAGAATATGGCTAAGCATGGCACTTCCCGGAAAACAAAAACAGGCTAATCCCCGGGCAGCCGGGTTGCCGGGCATTGTGACTGGCATTTAAAACAATAGTAATAATTCCCGGTCATGAACGTCTGCCAGAGCTGTCTTAATCCGTTTCCCCGGATGCGGCGGACAAGGTCGTCATCAGGACCGGAGAGCATGCCCTCCATCAGGCTTTGAAAATACCGGAAACCGAATTTAAAAATGTGGTCCCCGCATTTTTTCTTGTCGATCCTTCCCTGTCCCGACAGGGCGTTGACCGGGCAGGCTTTCACACACTTCATGCAATGGTCGCAAATATCGTCATCCAGGGGGGAATCCGGGACCAGTTTGGCTGTGGTGATAACGCCTGACAGACGCACGGCCTGGCCGAACTCCCTGGTGACAAGGGCGCCGGATTCTCCGTATGATCCCAAACCTGCCCTGACCCCGGCCCTTCTCCAGCAGATTTCTCCCCGCATCCCTTTGCCCGGTTCATCCATGTCCAGGGGAATGAAGGCGGGAACGCCTGCGGCAAGGTGGCCCCGGGATTCAAGAAAACGGGATGCTGAGTGTGCTGCTCTCGCGCTCTCATTATAGGTATGGATAGTGTCGAACTGGCCGAGTTCATTTGCACCGGAGAGTAAAGCGCCCAGGCTGTGCCCGGCGGCAATGACAAGGACGCTCTTTGCTCCGGGCATCATCTTCCGGATACTGCTGCCGTGTTCGGGTAACGCGTCAGCAGTAAGGATGCCCGCAAGATCGGCACCATTTTTCAGCGCTGTTGATTTTGTCCGGGCACTCAGTTCTTCCGCATTCATAGGTGGCCTCCTGTCTTATCCCAGCTCTTCCGGCTCCGTAACCGTCAGGCTGTTTTTTTCCATGAAATCCCGGTAGCCCACCAACCGGTCCCCGCCGTACTCCATGTACACGGCCCCTGCCGGACAATTGTTGATACAGCCGAAACAGAGAACACAGGCGTGTGTATCCACATAGTAATCCGGCAGGTCAATGGCATCGGCCGGGCATTTTTCCACACAGGTACCGCAGTTGATACACTCTTTTTCAGTGATTGAGTGGTTGTGAACGAGTTTTTTGGTCCAATAGATTGGGGCGACCCAGGTTACCATTTCCCTGGCAGTAAGCTGTTTTGAAAATTCCGATGCATTGCCCGTCTCCAGCTGTTCTGTGAGGAACCGGGCGTATTCCCTTACCCTGTCATAGGTTTCCCCGTCGGGAAGGTGGCGGCTCTTCCAGGTCTTCTTATCCACCTCAGCCCCGGCCCAGGCCAGGGGAAAGCTGCTCATGTTCATGAAGGTCCGGGCGCCGACGGGGACGCCGTTTTTTTGTGTGAGAAGATCAAGTATGGAACAGGCGGCATTGTCCTGGTTGCCTTCCGGACCGCCAAAGGTTACATAGGCGGCAACAGGGGTGCCTTTCAGGTCCGGCAGTGCCCGGATCCATGTCTTAACATAATCGGGCGTATCATAGTAGAATACAGGGGACCCGATAACGACAAGGTCAAATCTTTCCATATCCCGGACCCGGAAGTCCCTTATTTCGGAAGCGGTTACCATATATCCGTGGGTTTCAAGCCGGGCAGCCAGCAATCTGCCGTGACGCCGGGTATAGCCTGTCTGGCTGTACCAGAGCACCAGCGCGTTTCCCGTTTCCCGGGGTTTCATGGGTACCTGCGGGGCAACCTTTTTAATCGTGATGCAACCGGCTGTGGCCGGGACGGACAGAGCCACGGCTGTCACAGCACCGGCTTTAATGAAATCTCTTCTGTTTTTCACGGTATCCTTCTTTTTGCCTGGATCATGTTTAATAAAATTAACTAAATGATCATTCGTTTATTGTCAAGTGGGTGCATCCATATTTTTACCTGCCGTTTTAAAAAAGGCAGGGGCAACAGATGAAACTTATAATAATTATTTGAATAAAAACCAGAGAGGGTCGTTGGAAAACTGATGCGCTGATTGACATTCCGGCCCTGCTATTTTATTGTCACACTCTGGGGTGCGCCAATACCATGGAGTATGGAACAATAATGAAAAACAGGGGTGTAAGATTCGTTGAAACGCTGTTGCCGGTATGGATAGCGGCGGTGTTCCTCTGTGTTGCCGGGTGTGACCCGGGTAAACCCGCACTCTCCCCGGAGGAGAACCGCAACGGTATCTCGGGGACTGAGATCCGCGTGGGGTCATCCCTGGCCCTGGGCGGCCATGCCGGCTACCTGGGCACCCAGATGCTCCAGGGGGCCATGGCCTACATTAATTTCATCAATGACAGGGGCGGTATTCACGGCCGGAAGATCAGGCTTGTAGCCCTGGACGACGGCTATGATCCCACACGGTGCCTGTTTAATACCCAGCAGCTGATCCTGGAGCAAAAGGTTTTCTGCCTGTTTTCCTATGTGGGCACCCCCACCACCGTCCGCATCATCCCTTTGATCAATGAGGCCCGGATCCCGTTGCTCGGTATGCTCACCGGTGCAAATCGCCTGCGGGAGCCCGTGAATCCGCTGTTGATCAATGTGAGGGCCTCCTACTATCAGGAAATCCGGGCTGCCGTGGAGCTGATGGTGGAGAAAAGGGGCCTGGACCGGGTGGCGGTCTTTTATCAATACGACGAGTACGGGTTTGACGGTCTCCGGGGGACGGAGATCTCCCTGAAGAAATACGGGCTCAAGCCCGTGGCAAAGGGCAGCTATGTCCGGGGAACCCTTGATGTGGAGGCAGGGCTGGAAAGGATCGTCCTGTCAGAGGCCCAGGCCGTGGTGATGATCGGCACCTATGACTCCTGCGCCAAATTTATCCGGCTGGCCAAAGAGCAGAACTTTTCCCCCCTGTTTTACAATGTCTCATTTGTGGGCTCCACGGAACTGGCGCGAAGGCTGGGCAGAATCGGCGAGGGGGTGGTGGTGACCCAGGTGGTGCCGCCGCCGGTAAACAGCGGAGACGGTCTCCCCGGTATTCAGGGGTATACCCGCCACCTGAAAACCTACTATCCGGGTGCCCGCCCCAGCTTTGTGGGCCTGGAAGGCTATATCAACGCAAGGATCCTTGCCGAGGCCCTGGACAGGGCGGGCAGGGACATTACCCGGGAACGGTTTATATCTGCCATTGAATCCATCCGTGATTTTGACCTGGGGATTGACAATCCCCTCTCCTTTGGAAAGGGGGATTACCAGGGACTGGAACATGTCTATTTCACAAAAATCAATCAGGGCAGCCTGGTGCGCATCCCATGAAGATCTTCAACGAACTGACACTGAAAAACAAGATTTTCATATCCTGCCTTGGGTTTACCCTCATCGTCAGCGTGTTGATAGCCCTTTTCACCCGCGCCCTTTTATTTGCCACCCTGACCAGCGAACTTAAGACACGGGGGGTGGGGATCGCCCAGAGTGTGGCTGACAGTTCCCGGGTCTTTATCCTGACAAAAAACCGGGCCGAACTGACGGCGCTTGCCTATGACGCCCGTCTGGGGAACCGCAAAAAAGTGGTGGTTTACCTGCTGATCACGGACAAAAAGGATAATATCCTGGCCCATACCTTTACAACGGGGTTTCCCAAAGGGTTTGCCCCGGTTCCGGCATCAGACACGGAGACCGGGGAGAAAATCCGGAGTATGGAGGTGGGGGATCACTTTGTCTTCCACGTTACCGTGCCTGTGAAAGAGGGAATCTATACCATAGGATCTGTCCAGATCGGGCTGGACCGGGCCCATATTGAAAACCTGATGTCACGGCTTCGCCTGGTGTTTTTCAGTTTTTTGTCCGCGGTTTCCCTGATTTTTTTCTTTTTAAGCCACAGGCTGGCCCTGCACATAACCCGGCCCGTCACCTCCCTGATCCGGTATACCGATCACATGACCCAGGGGAATTTTCACTTCCTGGCCAAGGATAAGATGGCTGAACTCTCCAAAGAACTGGGGGAAAGGGATGATGAAATCGCCACACTGACCAACTCCTTCATGCGGATGACCGCCCAGCTGGCCAGTTCCACGGACAAACTCATGGAGTCCCAGAAAAAATACAGGTCCCTGTTTCACAGCGGTCCCAACCCCATATTCGTCATTGACAAGCGCAGCTTTGAAATCCTGGATGCCAATCCCAAAGCGGCTGAGGTTTTCGGCTATGAAAGAGGGGAACTGACAGGCATGAGCCTGCTCTCCCTGGGCAGGCTGGACGACCAGGCCTTTGCCAGGGCCTACCCGCCGGGGGAATCCGTGGTCATCTCTTCCAAGGTCACCTTTTTCAGGAAAGACAAGGGCTCGGTATTCGTGAACATCCATGCAAGCCCGGCAGAGTACAGGGACAAGGATGCCATCATTGTGGCCACAACAGATATCACGGAGCTGGTGGAAAAGGACTCCCAGCTGATCCAGGCATCCAAGATGACAAATCTTGAAAAAATGTCAGCCGGCATTGCCCATGAAATCAACCAGCCCCTGAATGCCATTAAAATGGGCAGCGAATACCTGACCATGATGCACGAACGGAACCTGAGTGTTGACCCGGGAGACCTGGCCATGGTGCTCAAGGAGATTTCCACCCAGGTGACCCGGGCATCGGAGATCGTGGGCCGGCTCAAAAGTTTTTCCAGAAAGGCGGATTTTGCAAGGGAGGTCATCTCAATCAACAAATGCGTAAGGGCTGTCCATAAAATCATCGGCCGGCAGATCACCCTCCAGAATATGGACCTGGAGCTGGATCTGGATGACCGGCTTCCCAATATCCTGGCCCACAACAACCGGATGGAACAGGTGATTTTCAACCTGGTGACCAATGCCAGGGACGCGGTGAATGAACGGGTGGAAACCCGTGGGGATATTGAAAGAGGAAGGATCAGGATCACAAGCTTTACAGACCGGGAGATGGTCGGGCTTGTGGTTGAAGACAACGGAACAGGGATTGCAGAAGGTCAGACAGAGACCATATTTGATTCGTTTTTTACCACAAAGGAGATGGGAGAGGGGCTGGGGCTGGGGCTGCCCATTGTCCAGGGCATTGTCCGGGACTATAACGGCACCATAAGCGTGAAAAGCCCCCCGGGCCGGGGGGCTTTGTTTCAGATTCTTTTTCCCGCCCATTATCCTGCACAGGAGGTGACTGCCAATGAAAATTCTGGTGATTGATGATGAAAAACCCACCTTATCCATGTTCAGGCTGTTTTTGGCAGCCTATGGCTATGAGGTGTACACGGCTGAAAACGGAGAACAGGGACTGGAGACCTTTAACCGGATAGATCCGGAAATCGTGTTCACGGATATCAGGATGCCCGGCATTGACGGGCTTGAGGTATTGCGCCAGATCCGGAAAACACATCCGCGGTGCCAGGTGATCATCATCACCGGCCACGGTGACATGGAGCGTGCCGTGGAAGCCCTGGATATGGATGCCTCTGATTTTATCAATAAACCTGTTGAACGCCAGGCCCTGAACGCCGCCCTGATCAGGGCGGAAAAGAGGGCATTGCGTTCGGAAGACCCCTCTTTTTCCCTGACGGTGAAAGAGATGAAAGCGGGGGTCTCCATCCTCTGTGACGGCAAATTGTCAGAAGATGCCGGGGCCGGCCTTTCCAGGATCGGCAGCAAGATATCTGAAAACGCGCGCATCATCTTTACATTTGGTGATGATTTTTCCATTGACCGCCAGGGGATATCCCGGCTTATGGATGTCCTTCGGACCATGACGGGAAACAACTGCAGTATAACCATATCAGGCCTTTCCTATAATTACCTGCGTTTTTTTGAAATGGCCGGCATTGATAAACTGGCTGAATTGACACCGGCGGTGACAGAGGAGCCCGGCATTTGACCCCGGCCGGATTTCATATTCCAAAGGTGGCTGACGTGCTGCCGCGGCCCAGGCTCTTCCGCCTGCTGGAAAAGCATGCCCACTGCCGGGTGGTACTGGTCACGGGCCAGGCTGCCCAGGGAAAATCCACCCTGGTGGCGGACTATCTCCGGAACTATGATGACCGGAGCCTCTGGTTTCACCTGAACCGGTCAGCCTCGGATCACGGCCGTTTGTTTGAAACCCTTGTCAAAGGTATCCGGCAATGGGGCAGGCTTTCGGATGAATTTTCCTTTCCGCCCCATATTACCCTCGGCACCCGGGAGGACCTGCTGCGGCAGGTTGAAATTCTGATCCAGCTGCTGTCCCAGGTCAAGGGGCCTTTGAACCTTATTCTGGATGACCTGGAATCCCTGGATGAAACCGGTGCCCCAGGCAGCTCCGACGGTCACTCCACCTTTGATTTTATCGGGCGCCTGATCCGGGAAAGCCCGGACTCCGTAAGGTTTTTTCTCTTGTCCCGGGTGTTGCCTAAGATTAACCTTTCCCGGTTAAAAATGGAAAAACAGGTACTCTCCCTGACCAACAGCGACCTGGCCTTTACCCTGGAGGAAGCCCTGGCGTTTTTCCGGCCGTCAGGGGAGGAGGGGGGATCTCCCGGCGGCATGGGACAGGGGGATATAGAAAAGATCCTGGATATCACCGGCGGCTGGGCAGGCGGGCTGGTTCTTGTCTCGGAATCCATCCGGCAGGCCCACGGCCTGGATCAGTTGCCGGGCCGGTTGACCTCTGAGGCATTTTCCTGGTTTTCCGGGGAGATCTATCACACACTGGAGCCGGAGATCAGGGCGTTTCTGATGAAAACAGCCCTGTTTGACGAACTGGATACACGGGTACTTACCGCTTTTTTTGATGACATGGACCCCATTGCCATCCTGAGCCGGCTGGAAAAGCGGAATCTCTTTATCCAGAAAATCAATGCCAGCACCCGGTGGCCGGTTTTTAAATATAACAACCTGTTCAGGGATTTTTTAAAGGCAGACCTTGAAGAGACTTTTGGCAGGGACCGGGTCCTTGCCCTGAACAAAAAGGCCGGAGAGATTTTCTGGGATCAAAACGAGCATGAAAAGGCAATCGGGTATTTTATGAAGGCCCGCTCCCACAGGGAAATTGCCAGGATCATACGCATCAAGGGGCCTGACTATGTCATTACAGGCCGGGCCCGGCGGCTTGCCGAATGGATAGAGGCGCTTCCGGAAGAGATGGCCGGGGAAGATCCCTGGCTGGTGTTTTTTTCCACCATGGCCCGGCGGATAAAGGGAGGGAAAAAAAATATCCGTGCCTTTGGAGAGGCCCTGGCGCTGTTTGAGCAAAAGGGCGACACCCGGGGAAGCCTGCTCTGCATCGCATATCTCATTGAGGCCTCGGTTTTTATCCGCCAGCCTTCCCAGGTGATTCTCAAATGGATCAGGGCAGGGGAGCAGGCCCTGGCCGCCTTAAAGGGGCGTCACCGGTTCACCTGGGCCAGGACCCTGCTTTGGCAGCAGATCGGTCTTGGCTATATTGCCGGGAACGGGGATATTCCCAAAGGGATTTCCGCCTGCCGGAATGCCGTTCTGCTGGCCCAGCACATAGATAATCAGGACCTGATTTTAAACGCCTCGGTCATTCTCACCCTCGGGTTTGTCCAGTCCGGTGATTTTTCCGGTGCCAGGGATATGCTGGACAAGATCCGGACCATGACCCGGGAGGACAGATATCCTGAATATCGCGCATTGAAAAATATAACCAATGCGGATCTGGCACTGAAACGGGGAAACCTGGATCTGGCGGATCAGCTGCTCTCAAAATCCGAAGCAGACATTGAAAAATTCGGTTTGATTTTTTTATACCCGGGCGTGGTGGAGGCGCGGGCGCTGTACTATACCCAGACAGGCCAGTTCACCCAGGCCGAACAGACTGCGGACCACCTCTCTGATTTTTCAATACTGGAGGGGAATGATTTTTACCTGGGCATTTCCCATCGCATCAAAGCCATGTGCCACCTGCACCAGGAACGGTACGAAGCCGCAGCCGGGGCCGCAAAGCTCGCCGTCAATGACCTGGACCGGTCCAGGCGGGGAGATATTCACCTGTGCCTTGCCCGGCAGATTCTCGGGTTTTCATTATTCCACCTGGGCAGGACGGCCCAGGCTGCTGCCGAGCTGGAAGATACCCTGGCATACTTTAAAGGCATTGGCGCGGACTTAAGTTTTTCCGAAACCGCAATTGCCCTTGGAATTCTGTCCGCCGGAAAGGCCGGGGATGCCGGACACTTTAAAGCAGGGTTTGAAAAGGCCATTGAAAATCAATACCGCCATTTCCCGCTTCTGGAGCACAGGACCCTGGCAGAGGCCCTTGTAAGGGCCTGTCTGGCCCGTGCCCTGCCTCCTGCCGACCTGGTTGATTATTTTTCAGGGTTTACTAATAATGACTTGCTGTCCGCAGTTCAGACAGCCATCTGCAAAAGCCTGGACCGGGGGGCGAAAAAAGAGCAGGTCAAGCGGGCGGAACAGCTCAGGCCCCTGTATAAGATGGCCCGTCCCAGGGTGGAGATCCTCACCCTGGGCCCGTTTGCAGTGCTCATCAATGGCCGGCCCCTGGATCCTTCAGTCTTTGGCGG
>JAKSAX010000132.1 GCA_022361395.1 Desulfobacterales bacterium | reverse complement strand
GTTTTATCACGGCGCTGCTATAGGATTGAATGCTCCGCTTGGCATAGCCGGCCAACTGGAGATCTTCCTTAAAACGTTTGATTAAATCGCTCATGGTATCTTCCTTTCTTCTTTAACCTTGTCGGGTAGAAGATACCGATCTGCATGATGGTAGGAAGATACCATGACCCATTTACATTAAGCAAAAGTGCTTGAATTGGAATCTCTGCCGCGTAGCGGCTTACTTGAACAAGCGGCTGCACAAGGATACCAACCTCTACGCTGCGCTTCGAGGTCGGCACCTGTGAGCCTTGGCGTTCATGACCGGACACACGGGGGCGGGCTGGCAAATTATTCGATTATATGGTACGGCTGAAGCTTTGCTTCACTGCCGCATAACTTCGTTATGACGGACGCGGCGAAGCAAAGCTTCAGCCGCAGTCAAAGGTGAATTTACCACCCCACTTCCCCGGGCCGTTGAACAAACCACTGCACTGGACAAGCCAGTGATTTAAATATTAAAAGGAAAGAATCAGAATTTTGAGGAACATCAGAGCGACAGATATGTCTATGTTGGGCAAGAAAACTGATACTCAGCCCCCAGTACTAAATTTTCCAATGACCATGTTTTGATGAATCCAAGACAAAAGATACTTGCATGAATCCTGATCGTTCGGTGGCAAAGAAATTGGGAATTTTTCAATTTCCAGTCCGCAACTGCTCGTGAGCCGGGGAGGTTCGGAGGGGGGGGGCCGAGCCATCAGATTGGAATTTTTTAGAGGCGCTTAATGAAGCGGAGTTAAAAAACGTCGTAGCGGTTTATCCGCATTAACGGCGTTTTTCAGAGCGAATTTAGGGCCTCTTAAAATTGTTCAATCAGGCCGGACATCCCATCCGGACCGGCTGTGGCCATGCCTCGGTCCAATATAAACAGGTCTTGATGCACTTCCTATGTTCTGTTCATTGAACGCAATCTGTGATAAGATGCCGGAATTTAAATTGATATATGAAGGAAAACCGAGTGACAGCGTTAAAAGGATCACAGAGAAAATGCTTGAGAGGGCTTGCCCATAAGCTGAACCCGTCTGCCTTTGTGGGGCAGAAGGGGGTGACAGGGGCGCTGATGGATGAGGTTGATGCGGCCCTGGATGCGGCGGAGCTGATAAAGATCAAGTTTGTGGATCATAAGGAAAAAGAGGTTAAAACCGCTCTGGTTGAGGAGATCGCAAAACAGAGCCATGCCCACCTGGCCGGGATGATCGGCCATGTGGCAATTCTGTACCGTCAACATTCCAATCCGGAAAAACGTCAGATTAAACTTCCGTAAACCTGCTGTAGTCCCAAGGAAAATCATTGTGCCTGAAATAGAAATTGCCGTGCTTAAGGGAAACGGGATGAAGCTGGACGGGGGCAGTATGTTCGGCAATGCCCCAAAGGCGTTGTGGGGCGGCTGGATGCCGGCTGACGACCGGAATATGATTGATATTGCCTCCCAGTGCCTGCTGGTGAAAACGCCTGAGTCCAGGGTGCTTTTTGAGACCGGTGCCGGGGCCTATCTTTCCCCCGAGATGAAACAGCGGTTCCAGATCAGGGATGAGGGGCATATGCTCCTGGCATCCCTGGAAAACCATGGGCTCGGGCACGAAGATATCACCCATGTGGTGCTGTCCCATCTCCACTTTGATCATGCCGGCGGCCTGCTGGCGGAGTGGGAAGAGGGCAGGGAACATCCGGAGCTTTTGTTTCCCAATGCCCGGTTTATTATTGGCAGGGAGAATTTTAAACGGTCTGCCGAGCCCCACTTCAGGGACCGGGCCTCTTTTATTCCCGGGCTTGCCGGTCTTCTGGAGAGAAGCGGTCGCCTGGACCTGGTGCGGGACGGTGACAGGCTTGACCTTGACGGGGCAAATATAGAGTTTACGGAAAGCAACGGCCATACCCCGGGCATGCTGGTCTCCTGGATCCGGGCCAAGGACGCCACCCTGGTGTTCACCGGTGATTTGATTCCGGCCAGCCCCTGGGTCAACCTGCCCATTACCATGGGATATGACAGGTTTCCGGAAGGATTGATCGACGAAAAAAAGCAACTCCTGGAAAAGGCCCTTGAGGCCGGGGCCCTTATGATCTATCCCCATGACCCTGTCTGCGCCGCTTCCTACCTGGAACTGGACGGCAGGACCAGCCGGATCAAACCCGGCAAAAAGATGGCTGAATTAACAA
This sequence comes from Desulfobacterales bacterium, assembly GCA_022361395.1. GTDB lineage: Bacteria > Desulfobacterota > Desulfobacteria > Desulfobacterales > Desulfobacteraceae > Desulfobacter. The sequence goes on along the minus strand of JAKSAX010000132.1, from coordinate 7,063 downwards.
TGGTCGTTTAAAAAGCAGGTGACCTGGTGTTCCGACCAGTAAATCTTTTCTTTGTTAAATGAAATAAATCCCACATGTCCCCCTGATTTAGGCATTTCCAGGGTTACGTTTTTATTGTACCCTGCCTCGGCCACGGGAAAACACTCCTTGGGCAGGAAGGGGTCGTTGATTGCATTGATGATCAGGGTCGGGATTTTTATTTCAGGAATGAACTGGCGGCTGGCGCACTTGCGCCAATAATCCTCGGCACTGTCAAACCCGTGGATGGGAGCGGTGTACCTGTCGTCAAATTCCTTAAAGTTCTTTATGGCCGAATATCCGGTATCATCCAGTGCACCGGGCATGAGTTTCATCTTATCCCTGATCTTCTGGTGGAGCATCACCAGGAAACGTTTCATGTAAAGGGTGTTGGACGTTTTGGTCAGGGCTTCTGCACTGGCCTCAAGGTCGCAGGGAACGGAAAAGGTGACGGCTTTGGATACTTTGGGGTTCACCCGGTCCCGCCCAAGATGGACCAGGGTGAGGTTGCCGCCCAGGCTGAAACCGATCAGGGCGATTTCGGCATAGTCGCCACTTGATGCGGCATGATCGATGACCAAGCCGAGGTCATCTGTGGCCCCGTTGTGGTAGGAACGCAGTTTTTTGTTGGGCTCGCCGCTGCAGCCCCTGTAGTTCCAGGCCAGGGCATCCCAGCCGGCAAGATTCACGGCCCTGACCATGCCCTTTACGTATGCACGGGTGGTATTGCCCTCAAGCCCGTGGGAGATGACAGCCAGGCGTTTGCTGTGGATCCTTGACCAGTCCAGGTCCAGAAAGTCCCGGTCCGGTGTGGTGATGCGCTCCCGGGTGTAGCTGACATCGTTGACTTTCCGGAAGACGATGGGGTAAATGGTCTGGATGTGACCGTTGCCGAACATCAGGGGCGGGTGATAGTCGTTGTCGTTCAAAAAGGGTCTCCTCGTTCCAATGTTTCCACTGTTTTATTACACGTATTTTTGATATATTAATTCCCTTGTGAAGTAAATTTAAAAATTAAAATTGCAAATATAAAAGTACAGTTAGGATATTCATTATGAAGGTTGGCATCATTGGTCTTCCCCAGACAGGCAAAAAGACGTTATTTCAGATTTTGACGGGCAACGAGATTACGGATCCTGCAAAGGCATTCAAGCCTGTTCCGGGCACGGCTGATATCCTGGATTCCAGGTTCAACACCCTGGTGGACATGTACGGGCCGAACAAAGAGGTCAAGGCCCGCATCGACCTGGTGCTGCTGCCGAAAATGGAAGCGGAGACCATTTCCAAGGGGGATATATTTAAGGATATTGCGGATATGGATGCCATCTGCCATGTGGTCCGCGCCTTTGAGGATGACGCCATCTACCATGCCGAGGGCTCTGTGGACGGGGTAAGGGATTTTGACATGGTCAATTCCGAACTGGTGATGCACGATCAGATCTTTGTGGAAAAAAGGGTGGAGCGGCTGGAGGCCATGATCAAGAAGATCAAGGATGAGGATCAGAAAAAAGAGCTGGCCCTGATGAAGAAAATGCTGGCCCACCTGGAAGAAGAGCAGCCCCTGCGCCTGCTGGAACTGACCGGGGACGAGGAAAAGATGATCCGTTCCTATCCCTTTATCACCCGGAAAAAAATGGTCATTGCCGTGAATGTGTCCGAGGATGACCTGGGCAACACCGGTCTTCTCAACGGCTTCAGGGAGAGCTGCGACAAGCTGAAAATCGAGGCCATGCTGGTGTCGGCCAAGGTGGAAGCGGAAATCGCCCTGCTGGATTCCCAGGAGGAAAAGGAGGAGTTTCTGGAGGATCTCGGGATAACGGCAACAGCCCTGGAGACCCTTACCGGCCTCTGCCTGAAATCCCTGAACCTGATCTCCTTTTTCACCGTGGGCAAGGACGAAGTCCGCCAGTGGCTGGTCCGCAAAGATGCCAAGGCACCCGCAGCAGCCGGGGTGATCCACTCCGATCTGGAGCGGGGGTTTATCAGGGCCGAGGTCTTTACCTATGACGAACTCATTGAACTGGGATCAGAGGCTGAGCTGAAGAAAAACGGCAAGTTCTATGTGGAAGGCAAGGAGTACGTGGTTCAGGACGGCGACATCCTGAATATCCGGTTTTCAGTGTAAAATACCCGGAGTTTTATGGTTGATTTCATTAAAAGAGTATTCTCAGGTTCCGGGCCGGATAAAGCAGAAAGTAATAACGCTCCGGATGCCAAAGCCGAATCAGGTCCCTGGGTGGGGGTGGATCTTGACGGCACCCTGGCGGTCTGGGACAGCCGGTCAACCCTGGACCGGATCGGCCCGCCCGTGCCTGCAATGCTCTCCTATGTCCGGCGTATGGTGGACAACGGGGTCAGGGTGAAGATCTTCACAGCCCGGGCAGGGGATCCCGGCCAGATTCCGAAGATTGAAAAATGGCTGGACAGAAACGGGCTCACCGGCCTTGAGATCACCAACGTCAAAGATTATTACATGGAGCGGCTCTACGACGACCGGGCCGTTCAGGTGGAACAGAACACGGGCCGGATTATTTCAAAACTCTGACCCCTGATGCCCAAAGCCCCGGCACCAGGGGGTATTTCCCTTTCTCCGGCCTATTCCGGTGCGTTGCCGTGGGCCTGGGTCAGGCGTTCCTTAAGGTAGGCCATCTCTCCGGCATCATACTCGTAAAGATCAAAGCAGTACCCATCCTCCCCGAGCAGGCCTTCGGGAACCAGGTCCCCTGCCTCATCCGGATCGGTGACCATTTCCCCGTAAAAACAGACGGAGAGCCAGCGCTCTTCGGGATCATCGTCAATCACGTCCACCATGGCAAACAGGGGGCGTTTGTCCTGGGCCGCATGGCGGGGCCTCAGGGAGTAGCTGACGCCGGGCCGGGCGGAAAAGTCCAGGGTGGTGTCAGGGAGGCTGTTCAGGTGGTCCACCAGCTCCGTAAAAGCCTGGCGTGTTTTTGTGTCATTGTCTTTCCAATCCGCAACAAAGGTGTCTAGTTCGGTAGTCATAGTTGAATCCTATTCTTTTACGTGTTTCAGGAGGTGGCCGAGTTCCGGAAATATCAGGTTGTTGCAGGCCAGCTTGCAGGCCTTGATGCTGCCGGGCATGCAGAATACGATAATGCCTTTGATGATCCCGGCAGTGGCCCTGGATAAAATGGCGGCAGAGTCGATCTCTTCGAAACTGAGCTGGGCAAATATGGGGCCGAAGGCGGTCAGCTCCTTGTCAAACAGGGGACGGACCGATTCGATGGTGACATCCTTGGGACTGATACCGGTGCCGCCTGTCATGATCACGGCATCCGGGCAGACCCGGTCCGTGACATGGGTGATCAGGTCGGTGATGGCGGTGATGTCATCGGTGACCACCTGGTGAAGCACCACCTCATGACCTTCTTTTTTTGCCTGCTTCTTAATCCATGCCCCGCTTTTGTCCTCTTCCAGTTTTCTTGTTGTGGAAACGGAGAGCACGGCAATTTTCAGCTCTTTTGGAGCGGACTTTTTATGGAGAAGGGTTCCCATTACGAAAGTTCCTTATATACAGAGTCTTCTTTGTCATGTTCCCTGACGTGGACGTGGATCATATCCGCGGGATCGGTATCCGTGGATACGCCTTTGTAATCCGCCTGGATGGGCAGTTCCCTGTGACCCCGGTCCACGAGGATGGCAAGTTCGATGCGGGCGGGCCGCCCGAAATCCATCAGGGCGTCCATGGCCGCCCGGATGGTCCTGCCGGTATAGAGGACGTCATCCACCAGGATGATGTTTTTCTCATCTACGGAAAAGGGAATGTTGGACGGGCGTACCGTGGGCTGGTGGCTGATCTTGGTCCAGTCGTCCCGGTACATGTTTATATCCATGCTGCCGACCGGCAGCTTTGTACCCTCGATATCCCTTATCTGGTCGGCCAGCCGTTTGGCAAGAAAATCCCCCCGGGTCTGGATCCCCACAAGGGCGAGGTTGGCTATTCCCTTATGTTTTTCAATTATTTCGTAGGCGATCCGGGTGATGATCCGTTTGAAATCCTGGTAGTTCAGGATATTTTTTTTCTTTTTCATAATATGCCTTTTTTATGATTTGCTGTGGCCAAAAAAATTACCTATCATCTTTTTTAAAACACGGCAACACCTTGATTTTAAGTTCAAGTTCCTATAATCAACAGGGGAGAATAGGGTTTGAATATTTAAGACTTCGAAAGAGCCGTAATTTGACAAAATTTGACTGCACCGGGGTGATCCTGGCCGGCGGCACCAACAGCCGGCTTCCCGGAAAGAAAAAGACCTTCCGCCAGGTGGGGGGCAAAAGTATCCTGGAACAGATTCACACCCTGTTTACAGGCCTCTTCAAAGAGGTGATCCTGGTGGTGAATGACCCGGAAGACTTCACAGGAATCGATGCCATGGTGGTGACGGATATCAGCCCGACCCGCTGTGCCTTGGCAGGGCTTCACTCCGGGTTGTTCTACGCCTCTTTTCCGTGGATCTATGCCACGGCATGTGACGTGCCCTTTGTCAGCGAGGCGGTTATCAGGCACCTGTGGGCCCACAGGACAAAGGGCAAGGAGATCATCATTCCCAGAACCCGTGAGGGGCTTGAGCCCCTGTTTGCCCTTTACCATAAGAACTGCCTGCCCCGGATGGAGAAAAACCTGGAAGAAAACTGCTTTATGATCAAAAAGATATTCAAACCCAGGCGGGTAAGAGAAATCCCGCCGGATATCCTGGAGAAACTCGACCCCAAGATGCAGTTTAAATTTAATGTAAATACCCCCGAAGACCTGGAAACAGCCAGGAAAATGGCAGGGGAGTCAGGAAAGAAATAAGGTGTGGCTTCAAAATCAGCGAAAGTTATTTTGAAGCGATCCCGGAGCAAATCAAGGAGAAACTATGGATTTACCAGCAATAATCAATCAGATGAAACAGCACCCGGAAATCGGAAATGCCGGTATGGTGCTCTACCATAACGGCATTGTCCGGTCCTTTTCCAGGGAGGGACAGGAGGTGACAGGGCTTGAGGTCAAGGTAGACCGGGAACGGCTTGACGAGATCCTGGCCGAGGCCAGGGCAACCCCCGGTATCGTAGAGGTCCTGGTTCACATTAATGCGGACAAACCCCTGATGGTCGGGGATGACGTCATGTTCCTGGCCGTGGCCGGGGATATCCGCGAGAACGTCATTGATACCCTGGGCCGCACCCTGAACCGCATCAAGTCCGAAGCCACATCCAAAACCCAGTTTTTTGTCTGATCCCAGGCATGGAGGAGTTGCAATGAAAGAGTTCACCCACCTGGATGATCAGGGCAGGGTCAGGATGGTGGATGTGGGGGATAAAACACCTACCAAAAGGATTGCCGTGGCCAGGGGCCGCATCACCATGGATCCCTCCACCCTGGATAAGATCCTGGATGAAAAGGTGAAAAAGGGAAATGTCCTTGAAACCGCCAGGATCGCCGGGATTATGGCTGCCAAAAAGACCTGGGACCTGATCCCCATGTGCCACCCCATCAACATCACCCATGCCCGGGTGGATTTTACACCGGAGCGGGAGAAAAACTGCATCCACATCGAGGCCGAGGTGTCGCTGACCGAAAAAACCGGGGTGGAGATGGAAGCCCTGGCAGCCGTGTCCGTGGCTGCCCTGACCATCTATGACATGTGCAAGGCCTATGACAAGGCCATGGAGATATCCGATATTCATCTGGCCACCAAATCCGGGGGGAAAAGCGGCACCTACACCGCGGACAGACAAGCATGACCTCCCTGGCAGACACCCTGGTTTCCATGGAACAGCTTGGTTTTTTAGGGGCGGGGTTTATCCTTGGCGTGCTGGTTTGCCTTATCCTGGCAAGAACCGGTGTCCTGTTTTTTTCAGGCCGTCTCAAAGATATGTCCAACCAGGCCCTTTATGAGAATTCCGTAAAGTTCATGGACCTTGCCCAGTCCCATTTCAAGGGATATGTAAGGGAAGCCCGCCACGACTTCAGGGCCAAAGGCGACGAGATCCGCCAGGCCGTGGACCCGGTTCACAAGGTCCTGGACAAGTACGAACAGCGACTGGGGGTCATGGAAAAGGAGCGGGAGCATGCATACGGTTCCATCAGCAGGCACCTGGCGGACATGGCCCGGACCCAGCACCAGCTTCACACAGAAACAGGCAACCTGGTCAAGGCCCTGCGGGTGCCCCATGTCCGGGGCCGGTGGGGGGAGATCACCCTTAAAAAAGCGGCTGAACTGTCCGGGATGATTGATCATTGCGACTTCCGTGAACAGATGACGTCGGGCAGTGGTAAGGGCGCCCTGCGGCCGGATATGGTAGTGACCCTGCCCGGAAACCGGCAGATCGTTGTGGATGCCAAAGTCCCCCTCATGGCTTACCTGGACGGGCTGGAAGCAGAGGATGACCGGGAGAGGGAGACCCGGATGAAGGCCCATGCCCGCCAGGTCCTGGCCCATATCTCCCAGCTCTCATCCAAAAAATACACGGCAGCATTCACCCCCAGCCCGGAATTTGTGGTGCTCTTTATCCCGGGTGAAAACTTTTTCTCAGCAGCCCTGGCCCATAAGCCGGATTTGATTGAAAAAGGGGTGGAGCAGGGGGTTGTCCTGGCCACACCCACCACCCTGATTGCCCTGCTGAAGGCCGTGGCCTACTCCTGGCAGCAGCAGAAGGGCTATGAAAATGCCGAGATCATAAGGGATCTCGGTGCGGAGCTTTTTGCCCGGCTGTCCACCATGGCCGGCCATATGAACCGCCTGGGCAGGGATATAGAGAAGAGTGCGGCCACATTTAACCGGACCATGGGGGCCATGGAGACCCGTGTCATGGCATCGGCCCGGAAACTGGACGACCTGTCCGTGGCGTCGGCTTCCCTGCCTGACCTGAACCCCATCCCCGATGAAAAGATGGTGACCCGCCAACTGCAAACGGATCAAAAAAAGGATATCGTCTCATGAATAAACCCCGTTCCTGGCTGATGATATGGGTTGTTTTCTGTCTCCTGGGCCTTGCCGGATGCGGCAGCGGTAAAAAGGTGAAAACCGATCCTGCCCAG
>JAKSAX010000476.1 GCA_022361395.1 Desulfobacterales bacterium | reverse complement strand
TGATCATCCGTCGAATCAATGATCCCGCCTTTGCAATGATTGATGAATCATACCCCAAATAAATTTTAGGGCAGGGTTGATATTTTTTGTTGACAAGTGTCAGCCATATCAACCCGGATATTCGGGCTAATTTTTTACGCGGTCCTTAGGCACTCTGCCTTGCCCACCGGGGCACGGCGCAAAAGGCCTCTTCAATATACCGGGCAAGGTGTTGTATGGCCGGGATCTCCGGTTTAGCTGCCAGATGCATGCTCACCATGGCCGAAGGCAGTGCGGGCAATATGCCTTTGGATAACACCCGGAGGCCGTCAAGGGGAGTGGATGCACCCACGGGTGATACGGCAAGTCCGGCCCTGACAGCTGCCAATACCCCTGAAATACTCGGGCTGGAATAGGCGATACGAAAATCCCTGCCTTGATTTTCCAGGGCCTGGATCGCCCAGCCCCGGTAAATACATCCGGGATGAAATACAGCGATGGGTAACGGAGACAACTCTTCCGGGGACGCATCAACAGGGCTGACCCATACCAGGGGCTCCATTCCCAAAAGGGTGCCTCCGGGATCCAGGGTGGCTGTATTGCGGAGGCAGATATCAATCTGCCCGGCTGCCAGCATGTCGAGTAAATTATTGGAAAGGTCACAGTAAAGCTCAACCTGAACAAGGGGATAGCTCTCGGCAAACCGTTTCAGTATTAACGGAAGATGAAGGGCCGCATAATCCTCTGCAGCACCCAGCCGGACCACGCCGTTCATCTGGGGCGCCGTCACAGAGGCAACAGCCTCATTGTGAAGCTGTAAAAGGCGGTTGGCGTAGCGTAAGAGGGATAACCCGGAATCGGTGAGTTCAACCCCCCGGGTGACCCGGCGGAACAGGGGGCAGCCCAGGGATTCTTCCAGTTTGCGGATCTGAATACTCACGGCAGACTGGGTCCGGTGCACCTCTATGCCCGCTTTGGTAAAGTTAAGGGTCCGGGCGGCCGCCACAAATGTCCTGAGAATATCCGGTGTCAGTTCCATATTGCATCCATAATTAAAATTTATGGATGCAATAATTACGATTCATTTGTAAAATGTCAATTTTTAATTAAAATGCGTAAGAATTAGTTCATATTCAGTTTGCAAAATACCCAATGTTTTAAGGGTTTTTATAAACAGACCAGGTGAAGTTATTTTTGCGCGGTCCCTAAAAAATTTAAACGAGGTGACAATGGAAATTCAGAGTCTTAGAAACAGCGTGACATCTTTTTTGAAAACCCAAATAAAAGAAAAAAACCTTCCGGGATGGTGGAAAGCCCCTCTGCTGGTGACTGCAGAGGCTGACAGCCGGTTCTCGGTGTTGCCCGGGATCGCCTCCCCTGACCACATGCTGCCCCGGGAACTCCTGGCCTCCTGCAGAACTGTGATCGTCTTTTTCCTGCCCTTTACCCGGGAGCTGTCCCATGGAAATGCCGGCGGCAAGTTCCCCAGCCGGGACTGGGGAAAGTCCTTATCCCTGACCAACACACTGATCCAGGATATTTCAGGGTTCATACGGGATTCTTTTAAAGATTCCGGTTATGCGTCGGCACTGACACCGGCCACCTATAATTTTGATTCCAGGACCCTGACAGCCCGGTGGTCCCACAAACACCTGGCCCATATCTGCGGCCTGGGACGGTTCGGCATCAATGCCCAGATGATTACACCTGCGGGATGTGCAGGCAGACTGGGCAGTCTTGTCACCGAAGCCCCCATGGGAAACCACCCCCTGGTCACAGCGGAAGAACTCTGCCTGCACAAGAGGGGAGAAACCTGCCTTGGCTGTGTGACCCGCTGCCCTGTGGGAGCGGTTACTTTAGACGGAATCGACCGTCACCGGTGCAACCGGCGTCTTCAGGTCAATAGAAAACGGTTTGCCGCCCACCCGGATATGCCGGATGATGCTGAGGTTTGCGCCAAATGTGTCTCAGGCCTGCCCTGCAGCCTAAACGCACCAATAAGGTAACGCAAGTGAATCCCCCTGAAGAGAGGCTTGAACCCTTTTGCCGGTTCGCTTTGGGAGAGATGCAAAAGTTAGTAAATTCCGCAATCTTGTATTGACAACAACAGCCTTCCTGAACTATTTTCTCAAAAATTCCATCTGTCGAACTCCAATCTACATGGATGGATGTCATTAAATAAATGGGGATGCCTCTCTATGCATCCGGAGATCAGAATTTCTTCCGGCCATTAAGGCTCTCCATTAAGTTTTCAAAAATTCTTAAGAAAAGGAACTCTTCATGTCTAAAAAAATCATTATTCTAATTGCTGTCTTTTCAACGCTGCTTTTCAGTACCGGACCGGCATGGGCAGGTACAACCGAATTTAAAATAACGCCTGATGACTCGGACAGGACAGGTGAATACTTTGGCAGGGCGGTTTCGATTGACGGGGATTATGCAATAATCGGAGCGAACGGAGACTATGTGGACGGATGGATGTCAGGATCTGCCTACGTTTTTTACTGGGACGGAACCGCATGGATTCAACAGGCAAAACTGGCCCCGGGCGACCCGACAGATTCAATTCACTTTGGCTGGACCGCCGCCATCAGCGGCGACTATGCAGTGGTCGGTGCATGGAATCAAGGGGTATATGGCGCTGTCTACATTTTCCACAGGAACGGCGTCTCATGGACACAGCAGGCTAAATTAACGCCCTCCGGCGGAACAGACGGCATGAATTTCGGTATCGTGGTATCCATAAGCGGTGACTATGTGATTGTCGGAGCGGACCGGGATGATGCCAAAGGAAATTCGTCAGGCTCAGCCTATATATTTCACAGGAGTGGGACCTCATGGACCCAGCAGGCCAAACTCACGGCAGGCGATGGTGCCGCAGATGACATGTTCGGCTCTTCGGTCTCTATATCCGGGGATTATGCCATCATCGGAGCGGATTACAATGACGACAGCTATCCGCAATCCGGCTCTGCCTATGTTTTTAAACGGAACGGCACCTCATGGGCGCAACAGGCCAAGCTGACAGCCTCGGATCCTGCTGAAGGTAATTTTTTCGGCTGTGCCGTCTCAATTGACGGGGAATATGCGGTTGTCGGTGCATTTTCAGATGATGCCAACCATGACAACTCCGGCTCTGCCTATATCTTCAAACGGGACGGCACCTCATGGTCACAACAGGACAAATTAACCGCAACAGCCGGGCAGCCGGAGCATTGGTTCGGGCATTCAGTATCAATTAACGGGGAACTTGCTGTCATTGGCTCCTATTATGTCGCGTCCAGTGCAGGGTCTGCATATATTTTTAAACGGCAGGATACCGAATGGACGCAGCAGTACCGGCTGGCTCCCACAGATGGCGTTTCAAATGACCGCTTTGGCTGGTCTGCGTCGATTTCCGGAGACCGTGCCATTATCGGGGCCTACCAGGCTGATCCCAACGGTTCAAATACCGGTTCCTCATACATATACAGCCTCCAGGGCAGCGCAACACTGACCCTTACCCCGGACAATACCGCGCCGGTTATCGGAGACACGCTCTGTGTGGGGGTGGATATTGCCGACGTTCAGACCCTTTATTCTGCAGCCTTTGACCTTTCCTATGACCCTGCGGCCCTGGAATACCAGTCATCCACCGAAGGCAGCTTTCTGAATGCCGACGGCGGCGCAACGTTTTTCGAAGCCTCTCTCCTGAATGATGATCCGGCCGGCGGTATAGTTGTTGTAGGTGTTTCCCGTGTATCCGACATCGGTGAAGTTTCCGGATCAGGCAGGATTGCGAATGCCTGCTTCACCGTTATCGGCGGCAGCGGCTCCGACGTCAGCATCGGACTGGAGAACGGTTACTTTGAAGGGTCCGAACCAGGCACCGGCATAGAGGTTGTTGAATCCGGCGACCCGTCCGTTCCCGTGGAAATCGGTATTCCTGCCGGCCTGACCATTGCCGATCCCGGCACACTAGACCGGCTGGATCTGAGCTGGGATGCCGCATCAGACGCATCCGGTTACGAAATCTACAGGGCGGACGCATCCGGCGGCAGCTTTGAGCTGTTGGGAACCTCGACCGGAACAAGCTACCAGGACACCGATTGTATCCTGCTCAACGTTGCTTATTATTATAAAGTCAAAGCCATCTCAGCATCGGGAAGCACTACAGGTGATTTTTCCGTTGAAGCATCCGGCACCGCAGCCGGGCTGGCCGGAGATATCAATAAAGACAACCGGGTGGATGGCCGGGATCTGACCATACTGGCCAGGGCCTTTAACACGGTTCAGGGGGATGCGGGATATACGTGCCAGGCAAATCTGGACCGCATAAGTGCGATTGACGGAGATGACTTGGTCATCCTGACGGCGGGATTCGGTGATAAACTCTGATGGGTTTTAACACCAGATCTTAAGGGATCGCATAAGAATCAGTTCACATTCTGTTTGCAAAATACCCAATGTTTTAAGGGATTTTATAAATAGACCAGGTGAAGCTGTTTTTACGCGGTCCCTAAGTTAAAAAAGCCGGGCCGGAATTACCGGCCCGGCTTTGATTTCTTCACGATGATTTCAACAGCCTAGTATTTGAACTGCTCCCTGAAATAGGCAACCAGCTCATCGATTTTCATCCGCTGCTGGTCCATAGTATCCCGCTCCCTGATGGTCACGGTATCATCTTCCAGTGAATCAAAATCAAAGGTCACGCAATAGGGTGTACCTGCCTCGTCATGGCGGCGGTACCGTTTACCGATGCTGCCCTGGACGTCAAAATCAATTTTCAGGCCCAGTTCCCGGACCAGGAGGGTGAAGACCTTTTCCGCACCTTCACTCAGTTTTTTGGACAGGGGCAGAACAGCCACCTTGATGGGGGCCAGCTGGTTGTGAAGCCTCAGGACCACACGGGTATCCCCTTCCTTGACCTCTTCCTCATCATAGGCATCGCAGAGGAAGACCAGTGCGGAACGCTGAACGCCCAGCGACGGCTCAATAACAAAGGGGATGTACTTTTCCTTGTTGGCCTCGTCAAAGTACTGGAGATCCTTGGAAGAGTGCTCCATATGCTGTTTCAGGTCAAAATCGGTTCTTGACGCGATACCGGACAATTCACCCCACCCGAACGGATAGAGGTATTCCACATCGGCAGTGCCGTTGGAGTAATGGGAGAGTTCATCAGGATCATGATCCCTGAGCCTTAAGTTCTCAGGTGTCACGTTCAGGCCCTTGTACCAGTCCATTACAAAGTTTTTCCAGTATTCGTGGTGTTCCTTGTCAGTACCGGGCTTGCAGAAATACTCGATCTCCATCTGCTCGAACTCACGGGTCCTGAATACAAAGTTGCCCGGTGTGATTTCATTTCGAAAGGCTTTACCGATCTGGGCAATTCCAAAGGGCACCTTTTTGCGGGAGGTGGTCTGGACATTTTTAAAGTTCACAAATATCCCCTGGGCGGTTTCAGGCCTCAGGTAGATGTCTTTTCCTTCGCCTTCAACAACACCCTGCTGGGTTTTGAACATCAGGTTAAAGGCCTTGGGCAGGGTCCAGTCCAGCTTTCCGCATTGCGGACAGGTGATATTTTTCTCATTGATGAAATCCAGCATGTCCTGGGGCGGTGTTTTTTCCGCGGCCCAGTTTGCCGGGGTTTCCTCGGACTCATTGTCAAACTGCCATCCTTCCACCAGCTTGTCCGCCCTTTCCCTGGATTTACACTTTTTACAATCCATGAGGGGATCTGAAAAACTGCCCACGTGGCCGGATGCCACCCAGGTCTCGGGATTCATGAGAATGGCGGCATCAACCCCCACCATATCGGTCCGTTCAGTTACAAATTTTTTCCACCAGGCTGCCTTCAGGTTGTTGAGCAATTCCACGCCAAGGGGGCCGAAGTCCCAGGAATTGGCAAGCCCCCCGTAGATCTCTGATCCGGGATATACAAATCCCCTGCGTTTGGAAAGAGATACGATCTTGTCCATCAATGTGACTTCTTTTTTCTTTTTCGACATCTTTAACACTCCAATGTTTTGGATTGCCCGGGTGGTTTCCCAAGGTCAATCGTTGTTAATGCAATCATTTTTGCGAGATTACTTTATAATAGTCTGAATAAAAATGATAGCTGTTTAAGCGCCATGCCAGTGCCCGGCCCGCTCCGTTGACCTGGTGCCCGCCGGAAAACAAGTGGAAAACCGCAAAAACAAGCGGCCAAATTTACGATATCTCAAATCATGCTTTTGTTTCACCGGGAATTTACCGGAACATGAAATATGAATATTTTTTGCGTCTTGCAAAGCCAAATGAAAATGATTAGGGTGGTAAAAGCCAAATGGCCGAACCCGGCATGTTCCGGGCCAATGGAAACCAGAAAGGAATATTCTTTTGTTTACTGAAACCATTACCTTTCCGGCGGCTTTTGCTGCCGGACTGCTCTCGTTTTTATCCCCCTGTGTACTGCCCCTGATTCCGGCGTATTTTTCTTTTATCACCGGTCTCTCTGTTGATGAGCTTACTGCGGACAACAGCTCAATCAGGCGCAAGGTTATCCTCTCCACCCTGGCATATGTGGCGGGGTTTTCCTTTATATTCATCCTGTTCGGGGCATCAGCCTCTTTTTTGGGGGGGCTGGCCTCACAGTACTCATGGGTGGTCAGATATATAGGCGGGGGCATTATCCTGGTATTCGGCCTGCACCTTCTGGGTATCATCAATATCAAAAGTTTCCAGTTTGAAAAACGGTTTCACGTAAAAGAGCAGCCCTTTCACCTGGCAGGCACCTTTGTGATCGGCATGGCATTCGGAGCGGGATGGAGCCCCTGCATCGGCCCCCTTCTGGGCAGCATCCTTGTGGTTGCCGGCAGCCAGGAGACCGTTCTTCAGGGCGTCTGGCTGCTGGCGGTTTATTCCGCAGGCCTTGCCCTGCCCTTTATCCTGATTTCCATATTCATTAACTCCATGCTCACCTTTATGAAAAAAGCCACCCGGCTGATAGGCATCCTCAACAAGTGTGCCGGCGTGCTGCTGATTGTCATCGGCCTGTTGCTGATCTTTGACAAGTTCCGGATTCTGGCTGTTATCTGAGGCTGGCTCTTTTCATGACAAAGGATTCCAAAGGCTTTTACGGATTTATCAGTACCGCCATCTTTACCAAACTGCTGATGAACGTCACCCGGAGGATGGTTTACCCCTTTGCGCCGGCCTTTGCCCGGGGACTGGATGTGAACCTTGCGGCCATAACCTCTGTGATTGCCGTTAACCAGGCCACAGCAGTTCTCGGCCCCGTGGGCGCCTCCTTTGCAGACCGGTATGGGTATAAACTGCTCATGCTGTTTGCAATTGGGCTTTTGACCGTGGGCACTTTTGCAGCCGGCCTGATCCCCCTGTTTTCCGTGCTCATGATCTGCCTCTTCCTTTCAGGGCTTGCCAAAGCCATATTTGACCCCAGCCTCCAGGCCTTTATCGGGGAGTATGTTCCCTATGAGCACAGGGGCAAGGTCATCGGTATCTCTGAAATGGCCTGGGCCGGTTCCACCCTTGCCGGAATTCCCCTGGCAGGGATTGTCATTGAACGCTTCTCCTGGCAGACACCCTTTTTTATCATCGGCAGCATTTCCCTGGTCTGCTTTTTCCTGATCTTAAAACTCATGCCCGAAGATACTAAAGTTTCCCCGGAAATGTCAGCTGGTCCGAACCAGTCGTCCACCGGTCCCGGCGGGGGTATCCTTGCCAACTGGAAGATCATTGTCCGGAATCGGCAGGTCCGGGGTATCCTGGGATTTTCATTTTTCATGGCACTGGCCAACGACAATCTGTTCGTGGTTTACGGTGCCTGGCTGGAACAATCCTATGGGCTGTCACTTGCCGCCATCGGTTTCGGCACCATCCTCATCGGCATATCGGAAATCCTCGGAGAGGGATGTACAGCCCTGTTTTCAGACCGAATCGGCCTCAAACGCTCGGTTATCATGGGCACGGGCCTGAGTGCGGCAGCCTATCTTCTCCTCCCGGCGGCGGATATGGGGCTTCACTATGTTTTACCGGCCCTTTTCATGGTCTTTTTCTGCTTTGAATTCACCTTTGTCACCTCCATGAGCCTGAGCACGGAACTGGTGCCGGATTTGCGGGCATCCACCATGTCCGCCTTCTATGCCATCGGCGGTATCGGCAGGGTCATCGGCGCCTTTGCCGGCGGCCTGATATGGACAGCTTACGGCCTTTGGGGCATCAGCCTGGTTTCAGGCATCGGCAGCATTATCGCCTTGGTGATCATGCTGACAGGTTTTCACAGTCAAGAGGGGACAGGCAATAACCGGCACTTTAAGTAGGATTGGCCGGATTTCAATTTTAATACAATACATCTTAATAATATAAAGCCTCAGGGGGGGAAAAATGAGCAACTTACAACGAACTGTTTTTCTTGAAAACCATCAAAAACTCAATGCCCAGCTGGTTGAGTTCGGCGGCTGGGAGATGCCTATCCAATACCCGGACGGTATTATAAAAGAGCATCTGGCCACAAGAACATCCGCAGGGCTTTTTGACGTATCCCACATGGGCAGGCTCTACTTCAGGGGGGACCGTGCCCTTGACTTCCTCCAGCATGTGCTGACCAACAATGCAGCAGCACTTTCAGTGGGAGAAAGCCAGTACACCCTGATCCAGAATGAAGCCGGCGGGGCCATTGACGACGCTTATTTATACCGGTTTACAGCCGAAGAGTTCCTGCTTGTGGTCAATGCATCCAACCGTGAAAAGGATGTGGCCCATTTCAAGGCCAACCTTGAAAAATTCCCCGGTGTTGAAATGACGGATAAAACCTTTGACAAGGCCATGATTTCCCTCCAGGGCCCAAAGGCGAAATCCTTTTTACAGCCGCTGATCACCCGGGGTTCCCTTCCCGAACCGGCCCGCAACAACTTATCCTCAGTTAAGATCGGCAGTGCACAGGTGGACCTGGCCCGGACCGGCTATACGGGTGAACCCTTGGGATTTGAATTATTTGTGGACAATGCCCACGCCTGCCACCTCTGGGAGACCCTTGTGGATGCAGGGGTTACCCCCATCGGCCTCGGGGCAAGAGACACCCTCCGCCTGGAGGCGGGCCTCCCCCTTTACGGTCATGAACTGGGCAATGATGCCGACGGCAGGGAAATTCCCCTGTTCGCCTCCAGATTGTCTAAGTTTGCCGTCTCATTTTCCCCTTTAAAGGGCGACTTTATCGGGAAACAGGCCCTTTACAGGCAATTCAAAGCCTTTTCCGCGGCTATGGAAGGCAAACAGGAATCACCCGATCCGGCTCTCCCAAGGATTGTCATGCCGATCGCGGTCACAGGCAAGGGTATTGCCAGGGAAGGATATAAGATATTTGTCAATGACCGCCACGTGGGCCATATAACGTCAGGCACCATGGTTCCCTATCTGACCGGTGAAGGCCAGGGACTCCTGGGAGCGTTCAAAGAGGAGCCCAAGCGGAGGGCATTGGCCCTGGGACTGTTAGACACCGGGATCAGGGACGGAGACAGGCTTGAAATAGAGATCCGGAAAAAACGGGTGGCAGCACGGGTGGTGCCCTATCACATGCGGTCCGATGCCCCGCCCTTTGTCCGGAGCATTCCCCATGACGAACTGGA
>JAKSAX010000385.1 GCA_022361395.1 Desulfobacterales bacterium | reverse complement strand
TTCCTGGAACGGAAGATGCCGGATATTGATCTTGGGGACAAGGAGAACGCGTTCGCCGGTGCCAAAAACCCGCTTCTGGAGAAGTTTTTATACGTAAATGAAACCCTCCGGAAACAGAACGTTGAGACTGTATTGGCCGTTCCTTCCGACACGGTTGGGAAGATGATGTGGCAGGGCAGGTTCGGACGCCTTGCCGGTGCAGCCAACCGTGCTAAATTTGCAGACCGGCGAATATACAAATACAAGGGAAAGGAAATAGACCGGGCTGTTCACCTGGGTGTTGATCTGGCTTCCACGTCAAATGCACCGGTAGGCGCTGCCAACAAGGGGCGCGTGATCATGGCCTCGGATGAGGGGATATTCGGTAATACGGTTATCATCGACCACGGGTTCGGCCTTGCCAGTCTCTACTCACACCTCAGTGATATACTGGTAAAAAACGGGGATGAGGTGTCAAAGGGTGATATCATCGGGAACACCGGGTTGAGCGGACTTGCCGGGGGAGATCATCTTCACCTGTCCATTATTGTACATAATACCTTTGTGAACCCGGTGGAATGGTGGGATCCCAATTGGATTAAAAATAACATTACCTCAAAAATAGACGCTGTTAAAAAAGATATAAAATAATTCGGAAAAACAGCGGGAGAATTACAGGATACGAGCGAATGAATGACTATCAGGTAAATAAAACCTATCGGGAAATCAACGATAAAATTGCCAGGGGCGAAGCAGTGGTGGTCACTGCTGAAGAGATCATTGATATTGCGGAAAAAGAGGGGGTGGTTGAGGCGGCTAAAAAAGTAGATGTCGTGACCACAGGAACCTTTGCTCCCATGTGTTCTTCAGGCGCTTTTATCAATATCGGACAGTCTTCCCCCCTGGTCAGAACTACCAAGACCTGGTTCAACAATGTCCCGGCCTACTCGGGCGTTGCTGCTGTTGACTGCTATCTCGGCGCCACTCAAACCTGTGATGATGATCCATTGAACAAATATCATCCCGGTGAGTTCAACTACGGCGGCGCCCATGTGATTCAGGATCTTGTGGCGGGCAGGGAAGTCCATGTCAGGGCAGAAAGTTACGGAACAGACTGCTATCCAAATCTTAAAATTGAAAAGACAGTCACACTTAAGGATCTGCCCAATGCCATGCTTTGCAACCCGAGAAATGCCTATCAGAATTATAATTGCGCCATTAACCGGGCAGACCGGGTCAAGTACACCTATATGGGAACCCTTAAGGCCAACATGGCCAATGCCAATTATTCCACCTCAGGAGAGTTGAGCCCCTTGTTTAACGATCCATACCTTAAGACCATCGGCGTGGGAACCCGTATCTTCCTTGGCGGCGCCCAGGGATATGTCACCTGGACCGGCACCCAGCACAAATCCGAGGTTGAGCGGGGATTGAACGGAGTACCTGTGACACCTGCAGGCACCATCGCCGTAAACGGGGACCTGAAGGAGATGTCTTCAGAGTGGCTGGTGGGACAAAGCATCCGAGGGTACGGGGTTTCACTGTCTGTGGGCCTGGGAATCCCCATTCCCATTTTGAATGAAGAAATTCTGAAGTATACATCAGTTTCAGATAAAGACCTTTTTACCCAGATCGTTGACTATGGATATGACTATCCCCAGGCAATTTCCAAATCTTACGGACAGATCAGTTATGCGGAACTGAAAAGCGGTTCCATCATGGTAAAGGGAAAGACAGTGCCTACAGTTCCCCTGTCGAGTATGGTCAAAGCCAGAAAAATTGCAGATATACTGAAAACTGATATCCAGCGCGGCCGTTTTTTCATAGGAGAGCCCCAGCATCTGTTCTGTTAACCTAAACTTAAATGAATTCAAATAAATGACTACCAAAAAGAAAAATGCCTGGCGGGAGAACATTGAGGCGATTCTAATTGCAATAGTGATTGCCATGTTCATCCGCACCTTTATTGTCCAAGCCTTTAAAATTCCGTCCGGATCCATGCTGGAAACCCTGCAGATCGGTGACCAGATTCTGGTCAACAAGTTCATCTACGGGGTCAAGATCCCCTTTACCGACGGCAAAACCCTGATACCCGGTAAAAATCCCGAACGCGGGGATATTGTAGTTTTCAAATATCCCGAGGATCCGTCCAAGGATTATATCAAACGGGTAATGGCTGTGGGTGGAGACACCATTGAAATCATAGACAAAAAATTATTTGTAAATGATAAACAGGTAACTGAACAGCCATGGGCCGTATTTAAAGATGAGAGGATAATTTCGGGCCGGTTCACGACACGGGACAATCTGAAAAAAATAAGCGTTCCGCCCAATAAGTTGTTTGTAATGGGAGATAACAGGGATAACAGCCATGACAGCCGCTTTTGGGGATTTGTTGACCTGACGGAAGTAAAGGGAGAGGCATTTGTTATCTACTGGTCATGGAACAAGGATAGTTTTGGTGTCCGGTGGAACCGGATCGGCAATCTTCTATTTTAAGGATCTTACGCTATGCGGTTTGACAAAAAAGATATTCTTGACATCCAGTCTCTGAGCAAGGATGAGATCTCCATGATTCTGGATACGGCCCAGGGCATGAAGGAAATTTCAGAACGTCCCGTGAAAAAGGTGCCAACACTGAGGGGGAAGACAATCGTACTCTTCTTTCAGGAGCCCTCCACAAGAACCAAGCTTTCATTTGAACTTGCTGCCAAGCGGCTCTCTGCAGACACGGTATCCATTGCCAAAAGCTCATCCAGTATCGTGAAAGGGGAAACCCTCATTGACACGGCCAGGAATCTTGAAGCAATGAAACCCGATGTCATTGTCATGCGTCATACCTCTTCTGGCGGGGCATACCAGGTTGCAAAGCGGGTGGGGTGTTCGGTTATCAACGCCGGAGACGGCACTCATGCCCATCCGTCCCAGGCGTTGCTCGATATGATGACAATACGTGAGGAAAAGGGAGAGTTGGCCGGGCTTAATATTTCAATTGTCGGTGATATTTCACATTCAAGGGTGGCCAGATCAGATATTATCGGCTTATCCAGAATGGGAGCAAAGGTGAAGGTATGTGCGCCTGAAACCATGATTCCAATGGGAATTGAACAACTTGGATGCACAGTTGCCCCTGATATGGAGACCTGTGTCGAGGAGGCCGATGTTATCATGATGCTCAGGATTCAAAAGGAACGCCAGGGCAATCTTCTGTTCCCCAGTGAACGTGAATACGCAGGACTTTACGGATTGAACCGGGCAAGGCTTAATCTGGCCAAGAAAGATGCCATGGTCATGCACCCGGGACCCATGAACCGTGGAGTTGAAATTTCAACTGAGATTGCAGATTCCGGCAGTTCGGTTATACTTGACCAGGTAACAAACGGCGTGGCATTACGCATGGCGCTTTTTTATTTAGTTGCAGGAGGCAGCAGACATGCAGATACTGATTAAAGGGGCAAAGGTCGTTGATCCGGGTAACCTGGAAGACCATAAAGATATCCTGATCCGGGACGGGAAATTTGAAAAGATCCTAGACCCCGGAGAACTCGCCGATACAGACGATATTCAGGTTGTTGAGGCCCAGGGGGTGATCGCCGTCCCCGGCCTGGTTGACGTGCATGTTCACCTGCGTGAACCGGGCCAGGAGTACAAGGAAACCATTGAATCCGGATTAAAGGCGGCAGCCAAAGGCGGATTCACTGCGGTCTGCTCAATGCCAAACACCGATCCTGTGAATGACAATGCCCAGGTTACCTCGTTTATTATCAGCCAGGGAAAAAAGGCTAAAAGTGCAAAGGTTTACCCCGCAGGGGCAATTTCAAGAGGATCTTCAGGCACCTCTCTTGCTGAAATTCACGATATGAAACAGGCCGGTATCAGAGCGGTCACCGATGACGGCCTGCCGGTTTCCAGCTCCCAGCTCATGCGCCGTGCCCTGGAGTACTGCAAGAGTATGGACATACCGGTATTTGTTCATGCCGAAGATAAAGATCTTGTTAACGGCGGGTCCATGAACGAGGGGCCAAGGGCCACAGAGCTCGGTATCAAAGGCATTCCCAATGCAGCAGAGTCTGTAATGGTTACCCGGGATATTGCCCTTGCCGAACTAACCGGTGCAAGGGTGCATTTCTGCCATATAAGCACAGATGAATCCATTGAGGCGATACGCCAGGCCAAAAGGAGAGGGGCACCAGTCACCTGTGAAACCGCTCCCCATTATTTTTCCCTGACGGACAATGACATCCCCCCCTATGATACCCATTTTAAGATGAATCCCCCCCTGAGATCCGAGACTGACCGACTTGCCGTTATCGCAGGTCTGAAAGACGGTACCATTGACATGATTGCCACAGACCATGCCCCGCATCATACGGATGAAAAGGATGTTGAATTTGACCGGGCTGCCTTTGGGATCCTGGGGCTTGAAACCGCATTGCCGCTATCTTTGAGACTGGTTGAGCAAGGGCATTTGTCTCTTTCCCGGCTCATTGAAAAAATGGCCAAAACCCCGGCTGAACTGATGGGGTATAACAATGATATTTGCCCTGGCAACCCTGCGGATCTCAGCTTAATTGACCTTGACTCCGAATATAAGGTAAATCCTGATACCTTTATCTCAAAGAGCAGGAACACCCCGTTTAAAGACTGGCAGGTCAAAGGGGAGGCCGTATTAACAATAGTGGACGGCAGGATCGTATACTCAAAGCAATAACGGACAAAGAGAACATGACGGGTAAACACAGCATTTTGGTGGTGGACGATGAACTCAGCATGCGTGAATTCCTTGAAATGCTGCTGTCCAAGGAAGGCTATGCTGTGTCACTTGCCAAAAACGGCAAGCAGGCCCTGAAACAGATAAAAAAAAAGAGCTATGATCTGGTACTGACAGATATCCGTCTCGGTGATATTACGGGTCTTGACGTACTGCGGGCAGTGAAAAAAGAGCACAACGAAACTGTGGTCATCATGATTTCCGCCTATTCCACCACGGAAATTGCAGTGGAAGCCATGAACGAAGGCGCCTATGATTTTGTCCCAAAACCCTTTGACAACAGTGAACTCAGGGATACCATAGCTAAAGCTCTTGAGCTTAAGACACTTGAACATGAAAAAGAAAGAAGATCTACTGAACTTAAAGATCATGTTCACTTCGACTCGATTATCGGCGACAGTCCCGGCATGCAATCCATCTACCAGAGAATCCGGCAGATCGGCCCTACCAAAACCAACGTCCTGATCAGCGGAGAAAGCGGTACTGGTAAAGAGCTGATTGCCAGAGCAATTCATGATAACTCAGATCGCCGTGACCAACCTTTTGTGGTTGTAAACTGTGGCGGCATTCCTGACACCCTAATGGAGAGTGAATTTTTCGGCCATGTAAAAGGGTCTTTCACCGGGGCTGTTTCTGACAAGGAGGGCCTGTTCGAAGCAGCAAATAACGGCACCATATTTCTGGATGAGATCGGAGAGTTATCGACCTTTCTACAAGTCAAGTTGCTCAGGGCCGTACAAGAGACAAGGTTTAAGCCCGTAGGCGGCACCAAAGAGATTGAAGTAGATGTCAGAATTATCTCAGCTACAAATAAAAAATTAGAACAAGAAGTTATTGACGGCAATTTCAGGGAGGATCTTTTTTTCCGCCTTAATGTCATTCCTATAAAAGTACCTCCCCTAAGAGATAGAAAAGGGGATATAGAACTCCTTTCAACTCATTTTGCTGAAAAATACTCTCAAAAATTAGATAAAGATATTACCAAATTTTCTTCCTATGCAATAGATTTTCTGACCAAATATTCCTTTCCAGGCAATGTTAGAGAGCTTGAAAACCTGATTGAACGTTCAGTGGCCCTCTCTTCAACAAATATTATCTTGCCTGAAAGCTTGACTATTTCCACTCACAAAAAAAGACGCTGGATAGAGGGAGTAAAAGGGGCCAGGTTTGATCTCGATGATGTCGCATCTGGTGTTGATTTGGATAATATCCTTGCTACAATCGAAACTACGTTCCAAGCTGGAAATGTCCACAAACATTTCTTATCAAGAGTAAAACTTTATAAAAGCTCAGTTAGAGTGTAAACCCTC
>JAKSAX010000206.1 GCA_022361395.1 Desulfobacterales bacterium | reverse complement strand
TCATAAGTCTGCATGGCTTCTCCTAAGCTAAAGTGTTTGTATCCTGTTGTAATTAGTAAATTAATGTAAAACCGTATTGTATATTTTTGCGGTTAGGTTAATTTGGGACAAAATAACCAGGAAAATTGATCTTATTTAACCAGATTAATTGGGGATAAAATAACCGGCAGAATTGATTTCTGTTTAACCCGGTTAAATTTGAAATAAACAATTTAAGGTTGACAGACGATGAAAAAAGCATATTTTTATATCTCAAATGATACTTTAAAGTCTCATTTGAGACTTATTTCTATAAAATAGAAGGATACCATCCCATGAATCATGCCACCAGGGAACGGATTATCACCCGGGCCATCGCCTGTATTGCACAGAATGCCAATACCGGCATGGATGAGATTGCCAAATCTGCCGGGATCGGCCGGGCCACCCTGTTCCGTCATTTCAAATCCAGGGCGGAACTGCTTGTGGCCATAAAAATCAGCGCGGGAGAGAAGCTTGAAGCGGTGGTCAGCCCGGTGTTCCATTCAGACCTGCCGGCGCGGGAAAAACTGGTCAGGATCGTGACACAGCTTATCCCCCTGGGGGCAAGCTTGAATGTTTCAGCCTATTTTATCTATCCGGTAAAAGAGGAAGATCCGAGGGTCATGGCCAGTTACCAGCGCTGCATGGAACAGACCCGGCAGCTCTGCCTGGATCTCAAGGCAGAAGGGGACCTGAACCCTGACCTGCCCCTGACCTGGCTTGTGGCCACCATGGACACCCTGATTTTTGCGGCCTGGACAAAGGTGGAGAGCGGGGATATCGCACCGAAGCAGGCCCCATGGCTGGTATTGAACACATTTTTGGCCGGGCACGGCACCCCCGGAGCCTTAAACTGGTTTAACAAACAAAAGGACGCGCACCAATGAAGACAAAAAACATCTGGGGCCTGGCAGGAACAGGCATGGTATTTTTCCTGGCTGTGGGCCTGGTATGGCAGACCGGACTGATCGACAGGCATTTTGTATCTGCCTCCACAGGATCTCCTGCCGGGGGAGAGGCGCCCGGGATAAAAGAAGAGGCCAAAACCGTTGGCGTGGTCCGGCCGAGGCCCATTGAAAACGGGAGTGCAATTGTGCTGCCCGGACGTGCCAGGGCCGCCACCCAGGCCACCCTGTTTTTCAGGGTGGACGGCCCCCTGGAAAAAGTTCACGCCAATCCCGGGGACCGGGTTAAAAAGGGGGATCTGCTGCTTGAAATGGATGACAGGGATTATCTGCGCCAGGTCAGGGTGGTGGAGAGCCAGTTAAAGTCTGCCCGGGCCAATCTCTTGAAAATGAAGACCGGCGCCCGGCCCGAAGACATCCGCATCGTGGAGTCCTCCCTTGCCGCAGCCGTGGCAGACCTGGACCTGGCCAAAAAAGAACTGGAACGCCATGAGATTCTATATAAGAACCAGGCTGTATCCGAGCAGGCCTATGACCGGGCCAAAACCAATGTACAAAGCCTTGGCGCCAGTGTTGCCTCCCTGGAAGAACAGCTGGCCAGGGACAAAAAAGGGGCCAGGAAAGAGGATATCATGACTGCCCGGGCCAGTATAGAGGAGTTGACCGTCAGGCTGGCCATTGCAAAGGACCAGCTGGGGGATACAAAGCTTTTCGCCCCCTTTGACGGGGTGGTGACCAAACGGATCCCCGATGCCCATGAGATGGTGGGCAAGGGGGAGCCGGTGATGATGCTGGATGATATTTCCAGGCTGGAAATCCCGGTTGATGTGCCGGAGAACCATGTCCGCCGGGTGCTGGCCCCGGAAGGCGGGAAAACCTCTGCGCCCTCTCCGGCCGAAGATCGTTACACAGCCCTGTTTTTAACCACAGGGAACCGTCAATACCCCGCTGTTTTAAGTGAATACTCAAGCCGCGCGGACCAGGCCACAGGCACCTATGAGTTTGTGTTTTCCATTACACCTGCACCGGGGGATCTCCTGTTCCCGGGAATGACGGCTGAAATCCGGATCTCTTCCCCAAGGGCGGCATCCCGGCCTCTGGCCATTCCCCTCCAGAGCCTTATGGGGGTGGCGGGCAACTCCGCCCACGTCTTCCGTGTGGATCCGTCCACGGGTAAGGCTGTACGCCAGGCCGTTACCTTTGAAGATCTCTCCTCGGGCAATGAGGTCAGTGTATTGACCGGGCTTTCAGGGGATGACCTGGTGGTGGACCAGGGGGC
This sequence comes from Desulfobacterales bacterium, assembly GCA_022361395.1. GTDB lineage: Bacteria > Desulfobacterota > Desulfobacteria > Desulfobacterales > Desulfobacteraceae > Desulfobacter. Next base: position 27,660 of record JAKSAX010000206.1, on the reverse strand, counting down.
AGCCTTTATCCGCCAGGGTGAAGTTGTTCAATTTGATCTTCCATAACCGTAAAGGGAAAATTAACCTGAGATGAATTTCGCGCAATCTGTCCTGAAAACCAGGATCATCAGTATCCTTTTGTCCGCATGTGTTGCCGTTGCCGGGCTCTATACCTACCAGAAGCTGGGACGGCTGGCATATCCTGACTTCACCATTAAAACCGCCATGATAATCACTCCCTATGCCGGGGCCTCACCCCTGGAAGTGGAAAAAGAGGTCACGGACCGGATTGAGCAGGCCGTACAGAGCCTGGGGCAGCTGGACTATGTGAAGTCAGTTTCCCAGGAAGGCCTTTCCGTGGTCTATGCCGAGATCAAACCCGAGTTCGACTCCGGGCAGATTCCCCAGATCTGGGACGAACTGCGGCGCAAGGTTAACGATGCCGCTGCCCATCTGCCGCCCGGGGCAGGACCTGTAATTGTTAACGATGATTTCGGGGATGTGTACGGGGTATACTTTGCCGTTTCCGGGGACGGGTTTTCCAGCAGGGAACTCAAAGACTACGCCAAATACCTGAAAAAAGAGCTGCTCCTGGTGGATGAGGTGGCCAAAATCGATATCTGGGGGGAACAGGACGAGACCATCTACGTGGAGTTTTCAAGGGCCCGCCTCTCCCAGCTGGGCATTTCACCGGATATGATTTTCAACACCCTGGCGTCCCAGAACCTGATCACACCGGCGGGGAAGGTCAGGCACGGGCCTGAGTATATCCGTTTTTCCACCACAGGGGAGATTTCCGGGGAGAAGGCCATTGCAGATCTCTATATTGCAGGGGCCGGGGGAAAGCTTTTCAGGATCGGGGATGTTGCCCGGGTATCCAGGGGATACAAGGAACCGGCGGACAATAAGATGCTGTTTAACGGGAAACCGGCCATCGGCCTGGGAGTTTCCACGGAAAAAGGGGGGAATGTTGTCCGGATGGGGGCGGCCGTTATGGACCGGATCTCGGATATGGAAAAACTGAAACCCAGGGGGATGAACATTGATATCATCAACTTCCAGGCGGCCCGGGTTACGGATTCCCTGGATGAGTTCATGGTCAACCTGGCCGAAGCTGTGGTCATTGTTATCCTCTTACTGCTGTTTTTCATGGGCCTGCGGGCAGGCCTGCTCATCGGCGGGGTGCTGGTCCTGACCATCCTGGCCACCTTTGTGGGCATGTTCATGGCTGACATCACCCTTCAGCTTATCTCCCTGGGCGCCCTGGTGCTGGCCCTGGGACTGCTGGTGGACAACGCCATTGTGGTCACGGATGTCTATCTCATCCGCCTGGCCCGGGGGGATACAAAGGAGAGGGCGGCTGAGACAGCCATCAAATCAACCATGTGGCCCCTGCTTGGAGCAACCCTGGTGGCCATACTGGCCTTTGTGCCGGTGGGGCTCAACCCCAGTGCCTCAGGCGAGTTCTGCAGAAGCCTCTTCTACGTCCTGGCCATTTCCCTGGGGCTGAGCTGGGTCTTTGCCCTGACCATCACCCCGGTGCTCTGTATCCGGTTTTTGAAGCTGCCGGACAATACCGGAGATCCCTATGACCGCCCCTTTTACAGGCGGTTCCGGCGGTTTCTCCATACCTGCATCCGTCACCGGTGGATTACCCTGGCAGTGCTTGCCGCAGTGCTGGTCACAGCACTGGCCGGGTTCGGGACCGTGCCGAAAAGTTTTTTTCCCGAATCCACACGGAACCAGTTTTTTGTGGACTATTGGCGGGCCCAGGGCACCCACATCTCAGAGGTGGAGCAGGACATTAAAAAGATCAGTACGTACATCAATACCCTTGAGGGGGTGGAGCAGGTCACCTCCTTTGTGGGGGAGGGCTCTCTTCGGTTTGTGCTGAACTATGACTACCAGTCCTCCAATACCAGCTACGGCCAGCTCCTGGTCCAGGTGGCGGATTATAAGGGGATTGGCGGCCTGCTGCCGGAGATCCGGTCATATATTGCGCGCAATTTTCCGGATTCGGAATTCAAGGCCCAGCGGTTCAAGGAAGGCCCGCCCGTGGCCTATGCCGTGGAAGCCCGGTTCCGCGGCCCTGATATCCGGGAACTCAGGGAGGTGGCGGACCGGGCCAAAGAGATGCTCCACACCGTTGACCTGGCTGTGAATATAAGGGATGACTGGCGTCAGCCCGTGAAGATCCTTAAACCCATATTCACCGAAACCCGGGGCCGGAGAACCGGTATTACCCGGTCAGACGTCAGCCAGGCCTTTGACTGGAATTTTTCCGGGCTCACCGTGGGGCTTTACCGTGAAAGCGATGAAATGATTCCCATTGTGTCCCGTCCCCTGCCAGAAGAACGGACATCCGTGGACCAGTTCAGGCAGATCCAGGTTTTCAGCTCTGTCCTGGACCGCTATGTGCCGGTGGAACAGGTGGTTGAACGCCTGGACCTGGGAGAGGAACTGCCCCTGGTAAGACGGAGGAACCGGATGCCCACCATCACGGTGCAGTGCGATCAGGCCCGGGGGCAGGCCGAGGCGCTGGAAGCCATTGTCCGCCCCATGTTTGAATCCATTGACCTGCCGCCCGGCGTCTCTCTCACCTGGGGCGGTGAATCCGAGGAGAGCGCCAAGGGCCAGGCCTCCATCAAGGCCATGTTCCCGGTCTGCCTCCTTGGGATGTTTATCCTGGTGGTCTGCCTGTTTAACGGGATGCGGGAAGCAACGGTGATCTTTTTATGTATACCCTTTTCCTTTGTGGGGGTCACCCTGGGATTGCTGGCCTTTTCGCTGCCATTCGGATTCATGTCCATCCTCGGGTTCCTGGGCCTTACCGGCATGCTGGTGAAAAACGCCATTGTCCTCCTGGACCAGGTGGCCGAGGACATCAGGTCCGGAAAGACCCGGTACCAGGCCGTGCTGGATGCCAGCATCAGCCGTCTGCGGCCGGTGACCATGGCGGCCGGCACCACCATCCTCGGCATGGCGCCATTATTGTTCCATCCCTTTTTCGCTGCCATGGCCGCCACCATCATGGGCGGACTGCTGGTGGCCACGGGACTGACCCTGGTTGTTGTGCCGGTGTTGTACTCACTCTTTTTTAAAATTAAGAAAGAAGAGATGATATTTTAAGCGAAAGCCAGCAGAGGCCGGGCTGGCAGCCCGGCTTCTGCTGGCTGATTCCCCCTATTCCGGGGTGGAGATTAAGGTCTGGATCTCCTGGTGATATCCAAAGTACCGTTTCATTGTGATTTCATTCTTCCCGTACTTGGGAATGGTTTCCAGGATCTCCACAAATTGTTCTTCAGCCTCTATTTCCTCTTTAATGGGTACGATATCCTCGGTGATAATATCAACCAGGCGGTCGGCATAGATGATGATCCGTTCCTCCAGTCTTGCCAGGGTATAATCTTTTACCGGCAGGCCTAACTCAATTGCTTCGGCTTCGGTTAATCCGCCCCTGATATGCTTTTCCATGATGTCGGTAACCGCCTTGGGAAGACCCAGCTTGCGGCCGAGTTCGGCACCGATTTTTCCGTGTTCCATCTCATGGGTGACAGCCTTGCCCAGGTCGTGGAAAAGTGCGCCCTGGCCCACCAGGAGCATATCCAGCTCTTCCCCTGTTCTCCAGGCGATTTCCAATGCCTTCCGGGCCACTTTGATGCTGTGGTTCAGGTCTTCCTCGTTCAGCCCGGCATCACGCAGGAGATCGATATCTTCCCTGCGAAGGAATTCATTTATTCGGGGGGACGGGTCTGTGTCATGGCCGTTTTCCGTCCAGACCTTTATCCCTCCCTCAAGAAATACCGCTTCTTTTCCTTCCTGCCGGAGCCTTTCAGCCGCAGACCGGCTGACCATGCCGCCTTTTACGCAATAGACCACGGCAAGTTCCTTTTCAGGGACCTTTCCCGCCCAGTCATCCATAGTTTCGGGATTCATCCGGGCTGCGCCGGGTATGGTTGCGGGGGAGGAACGGAAATCCTTTTCCCTGCGGACATCCAGAAGGGTAAGGCGGGTATTGTTTTCTAAAAGGCCGTGCAATTTTTTTATATCTATGGAATCAGTCATTACTCTTCTCCTGGGTTGATTTTATCAGGTTTTGGATTCAATTGGGTTAATATCCCTGCCGAAAACGGCAAAGCCGATGGTTCCGGCGGCTCCGAAAGCAAAGGCGGTTATCAGGTTGGCCTGGGGGCTGATCTGCCAGATAAAGGCCCCCCCTAAGGCGGCAAAGGAGACCACGATATCCCTGATCAGGTAGTAGAGGCCGAACATGGCTCCCCGGCAGTGGTCCGGTGCCAGGTCCATGATCAGGGCCTTCCGGGTGGGCTCTCCAAACTCTTTTAAGCCCCTGAGGATAAAGGCAAGCACCAGCCATCCAAAGGACTGGCTGAACAGCAGCACCAGGGGGAAAAGGGTGAAAAACACAAAGGTGATCAGGACAAAGGGCTTTTTTGCGCTTTTATCAGCCATATAAGCCACGGGGATGTAAATGAGAACGGATGCACAGATTTCAACAGCGGTTAAAAAGCCGAACTCAAGGGCCGACACCGGGTTTGCCACCGTCTTCATACACCATACCACCACAAAGGCATAGGGAATCTGTTCGCAGAAACGGATGAGGATGTCGGCTGTCAAAAGCCGTTTCATGGCCGGATTCATAAGGGAAAGCAGTTTGAAGGGATTTTTTTCCGGCGTCAGTCCGCAGGTATCGGCAGGCGCTTTTTCAGGGGCGTCGCTGTCAATCATCCGCTGCTGGAGCACCAGGGCCAGGCAGGCCATGGCCAGGGCCGCGGCAAACGCCACCCGGACGCCGGTCTGCTCTCCCCACAGGTGAATGAAGAGCCCGCCGGCCAAGGGACCTAAAGCCATGGGAATCCTGACGGTGATGGCATGGACACTTACCCCCATGGTCCGTTTTGTTTCAGGCAGCACCTTGTAGATCAGGCTCAGTGTGGCCGGAAGGGAAATGGATGACCATGAGATAAAAAGAACCGCGCCGCAGAGCACCGCCTGCCAGGCCGGTATCAATATCACCAGGAGGAAACCGGCCATGGCCACCAGGTTGAAAAAGAGCAGGGCTTTTTTGGTACCCATGCGGTCGGACAAGTATCCGCCGGGATATGAATAGAGGGCGGACAAAAAGTTGTCCATGGCCTGGAGCAGGCCGATGGCAAGGGTGCCGCCCCCGAGGGCAAGGATATAGATGGGGAGGAACCGTTCTGCCATCCGCTCTCCCATCCCCACCAGGATGACCATGGCAAGGACACCCACAGTATTTTGCTGCAGGCCTAAAAAGCTTGTCAGCCGGGCGGTGCGTCCCCTGCCTGTCTTATCATTCCCCATAGGGGTTATTTTTTCGCGCCAAAATAGGTCTGGATTTTTTCCGCCATGGCCTGGACATCTTCAACAAGGTGGTTGAGCTTGCCGTTCAGGTCATCGGCCAGGTGCTGGACGTACTCCTGGGCCGCTTCTTTACCGTATTTCTCCTCAAACATCCCGGCAACCTCAAGTACCCGGGTGATGTCGTGCCGTTCATCTTTATGATCGGGATGGTCGATCCACTCATGGACTTCCTTATACGGGTTCCCTGTGGTTTCAAGGCTTTTTTTAATGTGGATATCTGTTTTCGGCATGGCTGTCTCCTCTTTATTCTGTTGTTATTCTTTTTGCCTGTGAAAATAGGCGTAAATATTATCAAACAGGGCTATACTGCGGTCCAGGCGTATATCATCATCAGGCTCGGCCGAGGCCAGGCCGGTTAAAAGCGCCTTGAACCCGTCGGTTTCGCTCCGTGCGTACCTGTCATCCTTCAGGTCGATGTCATGGACAATCTCAGCAATGGCATCCAGGGCCCTGTCCCTTAAGCCGCATCTTTCGATGATCACCTCAAATGAGCATTTATCCCCCTCATGGGTGTACTCTCCCTCAAACATGTCAAAGCGCAGTTCCCCTTCTTCCGGGATGTATCCGGCCGGGGAGACGAATTTGATTTCAGCGGCCTCATCAATAAACCGCCTGATCAGCCAGGCGCAGGCCATGCGGTCCACAAAAATATTCTCCCGGGTGACCCAGGTCTTGCCCCGGAGCTGTGCTATGGCTGATGATTTCTGGCTTTCCTGCGGCTTTTTTCCGCTGCCTATATTTTTTATTTCCCTGAGCAGTATCTCTGCGGTTCCCCGTTCCGGGGACCGGAAAAAGTCGATGGCGATGATATTGTCCAGACGGTTCTGCAGTTTTGATATCTGACCCGCCCCCTTCGCAGGCAGCTCCCCTGGTTTTGAGGACAGTTCTGCCATCAGGGCGTTTGCCTCGGTGATGATCTTTTCATAATCCTGTTTCCTGGCATTTTGGAAAAGCGCCCTGATCTGGTCATCTGTCAGCCCCTCCACAAACCCGGCCCGGATAATGGAGCCCTCCCCGCCGCCATCTGTAATCTCTTTTAACACCCAGCTTAAATCCTCCCTGGATTGCGGGGTCATGGGCATGGCATAGACGGACTGCTTGACGGCCACTGCCCCGATTTTCTGCAGCCTGCGCCATATTTTTACCCTCAGGGCATCGGGCTTGGGCGGCAGCTGGTGAATCAGGAGCAACCAGTTGTCTTGTGTCTCTTCTGTCATAAATTCACCTGTGTTCAATTGTTACATTGAATATGTAACAATTGTTTTTCAAAGTCAAGGGACAATAAAAAAGGGGTGTCTTCTGGATGAGAATATCCCCCTGCCTGGCGCCCAGGGCTCTTCTGATGCCTATCTCCCAGGGCCGTTCTGTCACCGAGACCAGCATCACATTCATGACCCCTAACCGTCCATTCCGAATACACACCCGTGTCCTGCCTGTCAAAGTATTTCAGTCTTTGGCAGGCAGGAAGGGTCTTAAATATTTTGTACAGGGGAGAAGGGCAGCAGAACACAGGGGGAAATGGCTCATTGCGTTCGAAAGGCTGAATTATCAGGTAGTAAAAATCAGGTGCCGGAGCCTGTCAGGACCCGGAAGCGGTCTTCAGGCGGATTCCCTCTGTCCCGTGCAGGGTGATCCTGCCCTGTTTGTAGAGGCTGCCCACGGCGCGCTTGAACTCTTTTTTGCTCATGGAAAATGCAGCCCGGATCTCTTCGGGCCGGCTTTTGTCGTGGCAGGGGCTGAATCCGTCATTGGCCGTCAGCACCTCAAGGATTTTCCGGGCCGATCCTTCCACCGAGGCATATCCCGGCTGTTTCAGGGTCAGGTCCACCTTACCGTCCTCCCGGACCCGGAGGACATATCCCCGGTGCCGGTCCCCGACGGACAGGGTTTCAAAGGTCTCGTTCTTATAAAGCATGCCCCGGCAGCTGCGGTTGATCAGGGCGGTATAACCGATGGGGCTGATGCTGTGTATGATAAGATCCACGGCATCTCCGGCGGCAAGGGCCTGATCATTTCCGGAACAGAGTTCCGTCATCAGGGTTGACCCGTATACCCGGTGTGAGGCGTCATCCAGACAGATCTTCACCAGGTGGGTCTCTCCGGGTTCCATTCGCCCCTGCTGCTGGCTGCGGGGAATCAGAAGGTCTTTTTCCAGGCCCCAGGCCATGAACACACCGAAGGCAGCCGTATCCTTGACCTTAAGGGCAACGATATCCCCGACCACACCGGCGGGTTCAAGGGTGGTTGCCACGGGCCGGTCCTCGGAATCCGTGTGGATAAAGACCCGGACCTTTTCACCCACGGCAATGCCTTCGGGCACGTATTTATTGGGCAACAATACCCTGTCCCGGCCAAAGCTCAGATAGACCCCGTAGTCGGACAGGTTTTCCACGGGCAGATCGTGGAATTGTCCCACAACAGCTTCGGGATCCTGGGCCAGAAAGGGGTGGGACTGTCTGGAGGAGGAACGTTTTTGACTTTTTTTCAATGATTGTTTTGCAGATTTCCAGGGGTTTTTCTCTGACATTGGCCTTCCTTGTGGTTAAATATACCTGGGCATCATATCATATCAGGCCGGACACCACCATACGGGGGCTTTTTTTAAGACGGGGCGGTTATGAGTTCTTAAATTTTACCGGCAGCCTCAGGGGGACTGCGGTTCCACCGGTTCAGGCGTAGACCTTAATACAGTTTCTCCCGCTTATTTTTGCCTTGTACAGGGCTTTGTCCGCATGGTCGACAAAGATACTCGGGTGTTTGATCGATCCGCCCGAGGTGGCTGAAATGCCGATGCTGACAGTGATCCTTATCCGGTGCCCTTTAAAGGAAAAGGTCTTATTCTCACAGTGCAGCCTGATCTTTTCCGCGTATTTCAGGGCCCCCCTGAAGATCGGTCTGGGGGGTTAAAACGGCAAATTCCTCCCCGCCGTACCGGAAGAGGTAATCGGATTGCCTTTTTGTCCTTTCCAGATCCCTTGCAAATTCCTGCAGAACATAGTCTCCGCAGAGATGGCCGTAGGTATCGTTAACATGTTTGAAAAAATCAAGATCCAGCATCAGGCAGCAGAGATCCGTATCGTATCTCCTGGCCCGTTCCAGCTCCATTTTTAAGGCCCCGTCCATATATCTGCGGTTATATAAACCTGTCAGCTGGTCTTTTGTGGAAATTTCAGCCATTTTTTTTATGGCCTGTCCCATCTCTTTTCTCAGGCCGAATTTTTTAAGGGAGGCATCAACCACCTTTAGCAGGGCCTGTTTGCTGATATCTTTTTTGGACAGGTAGTCAAAGGCCCCGGCCTTGATAAGGTCTGATGCGATTTTAGCATCTTCCAGGCCGGTGACGGCAATCACGGGCAGCTCTATGTTTTTTGATTTCATGGTATTTAAAAAATCCAATCCGGTTCCGTCCGGAAGATCATAATCCAGGAGGATAAGGTGAAAGTCTGACCGGCTTAATCTGGAAAAGGCCTCCTGTATTGTTTTTGCCCGGGATAACCGGATGGAGGGCCTTTTTGAAAAACATACCTTGAACAATTCGTAGGAGGGGTCTGAATCCTCAATGGATAAAATGTTGATCTTCTGATCAAGCCGGATGATTTTTGTTTTGCTGTCATGGTCCGTTGTCATATCATAGCTGACATTCTGGATCTTTTTCACCGTTCCTGAGATCTTTTCACCGGCGGCCTGGATTTTCGGAATCAATTCAAATATCTTTTGGGGGTCATTCTTTACAAACTCCAGCATTTCAAGGTTTGCCAGCAGTATCATGAGGGGCTGGTTAAGCTCATGGGCTGCGGCGCCGGCCATTTGAAGCATGACTTTCAGCCGTTCTTCCTCTATCAGTGACTTCTGCTGGGCAAGGATGGTCTTATTGGCCTTTTGAAGCTGGATGTTTCTGTTTTCTATCATTTTCCGCTGCCTGAACAGGTCAAGGAAAATGCCCACTTTATTTTTAAGGATATCAGGATCAAGGGGTTTGAAAATATAGTCAACCGCACCGGATTGATACCCTTTGAATATATGTTTTTTTTCCTTGCTGATGGCAGTGACGAAAATAATGGGAATATGTCTGTTTCTCTTATTTCCCCTGATAAGTTCAGCAGTTTCAAATCCGTCCATATCCGGCATCTGTACATCAAGCAGCACAAGGGCAAAATCATGGTCCAGCATTTTACTCAAGGCGGCATTGCCCGAATCCGCCTTGATAATATTGACATCCGGATTCTCAAGGATTGCTTCAAGGGATATCAGGTTTTGCGGCTTGTCATCGACAATTAATATATTTGGTTTTGTACTGTCCGTCATTTCTTACCTTTCATTCTGGCACAACACAGCCCCCTGGCGGTTAAACCACCCTGTATATTCTCTGGGGGGCTGACACATCTTCAAAATCACCTGAACTGCTGGAGACCCGTATGGTTTCCTTGGAACCCAGGCATAAGATCCCATTTTCACACAGGCTCTCTTTAAAGAGGGCCAATGCCCTGTCCTGGAGTTCCCGGTTGAAATAGATGAGAACATTCCTGCAGATAATCAGGTCCATTTCCCCGAACACCGCATCCGTAGCCAGGTTGTGATTGGTGAAGATAATATTTTTTTTTAATTCTCCCTTTAGGATGGCAAAGTCGTATTTGGCAGTGTAGTAATCACTAAAGGATTTCCGGCCGCCGGCCTTATTATAGTTTGATGTATAGGCCTGCATCTTTTTCATCGGATAAATCGCATCTTTGGCCTTTCCGATTGACTGGTCGTCTATATCGGTGGCATAGAGGTAGCACCTGTCATACAGGCCCTCTTCCTTTAACAGGATGGACAGGGAATAGACCTCTTCCCCGGTGGCGCATCCGGCGTGCCAGATCTTAATGTTCTCTTTTTTTTCAAGTTCGGGAAAAACATGCTTTTTCAGGGCCAGGTAAAACCCGGGGTCACGGAACATCTCCGTGACATTCACAGACAACCTGAACAATAGTTTTTCAAAAAAATCAGGGTGGTAGAGAATTTCATGCTGCAGGGCGGACATCGTCTCACAGGGGGATTCAGATAAAAAGGAGACCACCCGTCTCTTAATGGACGCTCTTGAATAGTTCCTGAAATCATAGCCGTATTTAAGGTAAATGGCTTCAAGCAGCAGGTTGAGTTCTATTGTTTCGGTTTTGACTTTGTTCATATCAGTACAGCCACACCCTCATCATGGAGAGTAATTTGTCCGTGTTGACGGGTTTTGCCAGGTAGTCGCTGGCTCCGGCTTCAATGCATTTCTTTTTATCGCCTTTCATGGCCTTGGCCGTCAGGGCGATGATGGGCAGGCTCTTAAACTTTTTCTTCTCTCTTATTATTTTAATGGCCTCGTATCCGTTCATCTCCGGCATCATGATATCCATGAGTACAAGATTTATATCCGGGTCGTTTTCAATCAGGCTGACCCCTTTCCGGCCATTCTGGGCCGCAAGAACATCAAGCCCTTTTTCTTCGAGAACATTGGTCAGTGCATATACATTTCTCATGTCATCATCCACCACCAGGATTTTCTTACCCTGGAAGACGGATTCCCGGTCGTGCAGCACCCGTATCATTTTGCGCTTTTCCTCGGGCAGGTCCGCTTCAACCCGGTGCAGGAATAAGGTGGTCTCATCAATCAGTTTTTCTGCGGATCTCGCCCCTTTAATGATTATCCTTTCGGTGTATTCATTGATAATGCCCTCCTCTTCAGGGGTAAGCTCCTTTCCGGTGTAGACGATGATGGGTATCTCGGTTGTCTCCTCTTCTTCTTTCAGGTGGGTTAAAAACTCAACCCCGCTCATGTCGGGCAGCCCGATATCAAGAATAATACAGTCAAACTCGTTATTCTTGATCAGTTCAAGGGCCTCTTTTCCGCTTGCCGATTCAGTGGTGGTGACATCGCCGTTCCCTATGAGTTCAATCATGGCCTTTCTCTGGGTTTCATCGTCCTCTATCACCAATAATTTTTTGATATTTCCCGAGGTCAGATACTCAATCTTTTCAAATGCACTGTCCAGCAGGGGAATGGTCACCGGCTTGGTAATAAATCCGATGGCACCCATTTTCCTGGCCTCAATGCTTTTATCATGGGCAGAGATGAAATGGACCGGTATGTGCCTGGTTTCCGGATGCTCTTTTAGCCGGTCCATAACGGACCAGCCGTCCATTCCGGGCAGGCCGATATCAAGGATAATGGCATTGGGCGTATAATAATCGGCAAAGTGGAGCCCGGTTTCGCCGTCCCCTGCCACAAGCACCTTATACTGGCGTTCCCTTGCCAGCTCGGAAAGTGTTTTTGCAAACCGGGAATCATCTTCAATGATTAAAAGGGTCTTATCCCCGGGCTGGATGCTGTTGCGGTCATCGGGTATGAACACGGACTCGACCGGAGGTGATTGTGCAGGTGATTCTTCCGGGGGCCGGATTTCCGAGGAGCCGGGTTCCCTCTCCCGGGTTGCTGCCGGTTTTTCCGGGTCCCGGGTAAATTCTCTTTCCAGCACCTCAGGCAGATAAAGGGTAAAGGTGCTGCCGGAGCCGTGGGTGCTCTGGAGCCGAATTACACCCCCCAGAAGCCTGGCAAGCTCCCTTGAGATGGAAAGACCCAGGCCTGAACCGCCGTATTTACGGCTGGTGGTGCCGTCGGCCTGCTGAAATGCTTCAAAGATCAGCCTTTGCTTATCTTCGGGTATGCCTTCCCCCGTGTCTGAAACTGAGACGGCAACAGTTGTTTTGGGGGCAAGGTTGTATTGGGTTAACTCCCTGTTTTTTCCGGGGCGCGCCACTTTCAGGCTTATACTGCCGGAGCGGGTGAATTTAAGTGCATTGGAGACGAGATTTTTAAGAATCTGTTCCAGGCGCTGGCTGTCTGTCCTGATCCGTTCGGGCATCCCTTGGGCAATCTCAACAAAGAGATCCAGGTTTTTGTTTTCCGCCTGGGGTTTAAATGTCCGTTCAAACCGGCCTGCCAGTTCCCTGAGGCTGATGTTTTCCAGATTGATTTCCATTTTACCGGATTCAATCTTTGACAGGTCGAGAATTTCATTGATCAGTTCAAGCAACTCCGTTCCTGACAAATGGATGGTGCCGGCATACTCCTTCTGCTTGGGGGTCAGGCTCTTTTCCTTGTTGTCGGACAGAAGCCCGGAGAGCAGCAGGATGCTGTTCAGCGGCGTTCTGAGTTCATGGGACATATTGGCGAGGAATTCCGATTTGTACTTACTTGTCAATTCAAGGTCTTTGGCTTTTTCCTCGATGAGCTGCCGTGTCTTTTCAAGCTCTGTGTTTTTTTTCTGGATAGCCTCTTTCTGCTCTTCAAGCAGCTGGGTCTGCTCCTCAAGTTCCTCATTGGTCTGCCGGAGTTCCTCCTGCTGTTCCTGAAGGGCCTTTTCAGATTCAACCAGTGCTTTTTTCTGGGTTTCAAGGATTTCGTTGGCCTCGCTTAACTCCTCCTGCTGGGTCTGCAGGTCTTCAGCCTGGTCCTGGGTTTTTTCAAGCAGGCGTTTCATTTCATCCCTGGATTCTGCAGATTGAAGTGTCACGGCAATGCTCTGGGCTACGGTGTCAAGAAAGTGGATCTGCAGGTCAGAAAAAAACTGAACAGATCCCAGCTCAATAACACCTTTCAGCCTGTTTTCAAGCATGACCGGATAGACCAGTATGTTCCCGGGAGCCGTGTTGCCCAGGCCCGAGGTGACATGAATATAATCCTCCGGTACTTCCGAGACGACAATCGGTTTTTCTTCGCGGGCAGCCTGGCCCACAAGGCCCTCTCCAACGGAAAATTTATCTGATACGCTTTTCCGCCGCTTATAGGCATAGCTGGCTGACAATTGAAGTATTCCGCCCGGGGTCAAAAGGTAGAATGCACCCACCTGGGCCCCCAGGTATTCCGCAAGGAAGCGGATGGCAGTATCTGAGATCGTCAGCAGGTCCTTTTCCCCCCTTAATTTTTCATTGAGCGAGGCCTGTCCGGTCCTCAGGAATTTATCAGCCTGGTTTTTATCCGAGGCGTCGCTCAGTTCCCTGGTCATTTTGAACAGGGCCTCTCCCAGCTGATCTTTGCCGGACCGTATTTTTATCTCCCTGCTGTAGTCCCCCCGGGCAACGGCCTGGGCCTGTTCCACAATTGATTTCATATTTTGTGTCATTTTAACAAAAGCCGCATAGACCCCGGACAGGTTTTTCCCCTGCCTATCAAAGTCAACGGAAAGATCTCCCTGGGCAAGCTGGTTGGAAAGCTGCAGAAGAACCCTGGGATCGGTTCCCAATTGGCCGGTGGTGGTTCTGACAATAAAAAAACTGACGATCAGGCCGATCAGGGTGGCCAGAAGGGTGCCGGCAACAATGGCAACGGTGGTGAGGCCGGATCTTGTCTCTGTGGCACCGGCCCTTTGGGTGAGCAGGGCCTTTTCCTCGGTGACCAGGTCCAGTGTGATCCGGCGCATCTCATCCATCAGTCTTTTGCCTTTGCCGGTTTCCAGCAGTGCGGCAACATCCTTTAAACGGACGGGATGTTTGTTGACCTCCCGCCGGGCTTTTATTTCCGGAAATACAGCCACCTCATGCCATTTGTCCACCAGGGCCTTGATTTCCCGCAGCTCCTCCCTGCGGCTCTCCATATTTCCGGATTTGACCGCCATAAGCGCCTTGTAATGGCGGTCGAAGTCTGCCAGCCCCTTGTTGAACGGCTCCAGGCTTGACTCATGCCCTGTCAGCAGAAATCCTCTCTGGCCGGTCTCCTGGTTTAACAGGTCCATGAGCAACACCATCACAAGGTCAGCGCCCTCAGGCTCATCATCGTGTACGAATTTATAATCAAGGGCTGCCAGGTGCTTCCGGAGCTCGTCAAACACTTCCTTTCCTGTCCGCCGGGAGGATATTTTTTCAAAATTTCTGATACTGTCCTGGCCGGCATTTACTTTCCAGCGCATCTCGATTGCGGGTTTGGCCACCGTATTCAGCCATATTTCCTGTTTTGCCTTTAATTCATCCCAGCGCCGGGTTTGCCTGGGGTTGTCCGAGGTATGGGCCTTGCCCGCGGCAAATGTTGTTTCAAAGGCGGTCATCCCGGCCTGGTAGGGTTCCAGAAACTGTTCCTGGCCTGAGGCCAGGAATCCCCTTACCCCTGTTTCCATGTCCACGAGCAATGCACCGCTTTTCAGCGCAAACTCAATGGCCTGATAGGTATGATCCACCCATTTTCTGTCCTTTTCAAGCTCGTGGAGGTTGAGATAAACCACGGCTGAGAGGATGATCAGAAGAGAGAGGACAGTTGCATACCCAAGATACAATTTTGTTTTAAAGGTTATATTCTGGTGCCGGCGCATATCAGACCCTTTATCAATGTTAAAAGCCAGATATGTTAAAAACATACCGTTGACCGCTGTTGTTTGGTTTTATTCCGTTAAGGTGACAGGCTTTTATCCGGGGAGCTTAACTTGTCTCTTCTGCATTCATAAGTCCCTGTCGTACAGTCAATATAATCATCTTCCCCGGATTCTTAATATATTAACTATCTAACAGGACAAAATCAAATTTAATCTGGGGTTATCGCAGCGGTTCCGGCAAAAGATTCCGCGATTGGCGGGCTTTTACGGTAAGGTTGTGTTTTTGTTTAAAGGGAGTTCAGAGCCCCCCGGGGGGATCCCCCGGGGACTCTGATAAATACTTTTGGGAAGAATTAAGGATTATCCGCCTCTGGCTTTCATCAGGGCATCGTCAAGCGCTTTTTTAAAATTCGGGTTCACCTGGTTAAACCGGATCGCCATGCCGTCTTTTTCAATTCTTGTGATTTCGCCGTGCAGTTTTAGGGGAATATCATGATCCGGAATGGAAAAAGCAATATGGACACTTTTGCCGGTTTTGAATTTCATGTCGGTCTTAATGTAAATCCCGCTGGCACTGATGTCCCGTGTATCTGACATGACACGGCTTTTTTCGTCCACCACCGCATCGACTGCAAGCCGGGCCGACAGGCGTGAATATCCGCGCAGCCCGTCTTTGGGAATGGAATCAAGAAAAGCCATAACTTCCCTTTGCTGTTCCACGGTGAGGTTTTGAATTCGTTTAATGATTTTATCCTTCATCTCATTAACCCCTTGTTATGGTTGGGATTCTTCATGGAACAGTATAAATGATTCCGGGTGATTCAACAAGATTTCTTCCGCAGCAGGGAAAAAGGTATTCCGGTTCGGAAGGACCTGTCATCAGTTTGGCTAACTTTTAAAAAAATCGTAAACATTGCAGCGGCGAATAACATCCTTATTGTTACGAAATCTCCTGATAGAAGATGAAAATGTTATATTGATAAAATAAAGTTAAATAGTTTATTAAAAGTTATGTTTTGGTCATATTCTCCTGTTATTCATAATTAGTGAGCAATAGGGAATAATATGGCTGAAAATTCCGTATTTTTAAGATTTTTGACCTGTTCCCCTTGAAAAGGTTGGAAATCTGATTTATAAAAAGAGACAAATCAAAAACAGACAAAATTAGTTTCATCTGCTGTCAGCCAATAAAGTTAGCACTAACTGTCAATATCGAACAATTAACTTTTATGCAATCCATGGGATGGTGAACCATGATTTCAATTGTTCTGGGACTTTTCTTCATTGCCCTTGGCCTCTGGGGTATCTTTGACGAATTTTATTATGTCGCCGACCTTTTTAAAGGAGCGGTCCCGGTGGCACTGATGTTCTGCGGAACTGTGGCTGTCGCGGCAGGCTGGATTCCGCCCGGCAAAGGGGTGAATATCAATGAGTGAACCGCAGGTAAATACGGAAAAAAAGGGGATAAGAATGGACAGAGCAGATTCGGCCCGGATGGAAGCATCAGAACTCACACCGCTTTTTTACTATCATGCCGCCCTGACAGTGGGGAAAAAAATGGTAAACGGCATCCTGGATGTTTACAACGGGATATTCGGCATCGGGGCGGAAGACCGTGCCCGGATTTACCGGAATATCAGCACCCATTACCTGAAAAAGGGGCAATATGCCAAGGCTGTCAATTCCCTGAAGGAGTGGGCCCGCCTGGAACCGGACAACACCGCACCCCTGTTTGAACTGGCCCGTGCCATGGTCAAAAGCGGTAAATTCAAACCGGCCGTAAATGTATACGCAAAAATCCTGGCCAGGGAGCCGGAAAATATAGAGGCCCTTTATGCCCAGACCCGGCTGTTCTTTAAAAGAAAAGAGTTTGAGAAGGCCCTGGTGGAAAATGTTCCGAGGCTGGAAAAGACCGCCCCGGCCAACCCGGATGTCCTTTATCTTGTCGCCATGGTCTACAGCCGCACCGACCGGCTGGAGAAGGCCATTGAGACTTTACAGCGGGCCATTGAGTTGAACGAGGATGAAATCCGCTACCATCAGAACCTGGGATTCCTTTATGAACGCCTGGGGAAAAATGAAGAGGCAGCCAGGTGCTTTTCCAGGGTTATGGAACTGGAAGACGAGGAATATGAAGACGGTTAGCCCGGAAAATCCGGGTTAGGCCGTTGCCTGTTGCCGCGGTCAGCCGCCCTTAGCCTTTAAGGATAGAGAAATGAGAAAAGACGGAAAAAGACCCGAACATATTATCGGAGGTCTTCTCGTGTTTGCCGCAGGCCTTTTCCTGGGCCTGAACAACCTGGTGTACATGGTGGAATTCATCAAGGGCGTGGCCCAGCCTGTGCTTATCCTGTTCGGGATTGTGGCCCTGGCCTCGGCCGTGATGCGGCCCGGGTCCCCGCTCCGGAAATTCAACCTGGTGATCGGACTTATTTCCCTGCCCCTGGGCATTTACGGGGTATATGACGAATACTACGCCACCATGGATTTCTTAAGAGGGGTACTGCCGGTATTGCTGGTGGCTGTGGGGCTGGTGGTCCTGTCCCACGGCATCGGGCAGGTCCGCAGATCACATGGGGGAGAAGACCATGATATATAGATCACGGGGGGGGCAGCGGGTATCCCGGCGGATATCCCGGATCATCACCCAGGCCTACGGGAGCCGGTACCGCCTCCGGCCGGACGAGGTGATCGTTCCGGCTGCCGGGGAGAAGTTCAGCCTGAGCCCCCTTGGGACTCCGGCGCTTTTCAACCGGGTTATCCGGCCCAGCAGGACAAAGGTGATCGTGACAGCAGCTCTTGCCCTTCTTGTTTTTAAAGCCGCCATTACCATTTACTACTTTAATACCCTGGTGGACATGGAGCAGAACATGCTGGCCGCCAAAGGGGATGTCCAGGCACTTATGCAGCGGCGCAACGATATTGCCGTCAATCTTTCAAAGGCGGTCCTCGATTATTCAAAGCATGAACAGGGGGTGTTTACGGCCATTGTCTCCCTTCGCCGGTTTTTTACGAACGGATCGCAGGGCAGCGATATCCTGAAACAGCTTGAGGGTTTTGCCCCGGGGCAGGCAGAAGATCTCCCTTCTGTACCGGAGACGGGCGGCCTTACGGCTGCACTGTCAAAGCTTGTGGCAGTGGCCGAACAATATCCGGACCTGAAGTTATCCGCCAATTTTGAAACCCTTATGGCTGCCCTGGTCCAGGTGGAGCTGGACCTGGCATCCCAGCGGATCAAGTTCAACCAGGCCGCCAATGACTACACCACTGTTACTGCCAGGTTCCCGGGGAATTTTTTCCACTGGGTATTTGGTTTTGACGATACCGGTTATTTTGAAGCCGACGACCGGGCCAAGGCCTTCAAGGTTATCGGATACTGACCTGCACGGGGAAAGGGCCGTAAACATGATCAAACTAGCGGGTATACTATTGGGAGGACTGGTAATCCTGGCCGCTGTTAAACTTTACCGGGAGGCCGGTCATATCGAAGCTGAGATTGAAACGGAAAAAGCCGGGGCACGGGCATCTGCCCGGAGGGAGCAGGAGGGACAGCGGGGGACCGGGGGAACAGACAAGTGAAATACAGGGCCTGTCAAAAATGTATTAATTCCGTGGGCAAGGTAAATATCCTGGGGAATGTGCTGATGATTGCCCTGAAAGGGTATCTTGGGGTGGTGGGCGGTTCCAAAGGGCTGATTGCCGATGCTATCCACTCCTGTGCCGACCTTCTGGCCACCATTGTGATGATCATCGGGCTTAAGATCTCCGGCAGGGAGACAAACCAGAGATATCCCTACGGCTACGGAAAAGCCGAACATATTGTGGCCATCGTCATTTATATTTTCCTGTTCATCATTGCCGGGTATATCATTTACGAGGGCGTGGGCGCCATCCTGGAAAACCGGAAGGTCATCCCCTGCGCCGTGGCCGCCTGGGGCGCGGTGCTCTCCATCCTGATCAACGAACTGATGTTCAGGATGACCCATTGCGCCGGGATCCAGGCCAACAGTCCGGCCATGATTGCAAAGGCCTGGGAAACCCGGACCGATGTCTATTCGTCCATTGCAGTGGTTATCGGTATTGTGGGGGCCAGGCTGGGATTTCCCTTCATGGATCCCCTGGCCGCCGTGGTGGTGGGGCTGCTGATTTTCAAAACCTGTGTTGAGATGACACGGGAGGCGGTTCTGTCCCTCATGGACAGGGTGCCCGAAGGCATTGACATCAATATCCTCCAGAAGCGGATGACGGAACGGGTAAAGGATATCACCCTGGATATCACCGAGGTCAAGGCAAGGGATCTGGGCCCTGATCTTGAATATTTTGTCAGGGCCATGGTGCCCGACTGCATCAGCGTTGCAGAGGCTGAAACGGTGAAGGAAGAGATCCGGAAAAATATTGCCAGCCTTGAGGAGAGAAAGACCATTGTCGTTATCCAGCTGATCCCCTATGAAAACCTGCGTGTCGATAAAACCGGGTTCCGGAGGCGTGCCGATGAAACAGCCTGAATTCGAATTCTGCATGAAGGAGTTTAAACTGGCCATTGCCGTTCTGGCTGTATTTATTGTCGCGGTGCTGATCTGGTCCATCGCCACCTTTCATAAGCAGCAGCTCAGCCGCCGTCAGGTGTTTACCCTCGCTGCTGCCCGGACCGTCACTTCAGCACCGGATATCCGGGTGACAGACCCCATGATTCATAATTACCGGGGCAATTGCAACCAGTGCCACCTGACGGTCCGGATCCCGCCGGTTATTCAGAACCGGTCCGGCCATGGACTGCCTATCAGCGTCACAGCCGCCATGCCCCATAAATACAGGGGGAACTGCAATGCCTGCCACCCGATCCACGGCGGAATTGCCCCGCAGTTTTCAACACCGGGCACACGGGTGGCCGCGTTGGGCAGCGGTATCGGACGTTTTCCGGAATTGGGGCTGGAGATCCGTGATCCGGTTGCTGCCGGCAGCACCCCGGGGTTTATTGTGACATCGGTAACCCCCGGCAGTCCGGCCGCAGCTGCCGGGTTCCGGCCCGGGGATGAAATCATCCGCCTGGACAATACAAAGGTGGGTTCCGTCATGGAATTTACCCGGGTTCTGGACGGCGGGTCAGGAATCGTTAAGGCAACGGTGATCCGGGAGCTGAGAAATAAAAATATCTATATGAGGCTTCCCGGCACTATTCAGGCTACAGCAGGTAACGGCAGTGTTCCGGCACAGGCCCGGCTGCAAACCCGGCCGGGAGCGTCTTTGCCCGGCCCGGGCAAAGTGGCGGTGGCGGCAATGGGACCCGGGCTGACCGATTCCGTTGCCCCCGGGTTTGCCCGCAGTCCCTATTTTATTCTATGGGATCCGGGGACCGGTCAGTACAGATCCATGGTAAATCCCAATTACACCGATACCCTGGGAAACGCCGGTCAAACCGCCCAGCTTATGGTTGACCTTGGGGTTGCCAATGTGATTGCCGGCGGGTTTTCAGGCCAGAGCATCTCCGCACTGGGGCAGCTCCACCTCACTCCTTATGCAGGGGGGACCGGGCAGGCCGGAGAGGTGCTGGCCCATTACCGGACCGGTGGTCTCCTGCCGCTGAATTTACCGGTTGCCGGGCCGCGGACGGTTCCGCCGCCTGCCGGTAACGGTATCATGTTTTAGCAGGCTGGTTTTACAGGAATTTAGCAGACAGGTTGATATGAAAAAAATACCCCATTTGGAACTTTTTTTGGCACCGGCAGCCGTACTGGTCTTTGCAGGCCTGCTGTCATTGATGTATGGCTGGGTGGGGGAGATGACCCCCCTGGGCCGCGGTATTAAGGACGGGCCGATACGGGTGGCTGCTGCCGATACTGCGGTGCCGGCAGTCCGGGGTAGGGGGCAGGGACAGAGCCCGGGGGCAGCTGCGCCCTTTATCGGATTCAGCCTGGGTGATCTTACTCCGGACCGGCGCCGGGCAGCCGGCCTTGCTCCGGATACCGGTGTGGAGGTCCTGGCGGTGGCTGCCGGATCCCCTGCCGGTCAGTCAGGGATCGTTCCCGGAGATATCCTGACCGCATTTAATTTCAAACCTGTGGGGTCTGTGGCCCGGTTCAGCAGGTGTTTTAACAGGCACCGTCCCGGAGAGGCGGTCAAAACAGTTCTATTAACAGCCGGCGGCAGGGAAAAATCCGTTTACGTCAAGCTTGCAGAACGTCCGGCAACCCTCCGGCAGGCCGGTGCACAGACCCCTTTGGATTTTTCCATCGGCATGGGGGTTCAGGATGTGGATGCGGTCATGGCGCGGCAGATGGATCTGCCTGCATCCGGCGGGGTCATTGTCAGCCATCTGGACCGGGGCGGTGCCGCAGCCGGCGCAGGGGTGAAACGCGGTGATGTTATCCGAAGGGTCAATGGGAAACGGATCACGGATACTGCCGGATTCAAGGCTGCTGCCGGTAAAAAAATCAAAAAAGGCAGGGAGCTTGAGCTTGCAGTGGTGCGCAACGGCCGGCAGATAACACTGGCTGTCCGCCCTGCTGCCGGGGTGGGCAATATGATCCTCCCGGTGATTCCCCAGGCCGACATGGCTGTGGGCGGCAGCTGGATCGGCATGGAAGTCTCGGAACTGGCACCAGGGGATGCAGGTAAAAGGGGACTGCCCCGGGGGACCCGGGGGATGCTGGTCGACAATGTGGAAGGCCCGCCGGCAAATGCCCTTGGATTCCGGTCCGGGGACTGCATTACCGCGGTAAACGGCACCCCGACCCCGGCAGTCAGCGCCTTTGTTAAGGCCACCAGAGGGCAGCAGGGTGCCGTGGTGGACATCGTCAGGGGCAGCCATCGTATGTATATCAGCGTGCCGCCCCCGGGATTCGACACCCGCGGGAACCTTTCGGCCGGCCCTTTGACCCGGGTGAACGCCCCGGGAACCTTACCGGCGGGAGGGACCGTGGCGAACGTCGGCGTGCTGACGGACGGCAGTTCTCCCTATTCAAGTGTTGCCGGTGATACCCGGGCCAGGTATCTCATTGTTTTTGACGGCGCCAACAACCGGTATACAGGCCTTCCCCTTGGAGACGGGACCGACCTGGGCAATGCTGCGGCCGGGTACGGTATTCATACATTGATTGCATCGGATCTGGGAAACCGGGCCGGGTTGAACCGGAAAGAGACTTACACCGGGGTAACCGGTCCGGCTGTTGACGCCTATCAGCGTTACAGGGCCGGATTGCTGACGGCGGCCAGATAAATGGGACGGCTGGCCATGGCATATCTTTCATGGGGGCTGGCAATCCTGATTCTGGGGAGCGCTGTCTCTGCCGGGGCTGTTTTTGCCGGTATCACCCCCCTGGACCGGTTCCAGGAGGATATCAACGCAACCATATCCGGGGTCCGGCCATGGGTGGCAGGCGTCCGGGCGCTTAACCCCCGGCCTGCCCCCGGAATAGAGATCATAGGTTCCGGGGTGGTGGTGGACCGGAGCGGATATATATTAACCAATTACCATGTGGTGGACCAGGCGTCCGAGATCAGCGTGACGCTCTGGCGGGCCGCTTCCGGTACTTACCGTGCCCGCCTGGTCAAAAAGGATCCTGCCATGGACCTGGCATTATTACACATTCAGGGTGCAGGGCCTCTCATTCCGGCCCGTTTCGGAGACTCGGACAAGGTCTCCGCAGGTGACCTTGTGCTGGCGGCCGGTGCCCCCTTTGGATTTGAGCACAGTTTTACCCTGGGCACCCTGAGTGCGGGCAAGCGGTATTTTGAGATCGGCGGACAGATCTACAGGGGAATGCTCCAGACCGATGCCGTGATAAATGAAGGGAACAGCGGGGGGGCGCTCACCGATATCCAGGGCAGGCTCATCGGTATCAATACGGCCATTTACGCCCCGGACAGCACCTATACCGGCCTTGGCTTTGCCATACCGGTGAACCGGGCCAGGGCCTTTTTTACCCCGGTGACCGGCGCCGTACCGGTTGCCGGAACAAAAGCCGCCCTGAAATTCCCGGCAGTCACCCCCACCCAGGCGTTTCCCATCGACATCACCCAAGGACGGCCCAATGACTTTAACCATATCAATTTCAGGGACTGCACCCATTGCCATGTTATCCGGGTAAAAAGCCCCGCGGCAACCGGGATCCGGCGGCCCCACCCCTATGTGGGCGCCTGCGGGAAATGCCATGTCCTGCCGGTGCAAAAGGCAGGGTTGACAGCGGCGGCCGCAGTCGTCCCCCCGGACCTGTCCTATCACCGGGACACCTGGTTTTTTTTCACCCGTGTGCTGGTCAAGGCCATTCCCCTGTTTTTGATTTCATCGGTAATATTCTCCATGCTCGGGCTTGGGGGCGGGTTTTTCTATGTACCCATTCTCATCATGTGCCATCTTGATTTCCATACGGCAGCCACCACCAGCCTGCTGATGATAACCGCGGGGTCACTTTCTGCGGTCCGTGTCTTTGTGAAATCCGGAATGGTGGATTATAAACTGGTCACTGCCCTGGGCGGTCCGGCAATCATCGGCGCCTTTGCCGGCGGTTTTTTTTCAACCGCCTTCACCCCTCTGCTCCTTTACGTATTTTTTTCCGTCACCCTGTTCGGGGCTGCCTTTCTCATGGTCCAGGAGGAGGGCATCACAGCCGGCCGGATCTATCATTTAGAGGCAAGCCCCCTGGTGCTTTACCGCCAGTTTAACGGGGCGGATTATGCCATCGACCTGGTCCTGGCCGGTGCTCTGGTGACGGGGGTGGGATTTATCGGCGGACTCCTCGGGATTGCCGGGGGATGGTTCCTGGTACCCATGCTGGTCCTTTTTTTCGCCATTCCCATCCGGATCGCCATTGCCACCTCTTCTTTTATCGTTCCCCTCAGCGGGGTTGCCGGATTTGCCGGACACGGGATTGCCGGGCACATCAACTGGCAGCTTACCCTGCCGCTCTGTGTGCTGGCCGTCATCGGCGCCCAGATCGGTGCCAGGATTTCAATTAAAACCGACGCCGGTATTCTCCGGGTCATATTTGCCTTTATCCTCAGCCTTGTGGGGGTGTGGATGCTGGCTAAAAATGTAATTACCATGTGAGGAGCGCCATGAACCTGAAATTTTCTTCCCCGGCCCCGCATTTCTGGATTCTCCTGGGACTGTTTCTTACGGCAGGCTTCCTGGGATACAGGTATGTTGCAGACGGGCAGGGCAGCCTCCGGCAAAGGGGGAACCTTGTGCAGGCAAATCCAGCCGCCGGGGTTCAGGCCGCTCCCGGTGCCACGGCAGCCGCACTCCAGGAAGCCGTTACCCGGGCCGTTGCCAGGGTCAGGCCTGCTGTGGTGGCTGTGATGGCGCCGGCCGGCACCGGGGCGGGGCTGAAAACCGGCATCACCTTTATCCGGCCGGCGGATAAGGGAGGGCACCCTGTGGGTTCCGGCCTGATCGTTGATCCCCGGGGGTATATCCTTACCACGGCCCAGACTGTGGGGACTGCCACCAGGGTAAGGGTAAAACTTTTTTCCGCAGGACCGGGACTGGTTCATGCGGATGTTACGGCCATGGACGGGAAAACCGAGCTGGTGCTCCTTAAAATCGTGGAGGCAGGGGTATACCCGGCTGCCGGCCTGGGCAACTCAGATACTGTTGAAATCGGTGACATTGTCTTTGCCGTGGGCACCCCATACGGATTTTCCCGGTCGGTGTCCATGGGCATTGTCAGCACCAACCGGAGAGGCCTGGTCATTGAAGGCAGGAATTATCCAGACCTGATTCAGACAGACGCGGCCATTAACCGGGGAGATGACGGGGGCGCCCTGGTGAACATAAGGGGGGAGGTCATCGGCATCAACATGGCCTATTTTATCCCGGGCAACCGGTTTACCGGGATCGGTTTTGCCCTGCCGGTCAATGATGCGGCAAATATACTGGCAGGGATGTAATCCTGTGAGCCGGCGGAAGGGCAGCACATGAAAGAGAAGAGAGAACAAAAGGAGATACCATGAGAAAAACCCCGTCAGGGCATGATTCCATTGAACAGAGGATCGAACGGTCCGCAACCCTGCTCAAATCAGACTGGTCCCTGGCCGTATGCGGGGCTGCCGTGATCGCAATGATCGCCTACACCATGATCAGCCATGCCGGCAGGGGGATGTCCCGTCCCGGTGTCCCCCCTGCAGTCAGGGGGGCGGCTCAGGTTCCGGTAAGGCCGGCGGCGGTTAATGCCCCCGTATGGAAGACCCTTTACTCCTGCCGGACCCACGGCCCGTGCAGGGCTGTTTTTGACGCCGGGGCGCTTCCCCGGTGTCCTGTTTGCAACCAGACCATGATGGTGAATCCATGAAGATTGTCATTACAATTATTATTACCAGTGTGGTGGTCCTCTTTGCCATGCAGAATTTCGACCACATCCCCATTTATTTTTTCTCATCCACGCCAGTGAACATCCGGTTGTTTTTCGTGATCTGTTTTTCGGGGGTGATCGGCTGGATGATACGCTACATCACCGGTATCCAGAGGGAAGAGGCGTTGAAAAAGCGGTTTAAGGTGCTGCTGGCGGAAAACAAGGCTCTCAGAGCCGGTGCCGTCACCCGCCTGGATGAGGAGGAT
Organism: Desulfobacterales bacterium; assembly: GCA_022361395.1. Taxonomy (GTDB): domain Bacteria; phylum Desulfobacterota; class Desulfobacteria; order Desulfobacterales; family Desulfobacteraceae; genus Desulfobacter. Next base: position 2,396 of record JAKSAX010000206.1, on the reverse strand, counting down.
GAGTTCTGATGACCGCTGACCTGGAAAAATGCAGGCAGTGCCGGCAGCGGGTCGCCTGGGTGGGGATGTCGGCCAACCTGGTATTGGTGGTCACCAAGGTAATCGTGGGGGTTACCAGCGGATCCAAGGCCTGTCTGGCAGACGCCTTGCATTCTTTTTCAAATATTATCACAGCCCTGGCCATCTGGGTGACCCAGCGGCTGACGCGGAAACAGGCGGACGGTGATTTCAATCACGGGTACGGAAAGGCGGAATTCCTGGCGGCGGGGTTTGTCAGCTTCTTTATCCTGTCCGTCGCCATTGCCCTGATTTCGGTCTCTGTCAAACACCTGCTCCATGAACCTGCCCGTCCCCCGGAACTTACTGCAGTGCTGGTGGCCCTTATTTCCATCGGCGCAAACGAAATGCTGTTCCGGTACATGCGCTGCGTGGGCACCAAGTTCAAAAGCCAGACCATCCTGGCAAATGCCTGGGCCAACCGGGCTGACACCTTTTCCTCTATGGCTGTTGTCGTCGGCGTGCTGGGTTCCAGGCTGGGTATTCCCCACCTGGATCCGATCTGTGCGATTATCGTGGTGGTGGTTATCGTGAAAATCAGTGCATCCATCCTCTGGGATGCCGTGAGGAGCCTGATGGATGTGTCCGTAAACGAGATCTACGGGGATGCCATAGCGGAAACCGGAAGGCAGGTCACCGGGGTACTCGGGGTTTCAGGGCTGAGAACCCGCCAGATGGGCGCCCATATCTGGGCGGAGGTTAATATTCACATTGCCCCGCTCACCCGTCTGAAAGAGGGCCAGAAGATTGCCGAACGGGTGAGAAAACGCCTGCTCTCCCGTATCCCCGATCTTGAGAACGTATTGATCCATATCCGGCCGGCTGATCCGGTCAAAAGGGTTGAAAGAGAATTGACGCCATGAGTTCTGAACCCCGGAAACAAGACCCCTGTCTGACATGCCCGGTAAAAGGCCTGTTACCTGAGGTCTGCACTATCCACCGCAAACAGATGAAGGGCAGGTCACCGGGCGGCTACTCTCTCCTGGAAAGCAAATGGACCGGCATCGGGGTTACCCTGGCGGCCGGTGCGGGCATGGGCCTGGCCGGCTCTGTGGCCGTCCTTGCCGTTGCCCCTGCCCTGGGCGCGAAGGCCGCCCTTGGACACATGCTCGGATATCAGATTGCCGGGGCTGCCTCGGCCACCGGGGCGGGGATCGGGGCTGGGATCCGGTTGAAGAAAACAGAGGCCGGCGCCGGCAGGCAAAAGAGAGTTGCCCGGACCGGGCTGCGGAACAGATATACAAGGATACCTTATACGTTACCGGAACAAGGGAGAGATGAATGACCCCAAAATTGAGAAGTTATGAAAAACAAAGGCTGCCATCCGGAAGAAAAAGGGGCTGCCGCAGGTGGGGCCGGCTTCGTTGGATGGGGCTGAATACCAATGAAAAGAAGAGGTTAATCAACAGGGGGGAAAACCATGGCGCAGAAGGCAAAAATCAGTGATAATAAGGCAATCTGCCAGCATTGCGATACCCGGATGGTATTGATCCGGATGAACCGGTATCAGGGTAAATGGCCCTGGGCACTCCTTGGCCTTGGATTCCTGGCCTTCTGGTTCATCCACTTCGGCGGCCCGGTTATCGGGGTGCCTATGATGATTTTCGGGGTCTACCTTTTAACGGTCAAACAGACCATCAGCATGTGCCCTGAATGCGGCTACCATTTCCAGGTATTGATCCGCAAGAGAGAGGCGGCTGATTAACCGCAATGATACCGGGACTGACTAACATGAATCAAAAAGAAGAGAACGATATTAATTTTAACTCCCCGGTGAAAACCGTGAACCAGGACCCAGCCCCGAAAAAGAGGCAATATGTGGCCCTGCATCCGGGACGGCTGACCACGGCCCTCGTGCTTACGGTTACCCTGGTTCTCGGCCTGCCCGTGCTGTGGGTTCATTTTACGGCACCACCTGAAGCCGCCTCCGGCATAAGTCTTCTGGGCATTCCTTATTTTGATCTGGTGTACGTTTTTTTACTCAGTGCCGTGACCCTTATTGTCAGCACCATGGTATTGGTCCCCCTTGGCACGGGATCCGGCCTTATGCTGTTTATCTTTTCCCTGTTCTGTGCCTTTCCCCTGGTTATCGGACTGCGCCACCATCTGGAGATAACCCAGGTCCTTTTATCCCTGGAATGGTTCAGGACCTGGCCTTATTTCCTGCATCCGGCCTGGCTGATGTCACAGGTGCTGTTCCCCGCCGGTATACTGATCTTCCTCTTCCTCTATATCCGGTCCCTGTTTTACAGAAAACGTCATGCCATGGCGTTCCTCACCGCAGTGGCAATGATCTCCGGTGCGGCGGTTCTGTCCGGATCGGAAATGGCCCGGGCCGG
>JAKSAX010000473.1 GCA_022361395.1 Desulfobacterales bacterium | reverse complement strand
TCGCCCTCGGTGACACGGCGGGATCCCACGCACTGGATCCAGGCAATGTTTTTCGGATGCTTTTTGTCCGAGGCCCGCAGGACTTTTCCTTCATAAGGCCCTGTGGAGGAGAGCAGCCGTTCAAAATCCATTGAGGTGACCACATTCTCCATGACCCCGTATCCGTACTCCGGCTTTTCACCCGGATTAAAGGGGGTGATGCCGGGGGAGAGGATGACGGCGCCCACGTTGATGTCAACACTCTGTTCGGTCTGCCTGAAATCAATGGCATCGGCCTGGCAGACGCCGCGGCAGATATCGCATTTTTCCTCTTTGAGAAAAAGGCAGGTCTCGTCAATATAGGCAACCAGGGGGATGGCCTGGGAAAAATAGACGTGAACCGCCTTGTTGTCCGATATATCCTGGTTAAAGGGATCCGGGTTCAGGACGGGGCAATACTTCGTGCAGATGCCGCATCCCGTGCACTTATCCTCGATAATATAGCGGGGTTTGGTGGTCAGGGAGACTTTGAAATCCCCTGCCTTTCCTTTTACTTTATCAACCTGTGTAAAGGTGAGTATCTCTATGTTCGGGTGCCGGCCGACCTCGACCAGTTTAGGAGAGAGAATTCACATGGAACAGTCGTTGGTGGGAAAGGTCTTGTCCAGCTGGGCCATATGCCCGCCGATACTGGCCCCCTTTTCAACCAGGTACACCTTGAACCCTGCCGTTGCCAGGTCAAGGGAGGCCTGGATTCCGCTGACACCGCCGCCAACGACCATGACGTCGCCAAAGTTACCCGTGCCGGGAAATGTTGAGAATTCTTGCATGACCTCTTCAGGTAGTATGCGGTTTTCCACTGTTGCTCACCTCATAGTTGTTATTAGGTGTAAAGAATAATACCGGATTATTCGGGTTCGGCTTCCCTGGTTTAATCAACAACAGGCACCACCGCATCCCGGATTACTTCCGTGATATCCCTGATCTCCAGAACTTTTTCGTATTCAAGGTTCAGCCGGCTTTCCTCAAAGTTGGTGATGCAGTAAGGACAGGCCGTGACAAGCACCTTTGCACCGGTTGCTTTTGCCTGTTCCAGCCGAAGATCAGAGAACCGTTCCTCCTTGGGAGTATCCATCCATATTCTGCCGCCACCGCCACCGCAGCAAAGGCTCTGGGCGCCGGTGTCGGCCATTTCCACAAGATCTGTTCCCGGAAGATTCCGCAGCAGTTCTCTCGGGGCCTCATAGACCTCGTTGTGCCGCCCCAGGTAGCAGGGATCATGATAGGTGATGGTCTGTTCACACGGATTGACCAGCTTCAGTCTGCCGTCTGCCACAAGTTCGGCCAGGTACTCTGACATATGAACCACCTCAAAGTTGACCATGAACTCAGGATATTCATTTTTAAAGGTATGATAGCAGTGGGGGGAAGAGACAACGATCTTTTTAACCCCCTTATCGATGAAGGTTTTGATATTCTCTTTTGCCAGGTCCCTGAAGACCTGTTCACTGCCGATTTTACGGATGCTTTCACCGCAGCAGTTCTCCTCATTGCCCAGGATGCCGAAGTTTACCCCGGCCTGGTTCAGGATCTCCACGGTGGCCCTGGCCACATTCTTCATCCTGGGATCAAAGCTGAGATAACAGCCCACAAAGAACAGGACCTCCATCTCCTCCTCAAAGTCCATGACGTTGAGACCCTCTGCCCAGTCCCGCCGTTTACCGCGCTCCACCTGGAGGGGATTGCCTTCGGAAATCAGGCTGGCCCGGGCCGTCCGGGCCGAGCGGACAGAAGAGGGAAATACCTCGTAGTCCGAGGCCACCCGCCGCAGGGAAACACCCACCTCAATCTGTTTCACGCCCCTGGGACAATACTGGGGGCACCTGCCGCAGGTGGTGCACCGCCAGATGTTTTCACCGTCAATCTCTGTCAGTCCGAATGTGGCTTCCCGGATGATTTTCCGGATACTGAACTGCCTGACCCGGTTCCAGGGACAAACCGAATCGCAGAGACCGCACTGAAAGCAATGTCTGAATGCGTCGCCGCCGGCCTCTTTTATCTCCTCGACTACTTCGTTAAAGGGGGGAACTATTTCCACTTTATATCCTTTTTTTGAATATTCCGGTTTAGTGGACGCGGGATTAATCTTTTTTGGATATCCGCTCTATTGCATCCTGGATCCTGGCAAGCCCGAATTTGTCAGCCAGTGCCTCCAGTCCGATTTCAAGGTCTTCTGCCTCTTCGGATGCCTCTTCGTCTCCAGCCGCCTCTTCCCTTGTTTCGAGAATCAGGGCATCGTGCATG
>JAKSAX010000471.1 GCA_022361395.1 Desulfobacterales bacterium | reverse complement strand
TGTCTATAATTCTTGGGTAATAGCATTGCCAATTAAGGCGTTGCCTTCTTTTTCCAGTAGTCGCAGCAATTCAGTAACACATTGTATTTAAATCCAGTCTCTGAATTTATCCTGTGGTTATGGCTAATTCTCCTACTCAACTCAACATCTCTCTTGGACATAAGTTTCCAGAACCTATAGCAAATAACGAAAATATGTTCCGAAAAAAACGGAGTGAGGCGACCTCCAAAGCTCACTATATGGCAGATGAGGACCCCGTAAAACAGGAAGTTCTCTCATCAGATATTGAACTACTGAACTTTAGAGCCATAAAGCGCGTATGCCGCCTTTGATTTAAAGCAGCTGTCACTGGAAGGGGGAGAGATTGTCCCCATCACAATTGCGGTAAATAAAATTAAAAAATAAATGTTTCAGGGGAATATAAAAAATGTTACTAAGACTGGTCTTTAACCGGAGAGAGGTAAACGATTGAAAATCGAAAACCCTGCAATCCCTTATATCTACCGGCTCATGGCCATTGCTGTGGGCTGTAAACCGGCGTTCCGTGCCTATGATTATCCATCTCAAATCTATTTAAGGAGACCCCGATGTTTCGTTCCATCCGTTCCAGACTGATTGGTTTTTCCATTCTATTGATTTTTGTTTCAGTGATCCCCATCGTCATTGCCATGACGTATCTGATCAACTCTTCTGTTGACCGTAAGCACAGCGAAAATGTACTTCAACAGGTGAAAGTAATCGAACAATTACTAGCTGTTTTTTATGATGACCTGGACCGGAACATCGATGCCATGGCCCTCCATCCCCTGTTGCAGCAAGCCGATGCGACGCTGACGACTTATACTGAGGATGATGGCAGCAGCCCCATGACACCCTCGAAAAACGGGGGGATTGAGGCAAAAATTTTCGAGATGTTTGCCCACTATGGAAAGACCCACCCCGGGACGCTTTATGTCTACATGGGCACCCGGGACGGAGGGTATATCCAATGGCCGGAGACGAACATCTCACCAAAGTTTGATCCCCGGATTCGTCCCTGGTTCAAAAAGGGGATGACCGGGGGCGGAACCATCAAAAGAACCGATCCCTATACCGATGCCAGCAACGGGACCATGGTGGTTTCCAACGCCAGAACCTTTAAGAACGCAGACGGCGAGGTTTACGGCTGTATGGCCATTGATGTCACCTCTTCTAAACTACAGGAGATCATGAAGGGTATCCGCATCGGGGAGACCGGGTATGCCATGATGCTTCATAAGACCGGATTGATCCTGGCAGATCCCAGAAATGCAGAAAATAACCTGAAGATGGTCAGGGATGTGAAGATTGAAAATCTGGAACAGGTTCTGGCCCGGGATCATGCGAAATTTTCAACCCGGATCCGGGATGTAGACTACCAGGTTGACTCTTTTAAATCCTCCGGGACCGACTGGATCATCGTTACCCTGATAGAAGAGGCTGAATTATCCCGCATGACCCGGTCCATCCAGATGATGGCCCTGGGGATCACCTGTCTGGTGGTCCTGGTCATCGGCGCCCTGGTCTTTTTCGTGGCCAGCCGGGCCATGACCCCCATCCATCGAATGGTGGCCGGGCTTAAGGACATTGCCGAGGGTGAGGGCGACCTGACCATACGCCTGGAGTCAAAGGGCCAGGATGAACTCAGCGAAATGGGGCATTGGTTTAATACTTTCATGGAGCGGCTCCAGAAGATCATAATCTCCATTTCCGGCAATGCGGAAAAGCTGAATGCAGATTCCTCCGGACTTCTGGAAATTTCCAGCCAGGTGGCCCAGGGTGCCCGGGGCATATCGGAGAAGTCCGATACCGTGGCTGCGGCCGCCAAGGAGATGAGTTCCAATATCGTGGCGGTTGCCTCGGCTTCGGAGGATTCCTCCAGTAATATCCAGATGGTCTCTGCGGCTGCCGAAGAGATGACCGCCACCATTGATGAAATCGCAAAGAATGCTGAAAAAACCCGGGTGACCAGTAACGAAACCGTGGTCAGAACCGAAAAAGCATCAGAGAATATTACCCACCTCAAACGGTCTGCCAATGAGATCGGCAAGGTGGTGGACACCATTAATGACATCGCCGACCAGACCAACCTTCTGGCCCTGAACGCCACCATTGAGGCGGCCAGGGCAGGGGAAGCCGGAAAAGGATTTGCCGTGGTGGCCAATGAGATCAAGGAATTGGCCACCCAGACGGCCAGCGCCACCCAGGAGGCGGTATCCGAAATTGATGGCATTTCATCGGGGATCCAGAGCGTCAACGAGATGATCGACACCGTGGCTGCTGCGGTGGAGGAGCAGTCCGTGACCACCCGGGAAATCGCCGGAAACGTTGACCAGGCCGCCCGGGGAATCCGGGATGTCACCGACAATGTCTCCCGGAGTTCCGGGATGGCATCGGAGATCTCCAGGGATATCACAGATGTAAACCAGGGGGTGGCTGATATGTCCCGGAACTCCAAGGCCATTGACTCCAGCGCCGACGACCTGAGTCAATTGGCCGGGGATCTGAAAAAAACCGTGGATCAGTTCAAGGTCTGACCCAGAAGGGGGTAGCCTGTGGTGTGTCCGGATCCGCTGCCCCCGTTGCAATAGCGGTAAGTAAAATTAAAAATAAAGGTTTCAGGGGGATATAAAAAATGATATTAAAATCGGTTTTTAACAGAAAAGAGGTAGACGATTGAAAACCGAGAACCCTGCAATCCCTTATATCTGCCTGCTCATGGCCATGGTGCTGTGGGCCAGCACCTTTGTGGCGCTGAAACTGGCGTTCCGGGCCTATGATCCCATGGTGGTCATCTTCGGCAGGATGCTGGTGGCCAGCCTCTGCGTGGTGTTTTTTCCCAGGGCCCTTAAGACCGTTCCTGTCCGGCGCAGGGATATAAAGTATATCGCGCTCATGGCCCTTTGCGAGCCCTGTTTTTATTTTATATTCGAGGCCCAGGCCCTGGTCTACACCTCAGCCTCGCAGGCCGGAATGATCACCACCATGATGCCGCTGATGACGGCTGTGGGGGCATGGTTCTTTTTAAAGGAAAAACTGACCAAAAGGATATGTATCGGCTTTGCCGTTGCAGCTGGGGGGGCCCTGTGGCTGAGTCTTGCCTCCGAGCCGACACCCCACGGCCCCAATCCCCTGCTGGGAAACTTCCTGGAATTTTTAGCCATGTTCTGCACCACGGGATATGCCCTTTGCTGCAAAAGGCTGACAAGCCGGTACAAACCGATTTTTCTGGCCTTTATCCAGGCGTTTTCAGGGGCGGTTTTTTACTTTCCCCTTTTATTTTTACCGGGCACGGAACTGCCCACCCATATTGACCCGGTCTCTTTTTCCGCCGTGATCTACCTGGGTGCCGTTGTCACCATAGGGGCCTACGGATTCTATAACTTCGGCGTCAGCCGTATTCCGGCCAGCCAGGCCACGGCATTTGTCAACCTGATCCCTGTCATCTCCCTGGTCATGAGTGCCGTAATTCTGGGGGAACGCTTCACAACCGTCCAGTATATGGCCTCATTTGTGGTTCTGGCAGGGGTTATCCTGACCCAGGAACTTCCGGGGAAACTCAGCCGGACACCTGTCACCGGCCAATAAATCCAATACTGTTTTATGAATTAAAGGAATATTAATATGAAACTCTGCTTTCCCGTTAAAACGGATAGCGGCCTTGAAAGCGGCATTTTCGGCCATTTCGGATCAGCACCGTTTTTTGTTGTTTTTGACACTGAAACCAAGAAGACATTCACCATCAACAACCAGGACCTGGATCACATCCACGGCCAGTGCAATCCCATGAAGGCCCTGGACGGAAAAGTGGTGGATGCCATCATTGTGGGCGGTATCGGCGCCGGCGCCATCCGTGGACTGAACAATAAGGGGATCAAGGTGTACAAGGCGGACAAGGGGGATATCCGGGAAAATATCACCCTGTTTGAAGCAGGCACCCTTATGGAAATGACCATGGCCCATACCTGCGGCGGCCACGGGGATGCCTGTGGACACAGCCACGGGCCTATTCACGGGTCCGGGGGCCCTGCCCCTTTAAAGCCCATCATGTGATTTATTTGGGCCCTGTGACATTCCCCGGCAGGACACCTTCTGCCGATGCTTCAACCGCACCTGCCAGGTCTGCTGCCACCCGCTTTCCGGCATCCCCGATCCGGTCCGGGCTTATGCAGTGGGGAACCAGGAAAAGATCTAGATCAACGCTTTTCATCACCTTGTTGAATACCGTGGCCTGATCCTTGACAATGGCAGTGTTGAAGTCATTATCAGGCCCCCCGCAGGTTATCAGGAAAGCCGTGGGAATCCCCGCTGTAAGTGAGGTGGTTTCAGGCTTGACCCAGTCTGTAAAGTTGAGCAGGGCATACTGCCGGTCCAGGAAGGTTTTAAGCTGGGCCGTGCAGCTTTTACCGTAAAGGGGGCTGGCATAAATGATGGCATCGGAGGCCATCAATACCTCATACAGCTCCGGCATATCATCCCTGATCACGCACCCGGGTTCGGTCTGGGTCTTCTTACAGCTGAAACACCCCTTACAATATCTTATATCATGGTCGGATACATTGATCCGGGAAACCTCATGGTCTTTTTCCATCAGGGATTCAGCCAGGCTGAGTACATGATCTGTGTTTCCCCCGGACCTGGGGCTGCCCATAATCGTTGTTATTTTCATTGTTTTCCTCCCATCGGCTTCACCCTTCCAGGGCAAAAACCGCGGCCCCGAGCGCACCGATGATCCCGGGGTGTGGGGGAACGAGGATCTTGGATCCCATGCACCGTTCCAAGGCAGCCACCACCCCTGAAATCCGGGCCACACCACCGGAAATGGCCACGGTTTCCCCGGACATGTCAGTTGCCACCCGTTTGGCCAGGGAAAAGGTCCGGGTGGCGATGGCCCGGTTGATGCCGGAAATGATTTCGCCGGTATCCACCCCCTGGGCAATAAGGGAGACCACCTCGCTTTCGGCAAACACCGTGCACATGTTGGAGATCTGCCGGGTGCCCCGCTCCCCGATATCCAGCCCGTCCATATCCTTGATATCAATTTCAAGCACCCGGGCCATGGTTTCCAGGAACCGCCCGGTGCCGGCTGCGCATTTGTCGTTCATGGCAAAGTTAACCACCCGGCCGGACCTGTGGATGGCAATGGCCTTGGAGTCCTGGCCCCCGATATCAATGAGCACTGACGTGTCGGGGAAATAGGTCAGGATGCCCTTTGCATGGCAGACGATCTCGGTCTTGTCAAAATCACGGTTTTCCACCCGTTTTCTGCCGTAACCGGTGGAGACCCGTCCCAGAAGGGAAGACTCTTCCATTCCGGCCCGGTCCAGTGCCTGGTCCACCACCCGCCGGATGGCCTCTTCATTCCTGGCCCCGGTAGGCACCATGGCAGAGGCCAGGATCTCCTTATCCTTGTTCAGCAGCACGGCACAGCAGGTGGAACTGCCGATATCAATTCCCATATATCCCATAAATACTCTCCTAATCGTATGCGCGTTTTTATCCCAGCATCTCACCAAAGGCCTGGAGCCTTGTCAGGATCTGGCCCTCGGAAAAAATCCGGGAATCATTGTGGTCGGATTCAATGGTCAGGCAGGGAATGCCCAGGTTGTCCAGCATGGACTTGCTCTGGTCCATCTGGCCCAGGGAATAGGGTTTGCAGGAGCGGTCCGAGTGAAAGAGCACCCCGTCCAGGCTGAACTCATCCACCATCTTTTCCATGTGGCCCAGTTTATAGCCGGCGGACCGGTTGAGAATGGAATGGAGATAGGTCTTGGCCACCCCTTCCATGGGCCGTTCCATATCCATGTACTGGGCAGGTTCCGCCCATTGGTAGGTATAATTTGAAATGGCCACGACAATGCCCAGTTCTGCCAGCTGTTTTGAAAACCAGCTCAGCCGGTACCAGATGGGCAGGTTGTCCCAGAGGATCCGGTGACGTTCATTTTTCACCACGCCGATGCCCTTTTCGATCCGGTCATCTATCTCTTTGAGCACCTCGTGGTAAAAATCCACTGACGCGGCCTCCCCGCGCAGGGCCACCACGGGCCCCATAAGGATAAAGGCGTCAAATCCGCTCAGGGGAGCCGGTTTATACTTGGCCCGGTAGAGGACTTCGCACCAGAGATCCGAGCAGTCCTTCCCCCGTTTTACCACCTGGTTGAACCGTTTCCTGGAGAACCGCTTCCCGGATATTTTTTCGGCCACCGGGATCAGCTCTTCCAGCTGGTTTTTCACAAAGGCAATGTCATGGGGCCTGGCATCCCCGTAAAGAAAGGGGGTGTCAATGACAAAAACCGGGGCATCGTAATAAACGCCCATGGCCTGGTACCAGTGAAGAATCGTCTGGCAGATATTGTTGCTCACCACAATGAGATCCGGTTTGGGCAGCCTGCCCACCGGGGTTTTACCGGACAGGAAAGAGCCGATATCCGTGCGGGCATAGGAGCAGATATCCCTGGAATAGCCCTTGTTTTCGGCAATCTCGGAATATTCGGCCCCAAGTTTCCTGGCCCCGCACATGGCTGCATGGTTATCCGGTGTATAGAGGAAAAAATCCAGGGCCTGGAGGATCTCTATGGGGGCGCCTGAGGAATGCCAGGCCACCTTTCTCACCCCTTCGGTAAACCGGCCCTTGAGGTATTGCTCGGACAAAAGCTGGGACATCCGTGCATTGGCCTTAAGGGGGGGGCTCAGGTGGGGATCGTTCTTCCTGGCAAGGGCATCGATCTTTTTTAAATTCTGCAGTTTCTGCAGGTGGAGCAGGGGTTTTCCAAACATCCCGGCCCCGGCATAATACTTCACCGCGTTGGACAGGTTCATGATAACACCTCGATAAATGCGTTGATGCGGTTAAGAACAGTCTGGGGAATGACGGGAGCAAGTTCGGTTTCAACATAGAGGAAGCCGAATCCCTCGCCCAGCACCCTCTCTTCAAGCATGGGCAGGTAAAAAAGCTCGGGTTCGCAAAACTTCACGTCGTAAACCAGAAGGCCGCCGGCATTCCCGGCCTTCATCCGGTCTATGATATAGTCAAACCGCTCCTGGTAAGGGGAGGATACCGTGGGTTCCGGCGGCATGGACATCAGCTGTTCCGCCATGGCGCAAAAGGGGTCGTTCTGTGCGGCAGGCCGGTAAATCCGGCGGCTGCAGCAGGCCAGGTCATCCACGCACACATGGGCCCCGAATTCATTGATCCGGTCAAAGAGATCCAGGGGATCCGCCACAATGCCGGAGAGCATTAAACCGGGCCCGGTGGAATCCATTTTTCCTGAAGGCAGCTTTTCCGCAACCTCTATAAATGTCTCCGCAGGCAGGTACTCCCGGGACCGCAGCAGGGTATAGAACTCCCGGTCCGTGACCCTGTACTTTTCCCGGTTTGACGCAATTCCGGAAAACACTGCCGTTGCCCTGTCCTCCAGGGCCATGGCATCCCGCAACGCCTGGACCGTGGGCCGGACTCCGGAAAAAGCGGCCAGCTCACCTGAGAGCTGCCGCAGTTCTTCGGTCAGAAACTGCAGGTCCGAGCTGCGCCGGCCCCGGGGATGGTAAATGGTGAACAGGGGCTGCGGCGGTTTTAAAAAATCCTTCATCACCGATGCCATGCCCTGGAGGGAATCACAGGTATGGGGAATGAGGATGCAGTCCACGGGGGCGGCCCCCGGGCCTGTCAGAAACCGTGTGGCCTTCTGTACAATCTTGCAGGTATATTCAGGAAAATGGCGGCTGCCTGCCATGTCATCCACCCCGGGCGGCCCCCATACTTCCACGGGAAAAATGCCGTGGGCCCGGAGAAGGGCCCTGGGATAATGAAAGGGCAGCACCGCAGCCAGCTTGCCTCCCTTTTCCTTGATTTCACGAATGATCTCCTGTCGCGAAGGAATCTGCATGTCATCTTCCTTTTGTTCTTAAGTTGTTATTGGACGGTCCGGCATCTGATACACGGCACCGCTATTTACCAGGCCTTCGGCCTCATCTTTGGCGTAGCCGGCCTGGTCAAGTATTTCCAGGGTGTGGGCGCCGATGTCAGCCCCTGCAAACCGGTACTCCGGCGTAAAAGCGGAGAACTTCACGGGAAACCCGGCCTGCCGGCGGGTGGTATCGCCGTCAGGTACATCCACCACCAATTCCCTGGCCTTGATCTGGGGATGATCAAGGGACCGGGTCAGGCTGTTGACCGGCTCCACACAGGCGTCGATCTTTTCAAAGACCTGTTTCCAATGGTCAAACGGTTTTGACTGAATCGCCTCTGCCACCCGTGCCTTTATCATGGCCTGGACTTCCGGGTCCGGAGACAGGGCATGGACGGCCAGGTCCGGGAAGCCCAGGGCTTCGCAGAGCCGGGTAAAGAACTGGGGTTCGATACTGGCAACGGAAAAGAACTGCCCGTCAGAGGTCTCATAACAATCGTAAAAGGTGCCCCCGTTGAAAATATCCCCCTCAAGTTCAGGATCAGCACCGTATTCAATGGCATTGGCCAGGGTGGTCACCTGCATGGAGAATGCGGTATCCGTAAGGCTCACATCAATATACTGGCCCTCTCCGGTCTGCTGGCGGTGGATCACCGCTGCCAGTATGGCCATAACCGCATGATAGGAACCGCCGGCAATATCAGCCACCTGGAGGTTCATGGGCCCGGGCCCTGTCCCTTTTCTGCCGTTATAGGAGAGGACGCCGGCCACGGAAAGATAGTTCAGGTCGTGCCCTGCCCTGTCCCTGTAAGGCCCGGTCTGCCCGTATCCGGAGATGGAACAATAAATCACCCCCGGGTTCACCGCCGCAAGGTCCTGGTAGCCCAGCCCCAGCTTTTCCATGACCCCCGGCCTGAACTGCTCCACCACGATGTCGTGGGTGGCCAGGAGACGCTTGATCACCCCGAGGCCTTTGCTGGTTTTCAGGTCAATGCCAAGGGAACGCTTGGACCGGTTGACATGGGCGTGGGCAGCGGACCTGCCCTCTTTTACCGGCGGAAAAAACCGCATGAGATCGGGCCGGGCCGGGGATTCGATATGAATGACGTCAGCCCCGAGGTCCGCCAGGGTAAGGGTGGCAAAGGGGCCGGGCAGCAGTGCTGAAAAATCCAGGATCCCAAGTGAAGATAAAAGTCCCATCCTACTCTCCTTTTCAACAAAACATCGTTTTACATTATCAAACTTTTTACTTGACGTATTACATTATCAAATAGTATTCGTCAATACCAAACAAACCATTTCCCAAAAAAGGAGGAGCCAATGACCCCAGTATTCAAAAACCTGGTGGAAATGCAGCAGTATTCCTGCAAGGTCCACAAAGACCGCGACATGTACGGCACAAAACAGGAGGACGGCAGTTTTTCCTGGACCACCTACGGCCGCTTCGCTGAAAAGACGGACCAGTTCAGAGGCGGCCTTTCACGGCTCGGCATCGGCCGGGGGGACAAAGTGGCCGTGATATCGGGCAATTGTGTCGAGTGGGTGGTGGGATGTTATGCAAGCTACGGGCTGGGGGCCCATTATGTGCCCATGTACGAATCCCAGAAGATCGAAGACTGGGTATACATTATCAAAGACTCGGGCGCGAAAATACTCCTGGTCAAAACCCCGGAGATCTTCAACCGGGTCCGCAGCCTGACAGAGGAGATACCGGACCTTGCCCATGTGGTTCCCCTGTATGAAGACAGTACCCTTGAGTACGATTACCCGGGCCTGTGCCGGACCGGGAAAGCTGCCCCGGTCCCTGCCCTGAACCCTGATCCGGAAGATCCCATGGGCCTGATTTATACCTCGGGCACCACTGGGAATCCCAAGGGGGTGATTCTAAGCCACCGGAGCATGATCACCGAGATCCAGGCTCTGATGGAAGTGGCCAAAGCCAGGCCGTTCTCCCCTGACGACCGGGGGCTCTCCTTCCTGCCCTGGGGACATCTCATGGGCCAGCTCCAGGAGGTCCACATACTTATGTACGTTGGGTTTTCATCAGGCCTGGTCAGGGACATAAACGAGATCATTGACGACCTTGCCCAGGTCCGGCCCACCCTGTTTTTCGCCGTGCCCCGGCTCTATACCAAACTCTATGAAGGAGTGATGAAAAATATCGAACAGAAAAACAGGATGATCAGGGCCCTGTTCAACTCAGGACTGAACAGCGTGGTTAAAATGAACCAGGGGGAGGCTGTCAGTATTCTTGACGGGATGATTGCGGGCCTTGCCAAACGCCTTGTGTTCAGCCGGATCAGGGAACTTTTCGGCGGCCGGCTGCGCATGGCCTTCAGCGGCGGGGCAGCCCTGAACGAAAACGTGGTTAAATTTCTGGAGGGAATCGGTATCCCCCTGTTTGAGGGATACGGCCAGACAGAAACCACCATGGCCGTCACCATGAATTTTCCCGGCTGCCGGAGACAGGGAAGCGTGGGCAAACCCATTCCCAATGCCGTGGTAAAGGTGGACCAGAGTATCGGCGACACCAGGCCGGGGGAAGGGGAAATCGTTGTATACGGTCCCCTGCTGATGCTGGGTTACCATAACCTGCCCGATGAAACCGCAGCCACCATTGGTCCTGACGGGGGATGCCGCACCGGGGATATCGGCCGGTTTGACGAGGACGGTTTCCTCTACCTCACCGGAAGGATTAAGGAAATATACAAACTGGAAAACGGGAAATATGTTTCCCCCGGTCCCCTGGAAGAGGAACTGAAACTCAGCCCCTACATCAACCAAGTGCTCATTACCGGGGTAAACCAGCGGTACAATGTGGCCATTATCACACCGGAAACCGAAACTGTTGATGCCTGGGCACAGGAGACGGGTATTGATACAAAGGCGTCAGGCTGGCGGGATGATCCGAGGATACTTGACCTGTTCGACAGGGAGATCAAAACCCATTCCGTGGATTTCAAGGGGTTTGAAAAGCCGGGCAAATTCAAGCTTGCCTGGGATGACTGGTCCGTGGATAATGCCCTGCTCACCCCCACGCTTAAGCTGAAACGGCGGCAGGTCACCCAGAAATACCAGACTGATATTGATTCGCTTTACGGTAATTAAACAAAGACGGTACAGGCCGCGGGCTGGATTGATCTAAAGGTAGTCTAAAGGTAGATCCTCCCCGTATACCCCAGTTGCCTGGACATGGCCTGTGCCGTTTTTTTCACCTCCCCCACCAGCCGGCCCTCGTTTTCCTCAAAATACCCGACCTTGCCGGAGATGGCAAAGGAGGCAATCACCTGTCCCCGGTGGTTGAAGATCGGCCCTGATATGGCTATAATCCCGGACACGCCCTCCTGGCGGTTAAAACTGATGCCCTCTTCCCTGACCTGTTCCAGTTCCCGGTAAAACGCATCCTTGTCCGAGATGGTAAATTCAGTTGATTTGATAAAGGAATAGTCTTCAAGAATACCATCCCTTTCCTCGGGGTCTGCATAGGCCATGAGGATTTTTCCGTTGGCTGTGTTATGAATGGGCACCACTGCCCCCACATCAGGATAAGAGATAACCACCTGATCCGGGTCTGCCTTGTACACCACAACCACCTGTCCGCCCACCAGCATGCAGACATTTACGGATTTGCCGAACTTATAGCAGAGCCGCTCCGTCCACACGGATACCGTGGACAAAACGTCAGACTGCCTTGCATACTGGAGGCCCAGGCGGAGCAGTACCGGCCCCAGCCGGTACTTGCTGTTTTCAGGGTTCTGCTCTAAAAGCTGGTGTTTGGTCATGGTGTTGACCAGGGAGTAAATGGTCGGTTTAGGCAGGCCCAGCATCCTGGAAAAGTCTTTAATCCCCAGTTCCTGGTAGTCCTCAAGGAAGAGGAGCAGGGCATTGATGGACCGTTCAACAGACTGGATAATCCGGCCTTCTGATTTTTTCTTCAACGTCATATATGCTTTTGTTTCTCGTTTCTTTTTGATCTATGGGATCCTGCAAATTACCCAGTGCTTTAATATTTTTTTGTAAACAGACTATGTGAAGCTGTTTTTGCGCAATCCCTGTGTAAACATAACATGCCTGGCATGTGAATATCCGGTTCTTACTTATGATGACAGAAAGTATCATAGAAACAAGGGTTCCGCCAGGGATAACATGACATCTCCTTTACAAGTTCCTGAGTATGGCGTATCTTGTTGAGATCAATGCAAAATTAAAATCCGCTCCGCAATCAAAACTGCCGGAGGGATGCTGTCCAATTGATCCGCCGAAATTTTATTTTAAAGGAGATTTCCCATGAAGCACATCGTATTAAAGGTGTCAGTATTGATTTTAACGGCAATATTCCTGGCCTCCTGCGGCAGTTATTACAAGGTCTCGGAGCCCTCATCCGATAAAACCTATTACACCAAAAAGATTGACTCCAAAAGAGAGGGGGCCGTGATTTTTACCGATGAGGTAAGCGGCAGCCAGATAACGCTCCAGAATTCCGAAGTAACTGAAATCGATAAAGATGAATTCATGGCCGCAACCGAGCCCCCTGAAAAAGAATAATCCCCGGACAAGGGCCACCCCGGTTTCAATTCACCGGCTCCGGTCAGGCAGGTCCCTGACCGGAGCTGTTTTATATCTGTCCCCTCCATTGAAATTCCTGAAACAATGTCTTATCTTTTGCCCTGTTGAATGTTTTCATTAATCATCTTGTATCTGTTCAGGAGCCGGTGCTTGAAACTCATCCTTCCCTACTTTAAAAAAAATTTCGGAAAAATACTGCTGGG
>JAKSAX010000470.1 GCA_022361395.1 Desulfobacterales bacterium | reverse complement strand
CCACGGTCTGTTTCATGGCCGGCATGTTGGCGGTCAGGAGGGCGGACAGGCAGACGATCTGGGCATTTTTCTTTTTGATCTCTTCCACAAAATTTTCAGGGGCAATATCAACGCCGAGGTTGTGGACTTCAAGACCGGCGCTTTCCATCATCATGGCCACCAGGTTTTTACCGATGTCATGGAGATCGCCTTTAACGGTACCGATGATAACCGAGGCACCGCCGGCACCTTCTTCGTCGCCGAGCATGGGTTTGAGAATTTCCACACAGCCGCCCATGGCCTGGGCTGCCATGAGTACCTCAGGGATAAACATGTCGCCTGCTTCCATACGCTCGCCCACAATATCCATGCCTGCGATCAGTCCCTTGTTGAGAATGTCGGTGGCCGGGACATCGGCGGCCAGGGCAGCGTTTACAAGATCGGTGAGTTTTGCTGCGTCACAGGATACCAGGGCATCAGTCATTGCATTGAAATCAGTCATAATTTTCTCCTTTAAGCGTTTTTACGTTTTTCAACATATTCGGTTAATTCTTTTTCAATGGCAGGGTCGATTTCCGGTTTTTCATAGGTTGCCAGGCGCTGAGCTACCTTATCTTCGGCAATCATGTCAATGGATTTTTTTCCGTCCTTGATCCAGGCATCCGGATTTTTCCGGCTGTAGAGCTGGGGCATAAAGAACTCAGTGCGGCAGAGCTGGAAGGTTTTAGGATGGGTCAGGTACTGGCCGCCGATGCCCACTTCCTTTATCACATCAAGGTCAATGCTCTCATCTGTGAGGGCAAGGGGCTTGAGCATGGACCGGACCAGGCCGCAGGTCTCTTCATCCACCAGGAATTTTTCAAAGCTCATGGCAATGTAGGACCCGAGAATTCCGCAGGAGTGGAGGATGAAGTTGATACCGCTTCTGGCTGCGGTGGACAGGGCCAGGGCAGATTCAACACCGGCCTGGGCATCCGCGCACAGGGAATCGGTGAGGCCGCCGCCGGATCTGGCAGGCAGGTTGTAGAACCTTGCCATCTGGGCAACGAGGTGGATGTTCTTGGACAGCTCGGGTGCGCCGATGGAAAGAGCCCCTGTTTTCATATCCATGGCAGATGAGGTTGACCCGTAAATAACAGGTGCGCCGGGCCGGACCAGCTGGGTCAGGGTAATCCCTGCCAGGATCTCTGCATTCTGGAGGGCAAGCACGCCGTCCAGGGTCACCGGACCGGAACCGCCGGCCATGATGAGGGAGGCAACCACAACCGCCTGGTTGTGTCTGGAAAGCTCGATCAGGGAGCCGATCATCTCATCGGCAAACTGCAGGGGGGACAGGGAGTTGATCAGGGAGACGGAAACGGTCTTGTCCATGATGTTCTCTTTGCCGCCGAACAGGATACCGGCCATCTCAATACCGTCAAGGGCGCCCTGTTTGGACACCGGGCTTCCCATGAAGGGTTTGTCGCAGAGCAGCATGTTGGAGAGGCTGAGATCCATGTGAACCGTGTCATGGGGCATGTCCGCCGGTTCAACCATCATCCATCCGTTCATGTCAATATAGGGAGAGGTCTGGATGAGCTTGCAGAAGTTGTCGTAATCTTCCATGGTGGCCTGGCGCTGGTTACCCTGGGCATCCATGACAAAGGGAGCGCCGTAACCGGGAAGGAAGACAAAATCATCCTCACCGATCTTTACGCTTTTTTCAGGATTCCTGGCATGGACGGTAAAACGCCTGGGAGCTGTTTCAAGGGCTTTTTTAACCTGCTCCTCTTCGAAAAATACGATTGACCCTTCCACCTTGAACCCGTTGGACCTGAAGATCTCAAGCCCTTCTTCGTCGTTGAATGCAACACCGGTATTTTTAAGCAGATCCATTGAAGCATTGTGGATCTTTTCCATCTGTTGGACAGTCAGTTCCTGCATGCGGTCATACATTGTCTTTACTCCTTTAGAAGGTATGCCACCCTCTATTTCGATGTGTGTGTGGGCCGGGAAGCAATGCGTTTCCCGGCGGGCCGATTAGTCGTTTTCATGGTTGCGTCTGTATTGGTTCAGTCCCCTGAAGGTTCCGTAAAGCACCAGGAGGAGCAGGAACATCAGCGGGAATGCCGTGGCAATGGAGGCGGTCTGGATGGCTTTCAGGCTTCCGCCGCCGGCAAGTACCGCAGCAACAGCACCAAGGGCAATGCCCCAGAAGGCCCGGAGGTTTCTTCCCGGGTTCTCGTGGCCGGAGACAAACATGGCAAGGGATATGGCTGCCGAGTTGGCGCTGGTCAGGAAAAAGGTGCCGATGAGGAAGATCAGGGCCACAGCCAGGATTCCTGTCATTGGCAGGTTCTGGGCAATGGCGAAGATGGCGCTCTCCACCCCGTGCTCGTTCAGTGTCTTGGTCACGTCAAAGTGGATGCCGGCGCCGCCGACCACCCCGTACCAGAGGAAGTTGCCGAGGGTGGGGAGAATCAGGCTGGCAGCCACGGTCTCCCGGATGGTGCGGCCTTTGGATATCCGGGCGATAAACACGGCCACAAAGGGGGCCCAGCTCATCCACCATGCCCAGTAAAACACGGTCCAGGAGCCGATCCAGTTTCCTTCATATCCGGGTGCGGTGAACAGGCTCATGGGGATGAAGTGGAGCAGGTACTGGCCGATGGAGTTGGTGGTCAGGTTGATCAGGAAGATGGTGGGGCCGAATACAAGGACAAAGAACCAGACCGCAACAAAGACCCACATATTGATGTCGCCGATGAGTTTCACCCCTTTTTCAATGCCGGTGTACACGGAGACAGTGAAGATAGCGGTGAGCACACCGATGATCATATAGGTAGAGCCGTCTCCCAGGGCCAGGCCGTACTGGTATTTCAGTCCTGATGAGAGCTGGAGGGCCACAAAACCCGTGGTGGTGGCAAGGCCGCCCAGGGTGGCGAAAACAGCAAATATATCCAGGATCTTGCCCCAGGTGCCGTGAATTTTGTCGCCGATCACATAGTAGAACGCAGAGGAAAATCTCAGGGGCAGGTTATTGGTAAAGCAGGCATGGCCCAGGGCAATGGTGAGCATGGCATAAATGGACCAGGCGCTCAGGCCCCAGTGAAAAAAAGAATAGGTCATGGCATTGGCGCCGGTTGCCGGGGTCAGGGCCTCTCCGCCGAAGTAGGGGGGCGGGCTCATGTAGTGGTAGGCCGGTTCTGCAGGGCCCCAGAATACGATGCCGGCTGCAATGGCGGAGCCGAACAGCATGGCAAACCAGGAAAAGTTGGAAAATTCAGGCTTGTCTTCCGGAAGGCCGAGCTTCATCTTTCCGTATCTGTTTCCCATGAGCAGGAAGCACCCGCCGACCAGCAGGAAAACAGTTAATAAATATAACCATGCCCACTGGGTGGTGGTCCAGCTGAACACGGCATTTATCACCTTTGTCATGTTTTCGGGAAAGATTACCGACCAGAGGACGAACAGCACGGTGACCGTGGCCGAAACCCAGAAAACAAGGGGATCAAAAGGTTTTTTAGTGGTGTCGTTCAATTGTTTTTACTCCTGTACAAACTTTACATCTGATATCATCTCATCTGTCCGGGTTTTAGCGTATAAAACACGGCGTTTTCCTGGGGTGTGCAGATAATATACCAGATGGGAAACAGATGAGGGCTTTTGTCTTATCTTATTGATATTAAAGAGATAATATCGATGTGTCAAGTTGGTGTTAAGTGTGGGACGGGCGCCGGGGTGAAAAAATATTGTCAGTTTTGGCGGGATAAGGAGTGACAAATAATTTTCACTTGAAAAATATTTGTCATATTCCGGCGGCTGCCATTCCCCTGTGCCGGTTCAGGATTCCGGATTCCGGATAAAATCGATCCGCCTGAATCCGAATTTTTTAATTTTATAGTGGAGCAGCTGCCGGGAGATGCCTAAGTGTTTTGCGGCCTGGGTAACATTGCCGTTGGCGGCAAGCAGGGCGGTCCTGACCGCTGACTGCTCCCGCTGCTTCTGGGTCCGGGCAAAGGTACCGGGGATTTCACCCGGGGCTCCGGGCACGGCAAGGCTGTCCCGGGCTGTGTCAAAGAGGGTGATGGCCGGGTCAGCGCAGGTCATGTCCACCTGTTCCAGGCAGTCCAGGCCCGGACCGAAATGCCTCAGGCCTATGGTATCGTCCTGTCCGGCCATATTCATG
The DNA here is from genome assembly GCA_022361395.1 of Desulfobacterales bacterium. GTDB lineage: Bacteria > Desulfobacterota > Desulfobacteria > Desulfobacterales > Desulfobacteraceae > Desulfobacter. The sequence continues at coordinate 8,290 of JAKSAX010000470.1, read as the reverse complement.
GCCCCTTCGATCAGGTGTTCCAGCTCCCGGATATTCCCGGGCCAGTGGTATGCATTGAACAGCTCCATGACCTCCCCGGCAATGGCTTTGACATTGGTGCCCAGGCGGGTATTGTACTTTTTGATAAAGTGGTCGACCAGCTCTCCCATGCTGTCCACCCGTTCCCTCAGGGGGGGCAGCTTGATCATCACCACCCCCAGGCGGTAGTAGAGGTCGGTTCTCAACTCCTCATTCCGGATGGCTGTCCTGGGGTCCTGGTTGACCGAGGATATGATTTTCACATCCACAGGAATCTCCTTTACCGATCCCACCCGCCTGACCCGTTTTTCCTGGAGTGCCCGCAGCAATTTGGCCTGGAGTTCCACGGGCATGGCCAGGAGTTCATCCAGAAACAGGGTGGACCCGTGGGCGATCTCAAACAGGCCCGGTTTGTCCAGGGCACCGGTAAAGGCCCCGCGGCTGGTGCCGAAGAGCATGCCCTCCAGAAGGTCGTGGGGAATGGCGGCGCAGTTTACCGCCACAAATTTCCTTTCCCGCCGGGGACTGTGGTTGTGGATGGACTGGGCAAATAGCTCCTTGCCTGTTCCGGTTTCCCCCTGGACCATTATCGGGGACGAGGATGCGGCAGCTTTCCGGGCGATCCCCATGGCCTGCATGAATCCGCGGCTTGAGCCGATGAGATCTGAAAAACTGTACCGGGTCCCGTTGCCCAGGTTTGCCTGCAGGGGTTCCCTTGTGGGCATGGGGGCGGACCGTCTTAAAAGCTCATAATCCTTTACAAAGCAGATGGCGCCGTTGGCCTGGCCGTTGGTATACAGGGGATAGGCCGAGGTAATGGTGTTCACCACCTTGCCCTTATAGGTCCGGTAAAAAAAGGTCTTGTTCTTTATGGATGCGTTATGGGTAATGCACTGCATCACCATTGAGGTCCGGTTGTTCAACTCGTAGATATTCGTGACCTTCATGCCCATGGCATCTGCAGGGGAGATCCCGTCGATCTTGGACTGGGCTGTATTGTAGAACAATATGGTGCCGTTAAGGTCGCAGATAATCACCCCGTCATCCAGGCGGTTGAGCACGGATATAAAGTCAATGCCGTCCATGTCCAGCATGGGAGGGGGGGAAGGGGTGTTCTGCAAAGCCATGGCTGTGTCCTTTGAAAGGGCGTTATTTGATCCGGCAGATCATATCATAAGAAAATGAGAAGATCAAAATGTACCCGGATCACTCAGGGGGATCATTCAGGGGATCTTTGAAACAGGGCCGCCTGGTTCCGGCCCCTGGTTTTGCACCGGTATAATGCCTTGTCCGCATTTTTCAGCAATGTGTCAATCCCCCCGGTTCCCGGGCCTGTGGTGGATGATACACCGATACTGACCGTGAAGCAGACGGCCTCATCAAGGGGATGGTCTCCGGATAAAAACGGGGTGTCCGCCACAATGCTTCCCAGGCGCTTTGCTGTTTCAAGGCCTTTTGGGCCGTCGGTTTCCGGTAAGAGAAGAACAAACTCCTCCCCGCCATAGCGCCCGAATATATCTATGTTCCGTATATTATCACTGATCAGCCGGGTGAAATGCCTGAGTACGCCGTCACCGCAGTGGTGGCCGTATGTGTCGTTAATCCGTTTAAAATGATCCAGGTCCATCAGGAGGATGGAAACAGGCCGGTTTAACCTTTCGGTCCGGGCGATTTCCCGTTCAGCCAGGGTAATCAGGTGCCTGCGGTTATAAATCCCGGTGAGTTCGTCAGTGGTTGCCATGTTCTCCAGCCTTTTCACGAGCTTTCTCTCTTTGGTGACATTGCTGAAGATAAGGATGTTTCCCATATTTTTTCCCTTGGTGTCAAACAGGACCTGATTTGACAGCTGAAAGGACATGGCGTCGGGTTTTTCACCAATTGAGATGTCTGTGGACTCGGGATAGGCATGGTTAAATATCTCATGAATCCAGGGGTAGCCTCCCAGTAAATCCATGATGCCCGTTCCGATTTTATCCTTGGAAATCTCCGGGATTATTTTTCCGCATTGTTTATTGTAATCCACCAGGCGCCGGGCCTTGTCTACCACCATAACCCCGTCCTTGATGACCTCGAATACACGGTCCCTGGCAACGGGCACGAGGTTGAACAGGAAATATTTAAAAATCCCGAGTGCATAGACCGGGGCGCTGAGAACCAGAAGAAGCGGATTTATATCCAGGTTTTCAGGTCCGCCCCCTGCCAGGTAAACCAGATAACCGGCCCATTGGATTCCCATGGCAATGAGCAGGATAAAGGTCTGTTTCCGGTAGGAGGGTGCGGCACGGAATAAAAACCGGATCAGCAGGAAACTGCAGACCAGCAGTACAAAGTTGGAGTAGAAATCATGGAGGCGGTAAAGGGGGCCGGGGGTGAATTCAAGCAGCGGGCCGGGTCCTGAGGCGTCAATGCCCACCGAGGTATACAAAAGATGGTGGAACTCATTGGTAAGTCTTGCCAGGAGGGTGATCAGGGGAATGGTAAATACCAGGATCATCCTGGGCCATGTGAAAAAGGCCCGGCCCCCTGTGTACAGGATGACCAGCACAAGAATCAGCCCGGGGATGGAGGCAATTCCCAAATACTGGACTTTTGACCAGAACAGCATCTCCCCAAGAGTCGCGGACAGGAGTTCAAACCCGTAACCCACCGAATAGATGGATATGGCCCCTGCAAACAGGGAAAAGGTCTTTCCTATTGTTGTCACTCTCTCGTTCAGGACGTAGAAAGAGAGGAGGAGGCTGAATACACCTGCAAGGAAGAGCAAGACTGGAAAAAGGTTAAATAGCAAAAGCCTGTCCTAAATTATATAGTTTCGTCACCCATTTATTTACACCAGTTCAGGTTGATTTTCCAGTATCGGGTTCCAGGGTGGCCTGTTCTGCTTATCTTCGAATTCCTCTCATTGATATTGTTTTTCCTGGGGCGCCGGTATCATGGAATTTCCTGTTTTTAAAAAAATCTTGACTTCAAATTGGAACCGATATATCACATCCAATACGCAAAGTGTGATATATTCCAAAAGGATGAAACCGGAGTCTGCCAGATGCCCCTGCCTGAAAAAAATAAAAAAATAGGCCGCCCCTCAATCCGGGATGAAGTCTATGACAATCTGCTGAACTGGATAATGGAGGGCGTTCTCAGGCCCGGTGAAAAAATCGTGGACAAAGAACTGGCAGTTCATCTCGGCGTAAGCCGCACCCCGGTCCGGGAGGCCCTTCGGCGTCTTGAAGACAAGGATCTTGTGGAATCCTCCGCAAACCGCTGGACCCGGGTGGCGCCTATCCCTGTCCGGGAACCGGAAATGATCTATCCTGTTATTTGGACCCTTGAAAAACTGGCTGCCTCAGAAGCCCTGGCCAATATGAGACCGGCGGATTTTACAAGGATGGCGCAGGCCAATGAGGTGCTGGCATCCGCCATTGATGCAAACGATCCCATTGCCGCATCCAGGGCGGATGCCGACTTCCACGACGTTTTCATAGAGCGGTCCCTCAATACCCATTTGATGAAGATCCTCAAGGACCTGAAGATCCGGTACCGCCGGCTGGAAGTCAATTTTTTTGAGGGCACCTCCTATGCTGCCTCATCCCTGGAAGAACATAGGGATCTCATCGCCGCATTGAAAGATTCCGATATCGGAGGTGCGGAGCAGATCATCCACTGCAACTGGGAAAAGAGCCTTGAGCGTCTCAGGCGGATAGATGCAAAACAGAACGGAGCAGGCAATGAAAGTTGATGAACGAAAAATAATTTCCCTTGCTGCTGATTACCTGCCGGATATGACCGCATTCCTGCGGGACATGATTGCCATTCCCAGCGAAAGCGGGAATGAGAAGGAAATTATCAGCCGTATTCAGGAGGAGATGAACACCGTGGGGTTTGACCGGGTGGAGATTGATCCCATGGGAAATATCCTTGGGTATATCGGGACCGGAAAAAGACTGATAGCCATGGACGCCCATGTGGATACGGTGGGGCCGGGCAACAGGGATAACTGGACCTATGATCCCTTCAAGGGGCATGAGGATGATGATGACGTTTACGGTCTGGGGGCCAGTGACCAGGCCGGGGGCATGGCTGCCATGGTGTATGCGGGAAAAATTATCAAAACCCTGAACCTTGAATCGGATTTCACCCTCCTGGTTACCGGAACTGTGCAGGAAGAGATCTGTGACGGACTCTGCTGGCAGTATTTGATTGAGGAGGGGGGCATACGGCCTGAATTCGTTGTCTGTACCGAACCCTCCTCAGGCAAGATCCGGCGGGGACAGAAGGGACGGATGGAGATCCGTGTCCGGGTGGAGGGAAAGAGCGCCCATGCCTCGGCACCCCGTGACGGGGATAATGCCATTTTTAAGATGGCCCGGATACTCACGGACCTGGAAGACCTGGCCGGCCGTCTCAAGGACGACCCTTTCCTGGGCAGGGGAACCCTCACGGTGTCGGAGATCTTTTTCTCTTCACCCTCCCGGTGTGCCGTGGCTGACGGCTGCTGGGTATCCGTGGACCGGCGGCTGACCACAGGGGAAACCGTTGAAAGCGCCCTTAGTGAAATCCGGGATCTGCAGTCAGTAAAGGAAACCCGTGCCGCAGTCAATCTTTACGATTTTGACCAGCCCTCATACACCGGGCTGGTATACCCCACCGATTGTTATTTCCCGTCATGGTCCATTGGGGAGGATCACAGGGTCTGCCGGACACTTAAAGACGCCTATACCCGGTTGTTCAACAGGATTCCCGAAGTGGACAACTGGGCGTTTTCCACAAACGGGGTGGCCATTATGGGCCGGCACAATATCCCCTGTATCGGGTTCGGCCCCGGCCAGATCGACCAGGCCCATACCCCTGATGAAAGACTGTCCAAACAGGAGCTTGCGGATGCCGCCGCCATGTATGCGTTGATCCCCATGCTGTATACGGATTTAAAATTTTAATAAACAACGGCCGGGACGCATCCGGCCATAACAGAGAGAATGAGGAAACAAGATGATTGATTTAACGGTCCGGACAAGGACAATGGAAAAGAACATTCAGTTCTGCAAAGAGAAGAAAATTGCCCTTCCCACCTTTGCCATGATGAAGGATCCGGGAAAAATCCCTGACAGTATCAAAACCCAGCTGAAAGATATCGGCCTGTGGGATCTTCATTCTGCAAACCTGTTCCGGATCTCCTGGAAGAACGAGCAGAAGGATGCAGGCGGGCTTTACGGCAGTCCCAATCATATTATCCTGCCTCCGGAACTGACCGGGTGCCGGGCCAATATCATCATGCTGTCCGGCCGCTGGTTTCCCACCGGCGCCCATAAAGTGGGTGCCACCTTTGGCTGCCTGGCTCCCGGGCTGATCACCGGCCAGTTTGATCCCCAGAAAACAAAGGCGGTCTGGCCGTCCACGGGCAATTACTGCAGGGGAGGGGCCTATATCTCTGCCCTCCTGGCCTGCTCCGCCATTGCCATCCTGCCCGAGGAGATGTCCAAGGAGCGGTTTGAATGGCTCAATAAAATCGCAGGCCAGGTCATTGCAACGCCGGGGTGTGAGTCCAACGTTAAAGAGATATTTGACAAGTGCTGGGAACTGAGGAATTCGGGAGAGGATCTTCAGATCTTCAACCAGTTTGACGAACTGGGCAATCCCCTCTGGCATTATACGGTCACCGGCAGTGCCATTGAAGAGATCCTCAACTCTTATCTCACCAAGGGACAACGGTTTGCCGGCTATGTCTCTTCTTCCGGATCCGGCGGGACGCTTGCGGCCGGTTATTACCTGAAAAAACAGTTCCCCGGTTCCCGGGTGGCGGCGGCTGAGGCGCTCCAGTGTCCGACCCTGCTGAACAACGGGTTCGGCGGCCACCGCATCGAAGGCATCGGCGACAAGCATGTGCCCTGGGTCCATGACTGCAAGGACACGGATTTTGTTATTGCCGTGGACGATGAAGTCCCCATGAGACTGCTCCGGCTGTTCAACGAGGAAAAGGGTCGTCAGGCCCTGGTTGACAACGGGGTGTCTCCTGACCTGGTGGAACGCCTTGACCTGCTGGGGATCTCCGGCATCGGCAATATGCTGGCCGCTGTGAAATTTGCCAAGTACAACGAGCTGACAGAGGACGATTATGTAGTCAGCATCGCCACCGATTCCATGCAGCTTTACGGCTCCCGCCTGGACGAGTTAACTCAAGAGAGGGGGGCGTACTCCGATATCATGGCCCAACAGGATATCCAGCTGCTGGACAGTGTGGGCATCGACCATATGAAAGAGCTCTCCTACTACGATAAAAAGGCCATTCACAACCTGAAATACTACACCTGGATCGAGCAGCAGGGCAAGGATGTGGAAGAGCTGAACGCCCAGTGGTACGACCATGACAGCTATTGGGGGGATACCTTTGGACAGGCGGATGAAATCGACCGGATGATCACCGAGTTCAACACCCGTGTGGGCATCTTGTAATACAGCAGTGTTAACCGAAGCGTTTTTTATACATTTTAACGAAGGAGTAAATTGGGATGAAAAAGTTATTTGCAGTGACAATGGTAATGTTCAGCCTGTTCCTGGCCGCAAACCTGAGCGCCGGGGAATATACGGGAAAAGCCATGAAGTCCAAACTGGCCACTGAAGACCTTGAAGGGGATTTCATGACCGTATGGTCCCAGAAATTTTCCAAGGAGATGAACGCCTGGTCCGACGGGAAGATCGACATCTCGGTTTACCCCTACGGCTCCCTGGGGGATACCCGGGACATCAACGAACTCTGCCAGCTGGGCGTCATCGACTTCGTGGTCACGGATTATGCATGGATCAGCTCCTTTGTGCCCGAGGCCCAGGTCCTGGCGCTCCACTATATCTGGCCCCGGGAAAACGCCCCTGAAATCCTGGGCTGGATCGTGAAGAACGGGCAGTTCATGTCCGTGCTTGAAAAGGCGTTCCGCCGCAACGACCTGGTGCCCCTGGGGATCATCTGGGAGGACTGGATGTGGATCACTTCCAAAAAAGAGATCAGCCAGATGGCCGACATGAAGGGGATGAAGCTGCGCCTCATGTCCTCCAAGGTCCTGGTGGACCAGTGGAAAGCCTACGGTGCAAGCCCCACCCCCATGAGCTTCGGCGAAGTCTACGGCGGGCTCCAGATGGGACTGATCGACGCCCAGATGAACCCCATCTTTGCCGACTACAGCATGAAGTTCTTTGAGGTCACCGACTTCTTTACCCTCACCTATGCCGAGGCATACCTGGGCATTCCCACCATGAACAAGGCCAATTTCGACCGGCTGCCGGACAACGCCAAAGCCAAAATGCGGGAATTCTGGGCAAAGGCCACCATTGATTCCGCCAAATGGATTGAAGAGCGGAACGCGGCTGACATGGAAAAGATCAAGAAGGAGCGGCCAATCATTAAATTCACCGAGCTGGGTGATGACAAGATCGCCGAATTCAAGGCCATTGCCGAGGCCAACTATGAAAAATTCGACGCCATCGGCGGCCCGGACGCCAAACTGGTCCGTGAAACCCTGTTAAAAGACATTGCCGATGCCAAAAAGGCGCTGGGAATAGAGTAACGACAGGATGCAAAGCCGGGCCCGCCGCGGGCGGGCCCGGCTTTGTCCATTGCCAATCCAATCATTATCTAGGCTTTCACATGAAACCGGACAACGAAAGATCCCACAAAACCATGTTCCAAAAGATCTCCCTTGGGGCCGGCCGGCTCCTCAACGCCTGCGAGGTCCTGAGCCTGGTCTTCTGCGTGGGGGCACTGACCCTGCTGCTGATCGCCAACTTCATTGCCCGCCAGTTTTTCACCAGTATCTATTTTGCCGAAGAGATCTCGGAATTCCTGGTGATTTTCACCACCTTCGTGGGGGTGAGCTACGGGGTGAGGCGGGCCCGCCACATCCGCATGGGCGCCTTCCTGGACCTGATGCCCTCTTCCGTGGAGAAGATCTTCATCATCATCATTTCCGCGGTCTCGGCCTTTGTCATGTTTTTCATGGCCGACGCCTCCTACGACTACCTCATGCACAGCCTGAGGAAGGCCCATGAGACACCGGCCCTGAAACTGCCCTACTGGACCTTTTACGTCATCGTGCCCCTGGGATTTCTCATGGCCGGGCTCCAGTATATCCGGACCATTATCAAGAACCTCACCGTCAAAGAGACCTGGATGTCCCCGGAACAGCAGAGTGAATACGAAGATGAGCCCCATCAACCCTGACACCGCACCAAAAGGAGTACTATAGAGATGACCTTATTCACCCTGAGCATGATCGTCATGCTGCTG
>JAKSAX010000468.1 GCA_022361395.1 Desulfobacterales bacterium | reverse complement strand
TTTTAAAGAAGAGAGTGGAGATCTGGCCGGTGTACAGAAACTCCCAGGGCGTCATCCTGGAAGATAAACTGGCCAGGGAAGGGGAGGCGGTCCGGTTCTTTAATCCGGCGGATTTCGGTGTCTCTTTTGTGGCCAACTCCGTGGTCACCTCAAGCAGGATGACGGAGATGCATCCGGACAGGGTAAAGGCCTTTATAACCGCTCTCTTGGCAGCCTGGGAGTTTGCCATGGACCCGGCCAATGAAGTCCGGGTACTGGCGGAGGTAAAGAAAAAGGACAAGGGCAAAAGGGACGATATCCGCCGGAAACAGCTGGCAGCCACCCGCGTACTGGTCAAGCCCGGTCCGGACATAAAGGTCGGCACCATTGACACGGAGGCTTGGAAACAGACCGAGGCCATCATGCTGAAGGAAGAACAGATTAAAAAACCGGTTCAGGTCCATACCCGGCTGGTGGGTGCCGGACAACAGCCATGACGGATTTACCCCGGGTTCAGGCACCTGAGCAAATGATCCACCTGGGGCTGGGCCAGCCCAGCCGCGGCCTGCTGCCGGGCGGACTGCTTGAAAGGGCTTCGGCTGAACTCTTTGCCCGGCAGGATGAGTCCTTCCTTCCCTATGGCCCGGCCAGGGGCAACCCGGGGGTCAGGGAGAGGCTGGCCGGTTTTTTAAGTGATCAGGTGACCGTGGCACCGGATCAGCTCATGATTACCAACGGGAACTCCCAGGCCCTGGATATGATCTGCACCCTGTTCACCCGGCCCGGGGATACCATTCTGGTGGAGGCTCCCACCTATTTTCTGGCCCTGCGGATATTCTCCGACCACGGTTTGACCATGATCCCGGTGCCCACAGATGAAAACGGCCTGGTTCCCGGGGCGCTTGAAGAGATTCTCAAAACCTGTTCCCCAGCATTTTTGTACACCATTCCCTTTTATCACAACCCCTCTGCCGTGACCCTGTCTGCGGAGCGCCAGGAAGCGGTTGCCCGGATTTCCGGGACCCATGGCCTGCCTGTGGTATCGGACGAGGTCTACCGGTTTCTTTATTTTGACCAACCGCCCCCGCCGTCACTGGGAAGGTTTCACAGCCAATGTCCTGTGCTGAGCCTGGGCTCTTTTTCCAAGATTCTGGCGCCGGGCCTGCGGCTGGGCTGGATACACACCAGTCCTGAAACCCTTAAAAAAATTACCGGTTCCGGCCTGCTCCGGAGCGGGGGCGGGGTAAACCCGTTTACCTCCGCCATTGTGGACCGGGTGGTGCGGAACGGCAGCCTGGCAGCGCATATTGCCGAACTGCGGGATGTCTACAGGCGCAGGGCAGCGGTACTCTGCGGGGAGCTCAGGGAGGCCCTGCCCCGGTCTGTATCCTTTACCCCGCCCCGGGGCGGATACTTTGTCTGGCTGAGATTCCCCGAGGGTGTGGACTGCAAGGCCCTTAGGAAAACCGTTCAGAAACATGGCGTTGATTTTTATCCGGGCAGTTATTTTTCCCCGGACCGCGGGTTTGCCTCATACATGCGGCTCTCCTTTGCCATGTATGATGAGGCGGAACTGGCTGAAGGGGTGACCCGTCTGGGCCGGGCCCTGAAGCAGGCGCTTCCCGGCCTTTATAAGGGGAGCCGGTGACAATATGGATAGAATAGTTGAAGACTGGTTTGTTGTCCGGGAGATGGATGAGGGGATAGTCATGATTCAGGAGCCCGGCCATGTCCAGTCCTTTCTGGTTCTGGGGCAGGACAGGGCTGCCCTCATTGACACGGGTATGGGGGTTGCCGATATCCGGGCGGCAGTGGAAGTGGTAACGGATTTGCCGGTCCAGGTGCTGAACACCCACTGGCATTTTGACCATATCGGCGGCAATGCCCGGTTTTCCCGTATCGGAGCCGCCTCAAGGGAAGCCTCCCTGGTATCAACCCCCCTGTCCAATGCGCTTCTGACCCGCCTTTATCTGGCACCCTGCCTGGCTGACGGGGTGAGTTTCCCGGAAGCATTTGATCCCCGCAGCTATGAAATAAAGAGCCCCGCCCCAACCTTGACCCTGGCCGGGGGCGATTCCATTGACCTCGGGGACCGGCAGCTGGCAGTGATGGAAACCCCCGGGCACACCCGGGGCAGCCTTAGTTTTCTGGATTCCCGGACCGCATCGCTGTTCAGCGGCGACCTGGTATACAACGGCACCTTATACGCCCATTTTACAGATTCGGACATCCGGGCATATGAAGAGTCCCTGGAACGGTTATGTGACATTCAGGACAGGATATCCGGGATCTATGCCTGCCACAATGAACCCCTCCTGCCCCCTGAATTTTTAAAATCCTGCCTGGAGGCCGTAACCGCAGCGGCCAGGGGCAGGACCCGGAGTGAAAGGGTAACGGACTGGGGACTCCCCGTACTCAGGCATGAGTTCTGCAGCCTTGCCGTCCTGACCCCGGACAGGGATTCCCGGGGCATTGATATTTTGTCTTGCAAGGCCTAATTCCAGGTACTATAGTGCGAAAAATCAAAAAACTTAATTGGGAATGCTATGGCCTTAAGCGAATTTGAAATCAAGCGGATGGAAAAACTGGTCGGGGCGTTTGTGGCACGCAGGCGGCCGGAAGCCCGCGTCCGGAGCCAGGTGGACCTGGGATTCAGGGTGTCAGGCCAGAGTTTTGAACTTTTTGAAATCCGTCCCCACTGGGAGGATCCGTCCAAAATCATTGAGACCCCGGTAGCCAAAGCCACATACGTTAAATCCAAAAAAATATGGAAGCTCTTCTGGATGCGGTCCGACATGAAATGGCACGGGCATACCCCCTGTCCCACGGCAGCCTCACTGGAAGAGGCCCTGGACGTGATTGACAACGATGCCTATGCCTGTTTTTGGGGCTGAACTCCTCCTGTGAATCAGGCAGTCCTGGCTGATTCCCATCCCAGAATGGCCTTTTTCCTGCTTTTTCCCTCTCCGTAATTTCCGAATATTCCCATTTTCCTGATCACCCGGTGACAGGGAATGATATAGGGAACCGGGTTTTTTCCCACAGCCGTTCCCACGGCCCTTACCGCCCCGGGATGGCCGATATGTCCGGCAATATCCTGGTAGGTCACTGTAGTGCCAATGGGGATCCGGGTCAGGGCCTCCCACACCTTGATCTGGAAGTTGGTTCCCCTGATAAAGAGGTGGAGGGGGGCTGGTTTGTCCGGAAGGGCTAAGGCAAATATCCGGCGGCCATAGGCGGCTGCCTCATCGTCGTTCCTGCTGATCCCGGCCTTTGGCCAGGCAGAGGCCAGCCAGGCTGCCATCTCCTCCCGGGAATAGTCCCGGACAAATTTCAGGTTGCAGATGCCCTGGGCCGTAAAGGCGAGCATGCAGCAGCCAAAGGGGGTGGGGGTGAATCCGAATTTGATATCAAGACCGCGGCCTTTGTCCTTGTAAGCCCCGGGCGTCATGGCCTCACAGGAGATAAAGAGATCGTGGAGTCGGCCCGGGCTGGACAGCCCTGTTTCATAGGTTACATCCAGGATGTTTTTTGAGTCTGCCAGCAGTTTCTTGGCATGTTCCTTGGTCAGAAATTGCAGAAACCGCTTGGGGCTAATGCCCACCCACCTGGAGAAGAGTTTTTGAAAGTGGAACTCGCTCAGGTCCACGGCCCCGGCAATCCCGGCCAGGGAGGGCTGATCCTCCTGATGGGCTTCAATGTAGTCAATGGCCTTTTCAATACGGGTGTAATCCCGTGACAGCTGTGCAAAGTCTTCCATGGTCCGTCTCCTCCGGTTACTCTGTGGATATCACTATACCCGCAGGAGATCGGATTATCCACCCGGTTCTTGCTAAGCCGGATGATAATTGGTACCCTGCGGAAAATGTCAAACCCTTATTCAAGACAATCTTATGCAAAATAACTCCGGACAATCCCAGGCCAGCGGCACAGAGCAGGATCAGCATAAACTCGGCATGTTTGCCGGGGTGTTTACCCCCAGCATCCTTACCATCCTGGGCATTATCCTCTTTCTGCGGATGGGATTTACCGTGGGCAATGCCGGATTCGGCAAAGCCGTGATCCTGATCTCCCTGGCCACCCTGGTTTCGGTGCTGACCACCGCCTCCCTGTCTGCCATCGCCACCAATATCCAGGTCAAGGGCGGGGGCGCCTATTACCTGATTTCCAGAACCCTGGGGGTGCAGTTCGGCGGTGCCATCGGCCTCATTCTGTTCCTGGCCCAGTCCGTGTCCATTGCCTTTTACTGCATCGGGTTCGGTGAGGCGGTTCACCACCTTTTCCCCGGATGGCCATACGGTAATTCCCAGGTCATTGCCGGGGCCGCCATATTGTTTCTTTTTCTCATGGCCTGGCTCGGGGCGGACTGGGCAACAAGGTTTCAATACATCGTCATGGCCCTGCTGGTCCTTGCCCTCGGCTCCTTTTTTATCGGCGGGGTAACGGCGTGGCAGATGCCGGTCTTTACCGCCAACTTTGCCTCTCCTGAAAACGGGCTGCCGTTCTGGGTGCTGTTTGCCATTTTTTTCCCGGCCGTGACCGGGTTCACCCAGGGGGTGAACATGTCCGGAGACCTTAAAGACCCGGGACGGGCCATTCCCCTGGGCACCTTTCTGGCCGTGGGGCTGTCCACCCTTGTCTACTTCCTGGCAGCTGTGGTTTTTTCCGGCGCAATGACCAACAGGGACCTGATGTCGGGCTACGATGCCATGAAGCAGATTGCCCTGGTTCCGGGCCTCATTGACGCCGGGGTGATTGCCGCCACCCTCTCTTCGGCCATGGCCTCTTTTCTGGGCGCTCCCCGGATTCTCCAGTCCATTTCCAGGGACCGGATTTTCAACTTCCTGGTCCCCTTCGGCAAAGGCGCGGGAGTAACGGACAACCCAAGACGCGGGGTATTGCTGTCCTGCGCCATTGCCCTGGCCACGGTGGGGCTGGGGCAGCTGAACCTTGTGGCCCGGGTGGTCTCCATGTTTTTTCTCATCTCCTACGGCCTTATCAACTATGCAACATATTATGAGTCCCGGGCTGCCAGCCCCTCATTCCGGCCCAGGTTTAAGTGGTTTCACCCCTGGGTCAGCCTGGCCGGATTCCTTACCTGCGCGGGCAGCGTCTTGGCCATTGATATCAAAAGCGGTATCATGGCGGTCTGTATTCTCATGGCCATTTACCAGTACCTGCGGCGGAATGCCAGGCCGGCCAGGTGGGCTGATTCCAGACGGGCCTCCTTTCTCCAGCGCGCCAAAAACAATCTCCATGCAGCCGCAAAGGAACCCCATCATGACAGGGACTGGCGTCCGGTGATCCTGGCCTTTACAAACAACCCGGGACGCATGAGGTTTCTCCTTGGGTTTGCCGCCTTTCTGGAGGGCAGGTCCGGGATGACCGCCGCTGTCCGTCTGATCCGGGGGCAGGGCCTGAGGATACGGTCTGAGCGGGAAGATCGGCAGCGGGAACTTGCGGCCCGGGTCAGGGACATTCATGACACCGCTTTCCCCATGGTATTGTCGGTGCCGGATATCCCCGATTCCCTGCCCGGCATCATCCATGCCTTCGGCCTTGGCCCCATTACGGCAAACACCGCCCTGGTCAACTGGATGGATGAGATGAACAAGGGCCTTGAAGGGGCCGGATCCTTCCAGTATGCACGGAGCCTGAGGATCGGTCACAGGGAAGGCCTGAACATTATCCTGCTCCATGCAGATGAGAACCGCTGGACCCGGATTATTGAACAACAGCCAAAGGACCGCACCATTGACGTATGGTGGCGTAACGATGCCAACAGCCGCCTCATGCTGATGCTGGCCTATCTCATGACCCGCCATTCCTTCTGGTCCGGGGCAAAGATAAGGATTCTCACCCCGGCGGCGGACGGCGAAAACAGCGTTAGCGAAGACTCCGTGGCCGATTTCAAAGCAATGATGGCCCGCTCCAGGATTGATGCGGATCATGCCGCCGTGCCCGATGATGCCCCGGACACGGTGATTGAGTTCTCCTCGTCTGCCTCATGCGTTTTCCTGCCCTTCAGGATCCGTGACAACCATGTAATGGATTCCAACCAGGGCGTGCTGCCGAGGCTGCTGCCCTACCTGCCTGTCACCGCCATGGTCATGGCAGCCCAGGGCATTGACCTGGAGGCTGATCCCGAGACCGGCACCCAGGGAAAGCTGGCCCGTGCCGAAGACAGGATGAACCGGGATAAGGAGCGGTATGCCGCAGCCCGGAAGGAAGAAACCCTGAGCAGGGAAAAGGCTGAAACCCTCACAGAGGACCTGCTTAAACTGTCACCGGAGGATGAGGATCTTGCAAAAAGCATCCGGACGGCGGATCAGGCCATTGAAGATGCGGACCGGGCCTTCAAAAAAGCGGCAAAGGCCAGGGCAAGGTATGACGAGTCTGTTAAGACCTATGAGCAGATTGCTAACGGCCGAACCGGGCCGGAAGCCCCCCGGGAATGAGAGAACCGTCAGAGGGTAAGGAATCGTTACAAAACCCCTTAAAAGACGGGATATTTTGAAAACAAAAGATCAAGTAATTTGGGAGCCGGTCCTAAACAATGCGAATCAAGGTATACGGAAGAAATCTGGAGATCGTAAGGTCTGCTGATAAGTGGATGGTCTTTTTACTTGGCCCTGAAGGAAAAAAACGTGCCGCCCGTGATATTCTTATCCCCTCCCGCCTGAAAGAAAACGAAGTGATATGCTACCTGGAAGACCTGCTCCATGAGTGGGCAAGGCCTGACAACAGGTGAATTGAGATTTTCAGGCAGCCTGTCATTCTGCACCATCAATTATAAAAAATCACCGTTGTCCCGGCCGATATGCCTGGCACATCTATAAATTATTCCCACCGGTTCCGCTGATCCGGCGGGTTTCCCCCCCATCCCTTCTATAAACCATGTTTTGGCCGGTTTTAATTGGGCCGTTAACCTCATCTTTTTCATCCCATTCTTTCCTGAAATCAATTTACTATGGAAATGAGAATCGCAACCGGTGATTAGACCTGTTCCGGTCTTTCAATTCATCCCCGGCCTTTCGTCAACCTTTTTCATAAGGAGTCTAACTATGTCAACAAAACGCATCAAAAAAATGCTCGTCAGTCCCTTGGCAGTCATCCCCAGGCACCACCGGTACAAGGTGTTCCGCTGCCTGATGAAGATTCCGGATCCCCCGGACGGGGTTAGATTTGAACCTGCCCGGACACCGGAAGATTCAGATGCCGCCTTTGCACTGCTCTACGAGGCCTATCGAAAAGAAAACCTGACCCCTGCCTCATCCTCAAAACGGCGCATCACTGTGTATCATTCCCTTGCCACGACCAGTCTCCTGGTTGCCAAACTGAACAATGAAGTGATCGCCACCGTATCTATCATCAAGGATGCCGGACTGGGGGTACCGGCCCAGGACATTGCAGATTTAAGCCGGTTCCGCATCCCGGGCAAATGTATGGCAGAGGTATCTTCACTGGCCCTGAAAAAGGACCTCAGGGGGCAGTCCTCCGGTGTGATGTTTTACCTGTCCAAATACCTGTTCAAATACAGCAGGGAACACCTCGGGATTGACCGGTTTATCATTACCTTCCATCCCAGGCAATTGCCTTTATATGAAGGGCTGTTCCTGTTTAAAACCTCTTGCGTCAATACAGTCAAGAATTACGGCTTTGCCAACAATGCCCCGGCCCTGTGCGCCACCCTGAATTTTGAAACCGCCGAGCACAGGTTCCGGAAGGTTTACGGCAAGGCCCCGGAAAACCGGAACCTGTTTCAATTTTTCTTCAGGACATTCAGCACCAGGGAAAAGGCATGCATGCGGTTTCCCGGGCATCTTTCCGCTTCGCTCCCGGAATTGCCCCGCAGGGAACCGCCAGGCCCTGCAGTTCCCTTTGTTTCTGAGAATTGCACCATTAAATAAAAAGGAGAGATTTATCATGACATCAACGCAATCAGTCATTCGTGAAGTAAAGGCATTTGAGTTCTATAAAAAATATATCTGGCCGGTCCGGAGAGTCCTGGTTAAAAAGCACCTGACCCCCAGGTGCCGGTCCTGTTTCCTGCCGGAATCCTACTGCCGCCTGGATAAGGGGATCTGCGAGATCTGCAGGACGGAGGAACCCACAGTCTCATCCATTACAAAGAGCGAACAGGACAGCATGCAGGAACGGTTTGACCGCCTGATGGCATCCGTCATCACACGGGAGGATCTCCAATACCACGCCATGATCCTTTTCAGCGGCGGCAAAGACAGCAGCTATCTTCTCCATCACATGCTGACCCGGTACAGGGGGCTCCGGATCCTTGCCCTCACAGTGGACAACACCTTTATGAGCCCGGTGGCCATGGAAAACGTAAAGGAGATCATCCGGGGCCTCAGGGTTGACCACATGATTTTCCGTCCGGATGCCGGTGTGATGGAAAAGATGTTCAGATATGCCTTTACCCATTTAAATGAAAAGGGGTGCAGCGGAACTGTTGATCAGCTGGACGGGGACTTTTTCTGCGATGCCGCCAGGAACATCGCGGCCCGGATGGGTATTCCCTATATCCTGTGCGGACTGTCCAGGGATCAGGTTCAGCAGATTCTGGGGCTTGACACCTTTATGACCAGTCCCGCGGCAGAAGCCGGGCGGCGCGGGCAGTCCGCCGGAATAGAGTTGTCTGAGATCTTCAGCCGGCCGGAAATGCACCATTGGTGGAACGGCCCTGCCTGGCCGCCTGAACAAAGGCCGTTGATGCTGTTTCCCTTTTACATCTGGGATTTTGAGGAGGCCTATATCAAGGCGCAGGTGATCAGGCTGAATCTCATGCCCCGGGGGGATGAAAGCCCCCTTGTTACCAACAACACGCTGATTCCGCTCATGGGAATCGTTGATATGATCTCCCTGGGATATTCATCCTTTGAGCCGGAGTTTGCCCGCATGGTCCGCAACGGCAAGGCTGACCGCAGGGACTGGCTTTACACCTTTGAAACCCTGGAATATGCCGCACGCACAGGCCGCCTCCTGGGAAGGGCCGTTGACGAGGTGCTGGAAAGGCTCTCGCTGAACAGACCGGATCTCGGCATTAAAGGGGGTGGAAATGGCTGATACAGATAAAACAATCCCCTCCCTTCTGCAGCAGCGCGTCTCTGATACCCCGGATGCGGCTGCCTTTGCAGAGAGAGATTCAGAAGGCGACTGGCAGACAATCACCTGGAAACAATTTGCGGAAAAGGCATCCCGCATTGCTTTAGGACTCGTCAATGCGGGATTGGAGCCCGGTGATGAACTGGCCGTCCTGATGTCCAACTCCATTGACTGGGAACTGATCCAGCATGCCGGATTCATGGCAGGCTGTATTGTTATCGGACTGGATCTCAACGATCCGCCGGACAGGCTTGCCCATATCATCAAAGGATGCAACATCAAGGCTCTGGCTGTTGAATCGTCTGACATACTGGATCGTTTTTCCCGCAGCTTTCTGGCGTCCCAGAGACTGATTCTGGATAGGGGGAGTGACCTCCCTCATCCCTCTTTCCATCAGTTAAAAAAGCTTCAAGACTTCCCGGCAGCACCCGGTTTGCCCTCTCTCCCCGGCATTAAAGGAAAAGACAATGCCGTATTGTTATTTACCTCAGGCACAACCGGAGATCCCAAAGTAGTGCTTTACCAACACCGGCAGCTTGTCATGGCTGTTGAGAGCATCAGCCGGAGAATGTCCGGTCTGCCCGGTCAACCAAGATCAGCCTGCTGGCTGCCCCTGGCCAGCCCGTTCCAGCGGATGATCAACTGGTGCGGCCTGGTGCTGAATTTTAAAACCCATATGGTCCGGGATCCCGGGGCTCTCATCCCCCTGGCCGGTGACATCCGTCCCCATTTCCTTGCCGGGGTGCCCCGGTTTTATGAGAAACTCCACGAGGGGATCTGCAGTAAAATAGCGCAGCTCCCGGGAATAGTCCGGTTTTGGATTGCACAGGCAGAAAAGATCAGCCGGGCGGCACAGCAAGGTTTTTTTATTTATCCCTGCCTGGCCGTTTTAAACCGTATCGCCGACATCCTGTTTTTCAGGCGCATCCGAAAGGTTCTCGGCGGGAGCATCCGGTTCATGATCAGCGGTTCCGCCCCCCTGTCCAAGGATCTTCTCTTCAGGTGCCGTGCCTGGGGGTTTTTGATCCTTGAGTCTTACGGGATCAGTGAAAACATAATACCCATGAGCATGAACACACCGGAAGATTATGGTTTCGGTACTGTTGGAAAACCCCTGGCTGGTAACTTGATAAAGATTTCCGGAGCAGGCGAAATCCTTGTGAAAGGGGCCGGTATCGCCGGGAACCTGGCTGCCGCAGACAGGAACGGATTCTTAAAAACCGGTGATCTCGGATATTTTGATAAAAAGGGCCGCCTCTGCCTGACCGGCAGGCAGTCAGATACCTTTAAACTCTCCACCGGCCGGAAAATCGTTCCGTCCGTGATTGAATCCCGGTTGAAACAGATTCAGGGTGTGGATCATGCCGTGGTCACCGGGGCAGGGCAAAAGTACATCATCGCATTGCTGAACATTCCCGACTGGGAGCAAATGGTATCCGGTCACGGCTCAGAGTCCTGTGCCCGCCGCTTTCTCCAGGACGCAGCGGAAGAGGCCACCCGGAGTCTGCCTCCCTATTGCAGGCCGGGGCACTGCCTTGTGATCCGCACCCCCTTTTCCATTGGGGCAGGCGAACTGACAACCAGTCTGAAGGTCCGGCGCAGCCGCGTCCTTGAGATGCATGAACAAAAGATAAACTCAACATACAAAGGAGACTGACATTATGACACATTTTTTCCTTACCGGTGCCACCGGTGTGGTCGGAAGCGCCGTACTCCGGTGCCTGATAGATGCCGGAGAACGCGTCACCATCTCTGTCCGTGCCGGCTCACCAGCACACCTGAAACAGCGGTTAGGCCGCCTGTACCGGTTTTGCGGTATCAGTGAACCGGAAAAAGATCTCATCACCCCTGTAAAGGCCGATCTCTATCAACCCGGGTTGGGGCTTTCACCGGATAAATACCGGGATCTTGCCGCCCGGATCACCCATATCCTCCACTGCGCCGGGAATGTCACCATGAACCTCTCCCCGGAGGCTGCCGTGAGCCAGACCATGGGCATGACCCGGAACCTGGTTCTTCTGACGGAAAACAGCCCCCGGGTCCGAAAGACGGTATATGTCAGCACCGTGGGGGTGGCCGGGGATACACCCGGCAGCATCCCCGAGGACTGGATTACCCGTGACCGCGGCTTCCGGAACTCATACGAGGCTGCCAAATCCGACGCTGAGTTGTTTATCCGCCAAAAGATCGAAGAGGGCCTGGATATCACGGTGGTCCGGCCAAGTATGGTTATCGGCGATGCGCAGACAGGAAAAAATATCCGCTTCCAGGTGTTTTACTATCTTTGCGAATTCCTGAGCGGTTCCAGAACCAGGGGGCTTGTCCCGGACCTGAAGAATATCTCCCTGGATGTCATTCCGTGTGATTACGTGGGATCGCTGATTTACCGGGCTGCCTGCCGGCCCCGGCCTTTTCCTGTGATCCTCCATGCCTGTTCAGGCCCGGATAAGAGCATTGGCCTGGATGAACTGGCTGACCGTGTCCGTAATATTTACAGGAAACACGGATACTGCCTGCCCGGTCTTAAAAAGGTACCCCTGCCCCTGTACCGGATCCTTATCAGGTGCCTTATCCCGTTTGCGCCGGTTAAGGCAAGGCGGTCTTTGAAAACCCTGCCCATGTTTTTGAACTACCTGGACACCCCCCAGGGGTTTCTCAATACGGAAACAGGAAAACTGGCAGGAGCCGGCGGCATTAATCAGCCTGAGCCGCTTGCCTGTGTTGACCGCTCCCTGGAATATTATTTAAGGGCAGGGAATCCAGGGAATCCGTCAGGTGGTTAACATGAACAGCAGCCGGATGTAAACGCCGGGGGAGGGTTATTTTGTTCGGATGTGGAACCTGAGCATCATCAGCAGGGCCGAGACCGTAAGGCTGATGAGCAGGCCGTACCATACCCCGTAAATGCCTAACCCGGCCCAAAAGGCAAGGGCATAACCCGAGGGCAGGCCGATGATCCAATAGGCGGCCAGGGTCAGGAGGGTGGGGATTTTCATGTCTGTGATGCCCCGCAAAATTCCGATCCCCACGGCCTGGGTCCCGTCAGACAGCTGGAAAAAGGCCACGATAACCAGGAGAAAGGCCGTGATTTCCACGACTATGGGATCTGTGACATAAAATCCGGGCAGGATCTGCCTGAACAGGACAAAGACCGTTCCGGCCAGCGCCATAAATCCCATGCAGAGGAGGACGGCGCTGAATCCGGCTGCCCGGACATCGGGATTTGAACCCCTGCCCAGGGCATTGCTGACCCGGATGGTTCCGGCGGCTGAAATACCCATAGCCCCCATAAAGGAGATGGCTGCCAGGTTCAGGGCAATCTGATGGGCAGCCAGCTCCCTGACCCCCATCCATCCCACAATGATGGAAGATCCGGCAAAGGCCGAAACTTCGAAAAAGTACTGGAAGGCCCCGGGTATACCGATGCCCAGAAGGCGTTTCATCAGGTGGATATCTATTTTTTTGTACCTCAGGCCGGGATCGAACCGTTTAAGGGAAGGCGCAAGCATGACCACGGTCACAAGAGATCCCGCCATGAAAACCCTGGAGGAAAATGTGGCGATCCCCGCACCGGTAAGCCCCAGGGCCGGGGCCCCGAGATTCCCGAAGATAAAGACCCAGTTTACAAAAATATTGACCAGGTTGGCTGCCAGGGTAATTATCATGGCCGGCTTGAGAAAGCTGACCCCTTCGGCAAACTGCCGGTAGGACTGGAAAAGCATCAGGGGAATCATGGACAGCCCCAGCACCTTCATATAGAGGACGGCCGGTTCAACAATGGCTTCGGGCTGGTCCAGCACCCGTATGGCCTGTGCACCTGCAAAGGTGGCGGCACACAGCAGGATGCCTGCGATCATATTCACCAGAAGTCCCTGGCGCAGGACCACCCCGCAGTCTTCATCCCTGCCCGCCCCCATGGCCATGGCCGTCAACGGGGTAATGGCCATGGAAATCCCCAGCCCCACCACCATGATCAGGGTAAACAGGCCGTTGCCGATGGCTGCGGCAGCCAGGGCATCCGCGCCCACACGCCCCACCATGACATTGTCCGCCACAGACATGGTCAGCTGGCCGATCTGCCCTACAATAATGGGAAGGGAAAGCCGTATGGTCTGTTTAATATGATAAGGGTACATAACGTCCTGTTTAAAAAGAGTGTTGCTGCCGAACCTGATCGAGGGAGGTATTTAATACTATTATCAAATATAAATCAATAGGAACGGAAAAATCCTGAACAGCGGAAGATCCGGGAAAAAGAAAAACTATTCACCTTTTGTGGTGATTTAAAAAAATGCGTTTCATCTTTTCTAATTTTTTCAGCAGGATAAGGTTTTATCTTATTGATTTTTTTTTAAGCGCTTTATATAGATACATACATCGTATGAATCCGGGTCAGACAAAAAAACAGGAATCGACAGGACTGTCGAATTCCCGGCAATTTATAGTGCCGATTGGTTTATATGAGTCAAATTTTCATTATCGCCCTGAAAGGGCAAAATTATAGTTAACCGTCTCAAGTGGTTAAACAATCAAAAGGAAGTTTTCCAATGGTCTGTTCAAAATGCGACTGCAAACATGTCATTATCTGGATCGTCTTTACCGGCTTGATTCTTTTTAGTAATCCTATTCCAAAGGCTTATGGCGGTCTAGTCAGTATTTCATATGATTCTTCTTCCCGGGAAAACGTACTTCACTTGATCAATCCGGATTCCGGGACGGCAACCCAGTTGAACAGCTTTTCATTTGACACAAACGCCTGGACTCCAGCCACATTTTCTTCCAATCCCCTGTCCGGCAGAATTTACGCTATCTCCAGCTCAGATACCCTGTATGAATTTTCTGAAACAACCGGAGAAGTACTTTCAATGCAGACCCCGGATCTTCCGGAGAGCATTCAGGCCCTTGCGTCATCCCGTGGCACCGGATTGAAGGGTATCTACTACAATGGCAATGAAAAGAACACACTTGTCTCGATTGATCCCGATAATAGTCAAACCAATGATCTGAGTATCTTCTCCTTTTCTGATAATTCATGGAAGCCCCCCTCTTTTACTTCCAGTTTTTTATTAAAGAACATATATGCAATCTCATCCGAGGGTTCTGACTCATCAAAGCTTAACGTATTTTCCGGAACAACAGGAAAACGCCTTTCAACTCACAGCTTAGGTATTTCCATCCAGGCGATGGATGCGTCCTTGGGCGGGCAACTATTCGGAATTACCTACAACAGCATCGCCGATGAGAACGAATTATATACAATAAACCCGGAAACAGGCCAGGTAACCCTTCTCAACAGCTTCTCCTTTGACACCGGATCCTGGGCTCCAGAGACGTTTACCACCAACCCCCTGATGAACCGGGCCTATGCTGTTTCCTCTTCAGGTAAGCTTTACGAGTTCAACCTTAAAACGGGGCAGATCCTTTCAACAAGTGACATGGGGTTTAAAGCCCAGTCATTGACCGATACTTACCCCCTTTTCGGAGACAACCGGTTTTATTCGGGCTCCAATCTGTTGATTATCGGTGACGGCAGCACCGGATCAATGAAGATCAGCAACGGGGGGGCATTGTCTGATATGAATGTCCGGATCGGTGGATCAGGGACCGGAACGGTATCGATAACCGGAACAGATTCCCTTTTGGATATAAACGAGTTGACCGTAGGATACCGGGGCAATGGGACGCTCAGTGTCTCAGATGGCGGTGTGATCACCAGTCCGAGCGGTTACATCGGCTACCATGAAAACAGTATCGGACGCGTCATCGTCTCCGGTTCTTCCTCTTCATGGACAAATTCAGAGGATATTGTTGTTGGCCGTGCCGGGTCTGGTTTATTGTCCATTATCAATGGGGCGTCCGTTACTACATCCGGTCTCAGTATAGGGAGCCTTGAAAATGGTTCAGGGATTGTTTTGGTTAATGGAGGGGGATCTTTACTGGATGTTGAATCAGAACTCCGGATGGGTTCCAAGGCTCCTGGCGCACTCATCGTCTCAAAGAACGGTACGGTCAAAGTAAAAGATTTTAATATATTCAAAAATGGGTTTTTGGGAGGAAACGGTAAAGTAGAATCCGATAATATTATAAATCATGGTGCCATTGGACCGGGCAGTTCTATCGGAACATTAACCATAGAAGGAGACCTGGATTTTGAACCGGGCAGTGTACTTGAAATTGAGGTAGACAATCAAGGGAACAACGATTTGCTTAAAGTTAATGGTGCTGTCACCATCAATGGCGGAGAGGTTAACGCTGTAGTGAACTCACCCTCCTCCACGATAACCGAGGCGCTTACATATACCATCATGCAGGCGGAATCTATAACAGGAATTCTCGCCCCTCCTGAAAGCAAGGCCCTGTTGGATGTTATTGTTTTGAAAGAAGATGATACCGATGAATCAGCCATGGTCCTTAAAATTTCCCCAAAGGCGTTTGACAGCCTGGGATTTGTAAAAGAAAGTTATCATCACAGGATATTGGGAGCGATATTTCAAAATATGGCTGATCTGGGCGGCAATGATATAACCACTGCATTGCAGTCAGCGGATTCTATTGAGCAGCTGGCCGAAAGCTACACTCAGCTTAGCGGCCAGACAAGAGCCTCGTTGGGTTCAGTGGCCGCCACCGGCACCGGACAGTTTGTCGGGGTGGTATCCAACCGGATTCAAACGCTGAACACTGAAGCGCAGTCAGCCAGCACATTCAGACAATTGTTATCCATGGCTGAGCCGCCGGTATTTTCAGGTGATTATACCTCTGATGACAATTACACCCAGCAAATACTCTCCATCGGGCAGGGCGGACTTATTTTTCCTTTCACAGATTGGGGTGCCTGGGTCAAAGGACACGGTGTTTTCGGCGACCAGGACAAAGGAACAGATACATCCGGCTATGACTATAAGGTTGCCGGGGTTGCGGCAGGTATGGATTATCAGGTGGCGGAAAATTTCGTGCTCGGCATTACGACAGGATATGCTGATTCTGAAGTCGACTATAAAAACATGCAGGACGAGAGCCGCGTCGACAGTCTTTATGGAGGGATTTACGGCGGTTATCAGCCAGACGGATGGTATTTGCACAGTGTGGTTACCTATACGGATCTTAACAATGAAACGGATCGCTATATTGATCTGACCAGTGAACATCTTGAGGGGGATTTTGACGGCTATCAGGTAACCGGGTATGTGGAGGCCGGGGTTGATCTGGGGAAATCAGGCGGATGGCTGCACCAGGCCCTTGCATCATCTCAGGTTTCATACCAGGATCTTGACAATTATACGGAAACAGGCGGTTCCAGTGCATTAACCTACGAAGGCCAGGATTTTACATCAGTTAAAGGATCTCTTGGTATTAAAACAAGCAACAATATGATTTTAAAAGAAGGCTATGCTGCCATCATTCAATTCCGAGGCCGGTGGATCCATGAGTTTGCAGACACCGAACTGAACGTTGACGCTTCTTTTGCAAACACCCCTTCATCAACATTCACCATTAAAGACGATGGGGTTGCCAGGGACAGCGCCTCAGTCGGAATGGGTTTTTATACCCAGTTCAATGACAACAAACATTTATTATTTGATTATGATTTTAGAGTTAACCCGGATGAAACCGCCCACACGGTGAGCGCTACATTCCGGTATCAATGGTAAAAACACGCTTACCTTGTGTATCTGTTCATAAATGAGATGTTCAAATAGCAAAAATATGTTTCGAAAAAAGGTGCGGTGAAAAGACCTCTTCGATTACAAGATGTTGAAGAATGCACCGTTATTTGCTGTGCAACCACTGCAACTAATAATTGAATCGGAGCAGAATTCTGAGAACTACTATGAACGCTACGTGATCTGACAGGTTTTTCGCAACTGGATTGCAGTTGACGAATCAACACCGGGCTCGGGTCACTGTGATAAAATAGCAGCCACTCACCTTCCAAGCTCTTTCCGCTTCCTTACTCTTTATATTGTCACCCGACTCATTTTCTGGTACCGAAGAAAAAAACTATAAAATATTCAATCCGGGAGGTCGTGTGGAAAAAGTAAAAGTGGGGGTAGTCCAGGCTGCATCTGTGCTGTTTGACAAGGGGGCCTCTGTTGAAAAGGCCTGTGATCTGGTGGAAACTGCCGGCAGCGCCGGTGCAAAGCTTGTCCTGCTGCCCGAGGCATTCATACCGGGATATCCCAGGGGATTTTCCTTTGGAATGAAGATCGGCAGCAGGGATGAGGCGGGCCGGGACCTGTGGCAGCGGTACTGGGACAATGCCATGGATATAAACGGGCCTGAGGTGGAACTGCTGGGAAAAGCTGCCCGGAAGGCCGGTGCCTGGCTGGTGATCGGGGTGATTGAAAGAAACGGCACATCCGGCGGGGAAACCCTGTATTGCTCCATGCTTTACTTTTCTCCCAAAGGAGAACTGGCAGGGATTCACAGGAAGCTGAAACCCACCGGATCGGAGCGGTTGATATGGGGGGAGGGGGACGGCAGCACCCTGCCTGTTTTTGATACTGAGATGGGAAAACTGGGCGGACTGATCTGCTGGGAGAATTATATGCCCCTGGCCCGCATGGCGGTTTACGGGCAGGGGGTTGAGATCTATGTGGCGCCCACAGCGGATTCCCGGGACAACTGGCAGGCCACCATGCGGCATATTGCCTGTGAGGGCCGGTGCTTTGTGCTGGGATGCAACCAGTTCGTGACAAAGGATATGTATCCTGAGGACCTTCCCTGTATTGAGGAGCTTTCCGGTCAGCCCGATGTAATGTGCAGGGGCGGCAGCGTGATTGTCTCCCCCTTTGGTGAAGTCATTGAAGGGCCCCTCTGGGGTGAGGAGGGCATCCTCTATGCCGATCTGGACCTGGCTGACGTGACCCGGGCAAAGGTCGACTTTGATGTGACAGGCCATTATGCCAGGCCTGATGTATTCCAATTAAAGGTGAACACCGATTCTCAGCCGCCTGTTTCCTTTGACAGGTAACCGGGGTAAAACAGTCCCTGTATTTTTATTAATGCAACCCTCGTATTGATATAATAGCCGGACAGGGGTACACTACAGGATCTTCTTTATCCCGGCGGACACCCGCCGGATTATAACCAACTAGTCAGAGGAACCTATCATGACATCCTTTCAGCCAGTCCTTAAACATTTGGCTATATTTTTTACAGCAGTTTTAATTCTGGCACCGGCACCGATGCCGGCCGAAGAACCGCAAAACAGATTTGAAGCCAGGTTTGCCGGACAGCAGACCGTTGACGGGGAAAATGCCTTGGCCGTGACCTTTTCAAGGGCCCTGGACGCACGCCAGGATTTAACCCCGTATTTCAGCCTGACCTCAGGGGAGGGGGAGCCTGTGGAAGGGGCATGGATCCTGGCTGAAGACCCTGCCGTGGTCTATTTCACCCATATTGAGCCGGACACCGGCTATAAAGTTGAAATTTTCAAGGGGCTGAAGGCCGGGGACGGGGCGGTTCTTGAGGATGAGGCTGCCTATGAAGTTACCACCCGGTCGGCCGAGCCCATGATTGTTTTCGGCAGCCGGGGATTTATCCTGGCCTCAAAACTGACCAAAGGGCTGCCCGTGGACAGCCTGAACATCAGGCAGGCAGATATTGACTTTTTCAGGATAAAGCCGGAAAAACTCGGTGAATTCAAGGAGAGTTTCTGGTCCAATGACTATCTGTACTATTATCAGAGCCGGGATCTGGCCGGAATTGGAGATCTTGTATACTCAGGCCGCTGGGACCTGGATATTAAAAAAGACCTGCGCACCCAGGCCAACATTCCCATTACCCATATCAAAGAGCTGAAGACCCCGGGCGTTTATTTTGCCGTGCTCAAGGGGGCAGGCAATTACGAATACGGGTATAACAGCACCTGGTTTACCATTTCGGATCTCGGGGTCCATGCCAGGGTGTACAGCCGGGCACTGGATTTTTATGTCCAGAGCCTGGAAACGGCCGAACCGGTGAGGAAGGCCAGGGTTGAGGGATTTGATAAAAAAGGAAAAACCCTGTTTGCCCAACCCACGGACAGCAGGGGAAAGGCTGTGGTGCCGGGATACTTTGAGAACCTCTCCCTGGTCTCCGTGACCCAAGGGGACCATACCAGCCTCCTGCCCATGGATGTACCGGCCCTGGATCTTTCGGAGTTTAAAACAGGCGCTGCCCCGTTCCGGCCCGTGGATCTTTTTGTCTACGGGCCAAGGGATATTTACCGGCCCGGAGAGAGGGTATATCTGGACGGTATCCTGAGAAACCAGGACGGCGGCATGACACCGGGGGTGCCTGTCCGGGCAAAGGTGGTCCGGCCCGACGGCCGTATGATCCGTGAGTTTACCTGGAAACCCGGTCCCCAGAATCATTTTTATAATGACTTTATGCTGCCGGGTAATGCCCTGACCGGAAAATGGCGGGTGGAATTTACCCAGGGCACGGGAAGACTGGCGGATTACAACTTCCTGGTGTCCGAATTCCTCCCCGAACGGATGAAGCTGGACATTGAGGCCGATGGTAATGAGGGGGTGATAAGCCCTGACCAGCCCCTTGAAATAAACCTCCGGGGGGATTTCCTTTACGGCGCACCTGCCTCAGGCAGCCGGGTCAATGCTCTGGTTAATGTAAAGCCGGCAAGGGTTTTGTTCAAGGACAAGTGGCCGGGATATGAATTCGGTAATGTCAGCTCCCTTTTGAATACCTCCTTTACCACGGATGATATCAGGCTTGATGATGCGGGCCACGGAACAATCAAGGTGGATACCCGCTGGCAAGAGGCCTATTCACCCCATTGGGTAACGGCCAATGTCAGCCTCTATGATTCCGGGGGACGGCCCGTGGTCAGGAACAGGTCCTGGCAGGTATGGCCGGCGCCCGCCCTTGTGGGAATCAGAAACCTGACTGCAACGGAAGAAGATCCGGGCCAGGTGCCCAATGACAGCATGGCCGAGTTTGAGGTGATTTTCACGGATACGGCAGGCAACCGTATTGCCGGAGAGGGGCTTGAGGCCACTGTGATCCGGGAGCACCGGGAGTATTACTGGGAGTTTAAAAACGGGGAATGGCACTGGGGATCAAACAGCCAGTTCTACCCGGTTGACCGGATGACCCTGGATTTCCCTGCCGGTGGCAGTGCCAGGGTTAAGGTCCCGGTAAAGTGGGGGGGATACCGGCTTGAGGTCTTTCATCCGGACACCGGCCTGACCTCTGCCTACGAAATCTGGGCAGGATGGCGGCCGGAATCCCGCGGGCAATCAGCCATGAACCGGCCGGACAGGGTGGATCTTTCCCTTGATAAACCCGCCTACAAAGCCGGGGATAAGGCTATGGTCACGGTCAAATCGCCCGAAGGGGGCAGGGGATACCTGTTTATAGACGGGGACGAAAACCTGCTGACCCTGCCCATATCCGTGCCTGCCGAAGGAAAGGCCTTTGAAATTGACATTGATCCTGCCTGGCAGCGTCACGATCTTTACGTATCCGCACTGGTGGTCCGCCCCGGGGAGAGCAGGACCGCCCACCTGCCCAAACGGGCCGTTGGGCTGACAGCGCTGCCGCTGGACAGAACGGACAGGCGGCTGGATGTGACGATCACGGCCCCGGAAAAAACAGAGCCCAACCAAAAGATAAAGGTGCCTGTGACGCTGATGACGGCGGACGGCAAGGCTCCGGCCAATGCCTGGGTCACCCTGGCTGCCGTTGATGTGGGGGTGCTCAACCTCACCGGGTTTAAGACCCCGTCCCCCTTTGATTATTTTTTCCAGCCCCGTGAATACGGGGTGCAGCTCCAGGATGTCTACCAGCGGCTGATTGAGGCCAACGAAGGCGGGTACGCCCGCCAGCGGTTCGGCGGCGATGCCCCGTCCCTGACAAGGGGAGGGGACCGGCCGTCCACAGATGTGCAGATCGTTGCCGTTCACCGTCAGGCGGTACAGGCAAATGACATGGGGAAAGCGATCTTTGAACTGGATATTCCGGATTTTAACGGCAGCCTCCGCCTCATGGCCGTGGCCCATACGGAACGGGATTTCGGTTCAGGTGACCGGGAAATGATCCTGGCCTCCCCCCTGGTGGTTCAGGCCACCATGCCCAGGTTCCTGGCCGGCGGAGACAAGGGGGAGCTGGTGCTGGATCTTCACAACCTGACGGATACGGATCAGTCCTTTACCCTGGAGACAGAGGTTTTCGGACCCGTCAGTATTGCAGGGGAACCATCGCGAAATCTGGTCCTGGCCGCCGGGGATAAAACCCTTGTACGCCTTCCCATGACAGCGGGCATGAAGACCGGACGGGCAAATATTACCTGCCGGATAAAGGGAATCCGCGTGGACAGCCTGTCCCGGGAGTATACGAAAGAGTGGTTTATCGAGACCCGTCCGGCCTATCCGCCCGTCACGCATATCCGGAAACAGCAGGTGGCGCCGGGAACCGCTTTTAAGCTGGATCCTGCAGTGTTGAACGGTCTGGTTGCAGGTACGGTCAATGTCCGGGCCGGCATCGGTACTGAGCCGCCCATCAACTTGTCCGACCATGTGAGCCAATTGTTTGCCTATCCTTACGGGTGCCTGGAGCAGACCGTTTCAGGCCTCTTTCCCCATGTGCTTCTGTCCGGGGAGGATTTCACCGCCCTGGGCCTTGCCACAGGCAGTGCCGAAGAGAAGAAAACCAGGATTGACCTGGGTATCCAGCGGCTGATGGAAAAACAGAAAAGCCCGGGGGGATTCGGACTCTGGAGCAGTTCAAGCCCGGAAAGCGCCTGGCTGACTGCCTATGCCGCCCATTTTTTCATCAATGCCCATGATGCAGGGTATGAGGTTCCGGAAACAGCCGTGAAAAAGGCCATGGAACGACTGATGGTTTATATCCGGAGGCCGGGCAGTATTCCTCACAGGGGATATGTAGACCGCAACGCCTACAGGGCCGCTGTAAGGGCCTATGCCGCCTTTGTACTGGCCAGGGTCCAGTCTCTGAGCCTTGGGGATGCAAGGTCTGTATTCACCTATACAGAGAAATATGCCAAAGGCCCCCTGAGCCTTGTCCAGGCCGGTGCGGCCCTGAGTCTTGCCGGAGACCGGCACCGGGCGGCAAAGGCATTTGACCGGGCCATAAAAACCCGGCGGAGCAACAAGGTCTGGGTGGGAGATTACGGATCAGACATCAGGGATTTTGCCGCCTCCTACTATTACCTGGCCACCTATTTTCCGGAATACAGGAACAAGGCTTTGTTCCTCCATGAGCTTTCTGCGGCCCTGGAAGACCGGGAATGGCTGTCCACCCAGGAGCGAAACGCCCTTGTCATGGCCGGAACTGCAAGGCGGGCCGCCTCCGGCAGCCCCTGGCAGGCCAGGCTGAATGTCGGCGGCCGGAAGGATGAGATGTCAGGAACCCGGCCGGGGCAGGCCGTCTTCACCCGGGGAATCGCTGCCAAGGGATTTGAAATTGAAAATACAGGTGAAACAGACCTTTACGTCAATGTTGTGCTGGCAGGATATCCCAATACCACACCGGAACCCAGTGAACAGGGCGTGGCGATCTCGCGCAGGTTCCTGGATACACAGGGCCGGCCCATGGATATCTCCAAGGTGAAGTCAGGGGACCGGATCATCGTGGAGCTGCGGGTTAAGCCTGAAAAACGGATGCCCCACGCTTTGGTGGTGGATATGGTTCCGGCCGGGGTGGAGTTGGAAGATCCCAATGTTTCAGGGGCGTTTCTCATCAATGAGATTGTGGTGGATAAGAAACCCGTCGGCATCTGGCACCATGACTATAAAACAGTTCATACCGAATACCTGGACGACCGGTTTGTGGCTGCCCTGGACATCCGCAGCCGCCAGGTCTGCAGGATATTCTATCCTGTGAGGGTGGTGAGCCCAGGCCTCTTCAAGGTGCCCTCCCCCCTGGTGGAGGATATGTACCGTCCCTATGTCAGGGGAATCGGAAAGACTGTTGATCAGATGGAGGTCACAGGTCCCTGATTGGGGCGCTCTGATATGCCGGAGAAGAGAGCAAAGACCCGGAAGATTGTCCGGGCGGGGGGAGCGCTCCTTGCCGCATTTATCGTCATTGTGGCCGTCACCGGGGGGATCCTGGACCGGATCTTCCCCCTGCCCCTGTCCGGACGGCCGGTGTCTGTCGTGGTGACGGACCGCAACGGGGCCCCCCTGAGGGCCTTTGCCGATACCCGGGGGGTGTGGCGGTTTCCTGCACGGCCGGACCAGGTGTCCCCCCTCTACCTCGACGCCTTGCTGGGGTATGAAGATCAATGGTTTTATTATCATCCCGGCGTCAATCCCCTGGCCCTGGTCAGGGCGGCAGTCCAGAATCTGAAACAGGGCAGGATCATATCCGGAGGGTCAACCCTGACCATGCAGGTGGCGCGGATTCTCGGGGAAGATCCCCTGCCGGGCCGCAGTTTCAGCCGGAAGTTTTACCAGATGCTCAGAGCCTTTCAACTGGAGTTTCACTTAACCAAGGATGAAATTTTAGGCCTTTACCTTACCCATGCCCCCTTCGGAGCCAACATCGAGGGGGTGAAGGCAGCAGCCTACACCTGGCTGGGCAAGGATGTCACGGAACTTACCCACGCCGAGGCAGCCATGCTTGCCGTACTGCCCCAGGCCCCCAGCAGGTTCAGGCCGGACCGGCATCCTGACCGGGCAGCCGCGGCCAGGAACAAGGTGTTGGACCGTATGGGCCGCTTCGGGATCTGGCCTCAATCTGAGGTTGCATCGGCGAAACAGGAGCCGGTGACGGCTTACCGGTTTTCCAGTCCCATGACCGCTCCTCTGGTATCACGGCGGCTGAAGGCGGAAAATCCCGGCTCCGGGGTGGTCCCCTCCCTGATCGACCAGGAGTTCCAGATCCATGTGGCAGAACTTCTTGAAAATTATGCCGCCTCCCTTCCCCCGAAGCAGTCCGGAGCGGTCCTGGTGGTTAACCATAAAACCATGGCGGTCCGGGCCTATGCCGGGTCCGCTGATTTCAGTTCAAGGCCCCGCCAGGGCCATGTGGACATGGTACGGGCCCTGAGATCCCCGGGATCGGCCCTAAAACCCTTTATCTACGGCCTGGCCGTGGATGAGGGGATGATCCACTCCCATTCCATGGTGCTGGATGTTCCCAGGGTGGGCAAGCGCTATGACCCGGGAAATTTTACCGGTGGGTTTGCAGGCCCGGTAACCGTTACCCGGGCGCTCAGGGAATCGCTGAACCTGCCGGCGGTCCAGGTGCTGGAGGCCTATGGGCCTGCCCGCTTTCACGACAGACTGAAACATGCCGGCGCCCGTTTCCGTTTTGCCGGGAAACCCAACCTCTCCATGGCGCTGGGAGGTGTGGGAACCAGCCTGGAATCCCTGGTGACCCTGTACACGGCCCTGGCAAGGGGAGGGCTTGCGGCCCGGCCCAGGCTCCTACCTTCGGAGCCGGTAAGCGAACGGTATCTCATGAGTCCCGGTGCCGCCTATATCACCCGCCGGATGCTGGCCAGACCCCTGCCCGGCAGGGAAGGGATATCCAGGCTGACCGGGGAATGGCCCGTGGCCTGGAAAACCGGTACCAGCTACGGGTTCCGGGATGCCTGGGCATTGGGGATAAAAGGGGAGTATATTGTTGGGGTGTGGATCGGGAGACCGGACGGATCCCCCTCGCCGGGCCAATACGGGGCAGTGACCGCAGTTCCCCTTATGGCACAGGTTCTTGAGAGCTTAGACCGGACGGCAGGGCAGCCTGAAATGCCGGACTCCGTCACTAAAGAGACAATCTGCTGGCCCTCAGGCATGGCGGAATCCCGGATGAAAACCGGGGCTTCCGGGGCCTGCGCCAGGCGTTTTGAGGCATGGGTCCTGAACAAAGCGGTTCCCCCGACCCTTACCGGGGAAACCGGGTTGTCAGCCCCCCTTGTCCGGACGGTATGGGTGGATAAAGAGGGCAGACGGGCCACACCCGGATGCGGTGGAATACGGAAAAGATCCGTTGCCCTGTGGCCCTGGCAGGCAGAACCCTTTATTCC
>JAKSAX010000467.1 GCA_022361395.1 Desulfobacterales bacterium | reverse complement strand
TTGATCCGGCCCTGCTGCCCAGTGCCGAACTGGTGCAGCACTGGTGGCGGCTGTTTGATGATCCGTTGCTGAATGAATTCATAGAGACGGCATCCCGGAACAATAAGGATTTATTAACTGCGATTTTACGCGTGGAAGAGACCCGGGCGCGCTTAGGTATTGCAGCTGGAGAGCAGCTGCCTGAAATGACCTCCGATGCCGGTGCCGTCCGCAGCCGTCCAAGTGAAAATACAACCGGTTCAGGGAACGTGTACACGACCTATACGGCAGGCGTCGGGGCGAGCTGGGAGATCGACCTGTTCGGCCGCATCCGGCGGGAGGTTGAAGCGGCAACGGCAGAATACCAGGCCAGTGAGGAAGACCGCACCGACGTCATGGTCAGCCTCTACGCCAATGTATCCCTGACCTATCTTCAGATCCGCACGGACCAGGCCCGGCTGACATCGGCCCGGGACAATATCGCCAACCAGAAAGCACTTCTGGAGTTGGCACAGTCCCGGTTCAGGTACGGGCTGGCAACTGACCTTGACATTGCACAGGCCCAACGGCTCCTGGCCCGTGCCGAGGCTGAGGTGCCCTCACTGAGGATTGCCCTGTCCCAGGGCATTAACAACCTGGCCGTGCTGCTGGGCCTTGTCCCCGGACATCTCCATGACCGGCTGAAAATCATTGCCCCGATTCCCATGCCCCCGGAAAAAGCCACGGTGGGGGTACCGGCAGACCTGCTGCGCCAGAGGCCCGACATCCGCCGTGCGGAGAGGCGGCTGGCAGCCCAGACAGCCCGTATCGGTGTGGCCACCGCAGACCTTTACCCCAGTTTTTCCCTTACCGGCAGGTTCGGGCTTGAGTCGGTGGATACCTCGGATCTTTTTGATGCCGGAAGCAAGGTCTTTTCATTCGGCCCCTCCCTGCGCTGGAAAATTTTTTCCGGCGGCCGTGTACGAAACCGGATCAAGGTGGAGGATGCCGTTATGCAGCAGTACCTGCTGGCATACGAGCAATCTGTACTGAACGGGTTAAGGGAGGTGGAAAATACGTTAAAGGCATATATTGAAGACCGGGTCCGCCTGGCTGCCCTGGAACGGTCTGTTTCAGCAGCAAAGCGGTCTGTTGAACTGTCCGCCGGGCTGTATAAAAAAGGGCTGGTGGATTTTCAGCCTGTCCTTGATGCCCAGCGGGACCTGTTTTCCTTTGAAGACCAGCTTGCCGGGGCCAGGGGCAACTCTGCTGCCAATTTTGTAAACCTTTATACTGCCCTCGGCGGGGGCTGGGACCCGGCACAAACCGTTGCCGCCGGCCACGCAGCCCTTGGAGCTGATTAAGAATAACCAGGAGATCACCAATGAAAAAGATAAATAAACCCCGTTGTTATAGTCTCATACTTACCGCAGCAGTGCTGCTTACGGTGTCATCGGGATGTTCCCAAGACACGACACAGGCCCAGGCCTACATGCCACCGCCTCCTGCGGTTACCGTGGCCGCGCCCGTAAAAATGGGGGTAACCGATTTTGAAGAGTTTTCCGGCACCACCGAGGCTGTGGCTTCCGTGACCATCCGTGCCCGCATAGAAGGGGTCCTGGAAAAGGTCTACTTTAAGGAAGGGGCCATGGTGGATAAGGGCGACCTGCTGTTTACCATTGACCCGAGGCCGTTTAAGGCAGGGCTTGATAAGGCGCTTGCCGACCTTGCCATGCGCCGTGCGGAACTGGAACTGGCAAAGGCTAAAAGTCTTCGCAGGGAGGCGGCATTCAAAGACAAGGCGGTCAGCGAGGTGGAGGTCATTGAATCCCGGGCCAATCTTGCCTCTGCAAAGGCCGCGGTCAGTGCGGCGGCCGCAACTGTAAAAACAGCTGAACTTGACCTGTCCTATACCCGGATAAAAGCCCCCATGAACGGCAGGATAAGCAGAAGTCTTGTGGATACCGGCAACCTGGTGGGGGCGGGGGAGCGGACCCTTCTGGCCACAATCATAAAAGACGATCCCATTTATGTTTACTTTACCGTCAACGAAAGGAACCTGCTCTCCTATGGAAATAAGGATGGTCTGCAGCCCTCCCCGGCAAAGAAGGACACGCCTGTGTTTTTAGGGCTGTCCAGCCAGGACGGTTTTCCCCATGAAGGCCGTATTGATTATATTCACAATAAAATGGATGCAGATACCGGCACCATCAGCATAAGGGCGGTTTTTCCCAACCCGGACCACAGGCTGATGCCGGGACTGTTTGCCCGGGTGAAAGTCCCTGTGTCCAATGCCGCAGATGCCTTGCTGGTTCCTGAAACTGCCATGGGAAGGGATCAGCAGGGATACTTCCTGCTTGCCGTAAATCCGGAGAACCGTGTTGAATACAAACCCGTTGTCCCGGGAGCGCTTGTGGATGATCTCCGGGTCATTGCCCAGGGCCTTTTGCCCGCGGACCGGATTATCACAAACGGTATCCAGAAGGCGCGCCCGGGATCACCGGTAACGCCGCAGGACAAAACTGCAACAGCTTCATCCCGGAATAAACCGCCGGAGTCCTCAATTTAGGAGAAAATCATGTTCAGCCGTTTTTTTATTGACCGCCCGGTATTTGCGGCGGTCCTGTCCATTATCATCGTCATGGTGGGGCTGGTTACCCTGCGGTCCCTGCCCGTGGCCCAATACCCGGAGATCGCGCCGCCGACCATCATGGTCAATGCCTCCTATCCGGGCGCAGGCGCCCGGGTCATGGCCAACACCGTTGCCCAGCCCATTGAAGAGCAGGTCAACGGCGTGGAAGGCATGCTCTATATGTCCAGTTACAGCACCAATAACGGGGAGTATGCCCTTACGGTCACCTTTGAGGTCGGCACGGACCTGGACATGGCCCAGGTCCTGGTGCAGAACCGGGTTTCCCAGGCAGAAAGCCTGCTGCCCGAAGCTGTCCAGCGCATGGGACTCACCGTGGAAAAGCAGTCCAACAACATATTGCTGCTCATCTCTTTGACATCGCCGGAAAAAAAATTTGACGGGCTCTATTTAAGCAATTTTGCAGGGCTGGAGTTACGGGATGAGCTTGCCCGTCTTGACGGGGTCGGATCTGTCAAGGTATTCGGTGCCACGGATTACAGCATGAGAATCTGGCTTGACCCGGACCGGCTCAAGGCGCGCAGCCTGACGACATCGGATGTGATCAGCGCTGTCAGGGAGCAGAATGTCCAGGTGGCCGCAGGCCAGCTGGGGCAGCCCCCGGGAAAGTCTTCCCAGCCGTTTCAGTATGCCCTGAATGTCCAGGGGCGGCTCAAGGATATCTCCCAGTTTGAGGATATCATTTTAAAGGGATCTCCCGGTAAAGGAATGGTCCGGTTAAAGGATGTGGCAAGGATCGAGCTTGGTGCGAAGTCATACAACATGAGCTGTACCTCCATGGGGGACGAATCCGCGGTCATCGGTATATTCCTCCAGCCCGGGGCCAATGCCCTGGAAGTGGGAAACAGGGTTAAAAGCCGCATGGTTGAGTTGTCCGGTGGATTCCCTGACGGGATTGTTTACAATATCGGTTTTGATACCACAGACTATGTGGAAGAATCCATAAACGAAGTTGTCGAAACCCTC
>JAKSAX010000465.1 GCA_022361395.1 Desulfobacterales bacterium | reverse complement strand
GGTCCGGGTTTGCGAACAGGGCTTCTGCCACGGCCTGCCGGATGTCCAGTGTACGGTCTATACTCTCGTCTTCCTCGTGGAGCAGGTCTGCCTCGGTGAGAATGCTCCAGCCGGGATAGACCCCGATGGCCCTGGCAGTGGCCATGTTAATG
This sequence comes from Desulfobacterales bacterium, assembly GCA_022361395.1. Classification (GTDB taxonomy): domain Bacteria; phylum Desulfobacterota; class Desulfobacteria; order Desulfobacterales; family Desulfobacteraceae; genus Desulfobacter. The sequence goes on along the minus strand of JAKSAX010000465.1, from coordinate 4,390 downwards.
GACAGCTTTTCACTCAGGGGAAAGGTGGTCTGTAACGCCCCTGCCCCTGTGCCGTCTATAAGTTCCTGAACATTGATGGCCACACTCCGTGCCATGTGCTGGAGATTGTCGTCCGGGATAATACTGGTAAGCAGCCCCTTTTCCACATCTTCCCGGCCGTTAAATGCAAAACTCGGCAGGCGTTTTTGAATCAGCCCGGCCACAAGCGCCTCAAACTCAGTATTGGACAGCCGGGGAAGCCTTGCAACAAACACGGCATCGGTATTTTCCGGAATCTGTTCAAGTGCCGGCCCGGCTTCGGTTTCCACCTGGATCACCCCCATGTCCAGGGAAAACTCATTGGCTATTCTGCGCTCAAGCCTCCTGAGCTGGGGAATGGAGCGGACCTGGAATCCGTCCGCCAGGATCACCACCCGGTAAAAGGGGGCAACATCCAGAAAGGCCTGAAATGCCCTGTCGATGTCTGAAAAGGTGTCTATATAATTCAGGTTTACCACACCGCTGGTCCCTTTATCCGCAGGAAGCTCCTGGGTACCGGCATCAATGACGCTGGCAGCGATCACCGGTTTGGGAAGGGTTCCCCGCCGGCAGGCCTCATGGGTGGAAACCTCACCCAGGGTAATCACGATATCCACTTTTTCGGATGACAAAAGGCTGTCCAGGGCCTGGTTGATGCCGGTTAGATCAAACCCGCCGCTGCGCTGGAACTCTTCCGGGAATTCAACCCTGTGGGCGCCCCGGGTGACGTTAATGATCTCCTGTCGAACCAGTTCCAGAACTTCGGGAAATCGCTCGGACATCCCGTCGTAAACCATACCGATGCGGACGGTTTTTGCCCGGGCCTGGACACCGGAAAGGGACAAAAGGACAACCAGGCAGATGACTGCGATAATCGGCCGGGATAACTTCATTTATCTACTCCTGTTGCAGGTCGGCAGACAGGCGGGGCCTGCCGGATTTATATTATTCAGCCTTGACCCTGAAAAAGGCGGCATACAGGGTCGGGACAAAAATCAGGGTCAGCAGGGACGCAAACCCGAGGCCAAACACAATGGTCACGGCCATGGAGATAAAAAAACCGTCTGAAAACAAGGGAATCATGCCCAGCATGGTGGTGGCTGCCGCCAGCATGACAGGCCGCATCCTTGACACGCCGGAATCCACAATTGCGCGGAAGGCCGCCTTTCCCTCCCGGATCTCCAGGTCGATCTGGTCAATGAGCACAATGGCATTCTTTATCAGCATGCCGGAGAGGCTCATCAGCCCCAGCAGCGCCATGAACCCGAACGGCTGGTTAAAGGCCAGAAGACCGATCACCACGCCGATGAGGGACAGGGGCACCGTCAGCCAGATGATCAGGGGCTGCTTAAAGGCGTTAAACAGGAAAATCACCACCAGGATCATCATCCCGAAATAGATGGGGATATTTTCCCCGAGTTTAGCCTGGGCATCGGAGCTGTCTTCAGCCTCGCCGCCCCAGGCGATGAAATACCCGGGCATGCCCTTAAGGGGGATGATATCGTCGTATTTAATGGGGATGGTATTGGCCGTATATTTATCCTGCGGCACCACTTTGCCAAGATAGGCGCCGGTATCGACACCCAGTGCCTGCTCGATTTCAGGCTTAACCCTGTCAAAAAGATCTGCGGACAGGCCCAGGCGGGCGTCTGCATGGAGTTTGATCATGGGCCGCCTGTGCCAGCGGGAGACCCGTGCATTTTCAGACTCCGTGGAAAAACCGTCCACCACCTGCTGCAGCGGAATCTTCTTTCCGGCCATGGGGCTGTAAACCATGACATCCCTCATATTCTCCATGGTCATCCGCTCATTTTCAGGCCCCCTGGCAATGATGGGGATCAGTTCGATCCCCTCCCTGTACACCCCGGTGGTGGTCCCTGAAAAATTGGACTGCAGTGCCGTGGCCACCATGGGCCGGTCTATGCCCTGGCGCCGGGCGCGGTCTTCCGCAATGACCGGCTGGACCAGCTTGACCCTGTCGCCCCACTCGGAACGGACCGCCTTGGCATCGTGATCCGCTGCCATAATTGCCATGGCCTTATCCCCCAGTTCCCGCAGTACTTTCGGATCCGGCCCGTTGATACGCAGCTGGATCTTACCGCCTTCACCAGGCCCCAGTGCAAACTTTTTAACGTTAACCGTTGTATCCGGGAGCATGTTCTCAAGGTCTGTCTGCACCGTGTTGACAATCCGGTCGATCAACCTGTAATCATCCACCTCAACCAGGATGCTGCAGTATTGCTGCCCGGCATCCACAGGCACGCTATAGGTCAGGATAAACCTGGAATGGCCCGCCCCCACTGCAGATGCCACGGCTTTTACCCCGTCTATCTTCATGAGGTACGCTTCTATCTTTGCCACTCCTTTTTCCGTATCCCGGATATGGATGCCCTCCCTGAACTGGCACTCTATCTGGAACCGGGGACTTGTTGACGGAGGGAAGAACATATCGTCCACAAAGCCGAACCCCACCAGGGACAGGGCAAACATCCCCACAACACTCCCGATGGTCACCCAGCGGAACCGGATGCACAGGGTTAAAAATTTCCTGTAAATCCCGTAGAATCTCCCGCCGTAAGGATCTTTCCGCCCCCCGGTGCCCTGCTTTTTCTTCTTTTTCCCCAGGATAAAGTTTTTGGTCATCAAAGGGGTGGCGGTCACTGCGGTTACCCAGCTTAAGGAGAGGGAGATGAGAATAACGTAGTAAAGGGTCCGGCAGTACTCACCGGTCTGGTTCTGCATACCGCCGATGGAGGCAAATGCCAGCACAGCCACGGCAGTGGCTCCCAGGAGCGGAACGGAATTCTGCCCCACCACCTCTTTGGCGGCCGTCATCCCGTCCTTGCCCTGCTCCATCCGGACTTTCATACCGTCTACCACCACTATGGCGTTATCCACCAGCATGCCCAGGGCAATGATCAGCGCCCCGAGGGATATCCTCTCCAGGGTAATGGCATAAAAGTCCATGACCACAAAGGTGGCTGCGATGGTCAGCACCAGGATAAATCCGATGATCAGTCCGGAACGCAATCCCATGAAAATAAGCAGGACCACAATAACAATGGCAACGGCTTCGACAAGGTTGGTCACAAACCCGTCCACTGCCCTGGTCACCATATCCGACTGCATATATATCGTGCCAAGTTCCATTCCAATGGGAATCTGGCCGGTAAGTTCCTCCAGCCGTTTCTTAACCGCCTCGCCCATGGTAACGGCATTGCCCCCCAACACCGTGGAAATGGCGATACCAACTGCCGGACGGCCGTTAAACCTCAGGATCCGCTGCGGGGGATCCACATAACCCCGCCGGATGGTGGCCACATCTTTAAGGTAGATCAGTTTGCCGCCCTTGCTGGCGATAAACAATTCGCCAAAATCCTTTTCAGACTGGAAAATCCCGGTTGGAAAAATGGGAATGTACTCGGTGCCGATCTTAATCCTGCCGGCGTCCGCCGGCAGGTTTTTAGCCCGTAATGCCTCAAATATCTCCTGGCGGGTAATATCAAGGGCAGCCATTTTTTCCCGGGACATCTCCACATAAACCGCCTCATTCTGCTCCCCGAAAAAGACCACCTTTTTTACATCCGTTACCGTAACCAGTTCCCTTTTGAGCAGCTCGGCCACTTTTTTAAGCTCTGCATAGGAGTATCCCTCCCCGTAAAGGGCATAATAGACCCCGAACACATCGCCGAAATCATCGTTGATGATGGAGGGGCCGGCCCCGGGGGGAAGTTCCTGCTGCACATCGTAAATCTTGCGGCGCATCTCGTCCCAGACCTGGGCGATTTTAAATTTATCGTAGTGATCCTGAACCGTGATCTTTACCGTGGACATCCCCCGGGTGGAATAGGAGGATACCCGCTTGAGCTGGCCCATCTCCTGGATGGCCTTTTCGATCCGCTCGGTGACATCCTGCTCCACCTCTTCCGGGGAGGCGCCCGGATAAGGGGTCAATACCACTGCATCCTTGATCACGAACTCGGGGTCTTCAAGCCGGGAGAGGTTGTTATAGGCAATATAACCGAGAAAGAGCAGGACAACGGTCATGGTCCATGTGATAACGCTTTTTCGAATGGAAAACTCGGCAATGTTCATGGGATACCGTCCTTATTCATTCCAGATACGTACTTTCATTCCCTCCCGGAGCTTTGTGACACCGGAGATGACAACGGTCTCGCCGCCGGCAAGGCCGTCAAGGATCAGGATACTGTTGCTGCCGGTCATCTCGCCAGCCGCCACCTCTCTCTTTTTAACCCGCATCTCACCCTTGTCCAGAACCCATACATAGTCATTGCCCCGGGGGTCTTCGAGGACGGAAATCGCAGGGATGACGATCCGGACCTCAGTCTCCCCCCTCTCTGTCCGGGTTCCC
>JAKSAX010000392.1 GCA_022361395.1 Desulfobacterales bacterium | reverse complement strand
CGGAAACGCCTGCTCTCCTGGAGCCGGACCATGATCCGTGCGCTCCTTCAAAAATGCCTGGCTCCTTAAAGCCGGTTTTTCTCAGTCGGTGCCCAGGGTTTTGTAGAATTCACGCTCAATGGCTTTTACCGTTTCAAGCCGTTCAGGGTGGAGGAATAGTTTAAAGAGGGGATCTGTCCGGCTCAGGTTTTTGTTTAACAATTTTGTTTCGAGGATGGAAAGGACCTGGATGGAGACGTCGCAGGCCGGATATCCTTTGTCATCCAGATGAACGGTGTGATCTTTTTTGATCTCGACAATATTGTTGATGTCCACAAGTTTGATGCCGCCTCCCGGGGTGATAATAAGATTGCCCACGCCTGCAAGATCCGGAATATATCCGGTGGTAGTGATCAGTTCCCTGATTCCCCTGACAAAGTCCCGGACACTGGTCACCGCCGTCTGAAGCCGGCTGTCCATATCATTGGAATGGGGCATTGAGGAGAGCAGGGCCGTCAGGTTTTCCCTGCCGGACAGCCGCCAGGGATCCAGAATTTCGCCATGGATATACTCCTGGAGCCCGCACAGGAGAATCCGGGTGGTGCCGGTGCCCCTGTAATCGGTGATAAACTCCTCGGACCGGGCGATAAAGGCCGGGCCCAGATGGTCGAGCAGGGTTTTGTACCGTTTGATTTCAAAAAAAATCTCGTCTTTTGAATCAAACCGGCTTCTGAAAATCCGGAACATCTTTATGGGGACTGCCTTGGGGAAAACCCGGATCCCGTCCCGGATTACGCCTTGGGTCTCTTTTTCTACATCCCCGGCCAGGAGCACCTCAAAAATATGGGACCGCAAACCGGACCTGTAGTATTTCCGGAACACGTATTGTCTTGAGGCTTTGATGAAATTCAGCTGTTTTACGTCCTCTCCGGACAGGTAGGCCTGGTCCCTGATGTCGGTCATGTCGTCTCTTTATCTGTTATGGGCAGGGTGATGGTAAATGTGGTGCCCCTGTCTTTATCAGTATGGATATCAATATTCCCGTTGTGCCGTTTTACCACAATTGATCTGGTAATGGCCAGCCCCTGTCCCGTACCCTTGCCGATTTCCTTTGTGGTAAAAAAAGGGTCAAAGACCTTATCAAGGATCTCCTCCGGGATCCCGGAGCCTGTATCGGAGATACTGATTTCAGCCATATCGTCCTTCTGCCGGGTGGCGATCCTGATTTCCCCCTTATTTGAGGTGTGTTCTCCCAGGCGGTCGGCAATGGCATGGCTGGCATTTACAATGAGATTTAAAAAGACCTGGTTGAGTTCCCCCGGGTTGCACCGCACCGGCGGCAGGCCCTCGTCCAGGTCCAGTTCCAGGGTTGCCACATATTTCCATTCATTTTTTGAAATAACCGCCGTGCTTTTGATGCAGTTATTTAGGTTCGCAGGTGAATGGTTTTCTCCCCCGGGATGGGAAAAATCCTTCATGGCCCTGATGATTTCCTTTATCCGGGACACCCCTTCCAGGGTCTGGTCAATGGCCACGGGCAGTTCTTCAATAACAAATTCAAAATCAGCCTCTTCCACAACGGCTTCTATGGAGGAGAGCATCTCCTTGTCAACACGGTCTTTCCTGGCCGCCTCAAGCAGGTCCAGCAGTGTTTCGATGAGTTGGTTCATATTCAGGAAACTGTCCTGGATAAAGGTGGTATTGTCTCCTATATACTGGATCGGGGTATTGATCTCATGGGCAATGCCGGCGGCAAGCTGGCCGATGGATTCCAGGCGCAGGGACTGGGCCTTTTCCTCATGGAAGCGGATGGCCTCGTTCTTATAGTGCCTTTCCCTCAGGACCCGCTTGACCCTGAGTATGATTTCCTCAGGGGAAAAGGGTTTTTGTATATAGTCGCTGGCACCCAGGTTGATCATCTGGTCGTAGGAGTACTGGTCTATCTGGCCGGTCATGATAATAACATCCGAGGACATCGTCCGGGTAACCTTCCGGGTCAGGGCCAGGCCATCCATCACCGGCATGCCGATATCGGTAAGTACAATGTCAAAATCTTTGCTGCGGAGAATATCCAGCGCCTGCTCTCCGTCCGATGCAACATCCGTATAAAATCCGTCATCATTCAGAATCTGGGATAACAGGCGCTGCATTGAAAGGACATCGTCAACAATCAAAATACGATTTGGACGGACTTCTTTATCAGCCATAAATTGTCCCCTGTAAAGTATAACCCGGCCGGGAAAGCAGCGGGTGGGATCAAAGGATTGAAACCGGATACCAATCCGGCAGTGGAATTTTTTATCAGATGGTTTTTCATTGTCCATCCCGTGGGAATCGGTTAGGATATCTGGGTTTTACCGGTCCTGTGCTGGTTGTGACGAGGTCTAACAGGTACAGATTACAATAGATCCGGTATGGGATCAAGGCAAATACATTCCTGAACCAGGGAGGCAAGGTAAAGGCATGGCGATTTTCGGGCGGACCGGCAGGGTCTGTTTTGATTGGGGAGGAACAATGTTTAAAAAAACGGGAGAAACTAAGGATCGGCTCCCAAATTACTTGATCTTTTGTTTTCAAAATACCCAGTCTTTTAAGGGGTTTTGGAAACAATTTAGATCAAGTTGTTTTGTAACGATTCCTGACTTGGCAAATCGTATCGGGGTCTTTGTGGTGGTGATGCTGGTGGGAGCAACAGGCTGGCTTGGTGCGGCAACTGCGGATAAGGTTCCGGCCGCCTCTCCGGTCCTGGCTGTGCCCGAGCATGCCGGTATGGGCCAGCCTTTTCTGGTGAGGCTGACCTCTGATCTTGCACTGGAGCAGGTGACCATGCAGTGGATGGGAAAAAAGATTGTCCCTTCTGTCTCCACCTGGAACAACCGCCATGTGGCCCTGGCCATGCTGGGGACAGATGTGCTGACCATCAAGCCGGGACCCCAGTCGCTGGAAGTCCGGGCCATGGTGGGGGGAGAAGAGAGGACATGGTTCCGGGGGATAAGGATTTCGTCCAGGTCCTATCCCCGCCAGGAACTGACCCTGCCTTCCAAAATGGTTACCCCGCCGGAATCGGAGCTGGCCAGGATTAAAAAGGAGAGGGTCCGGGCTGTTGCTGCAAAAAATTTCTGGTCGGATAAGCGGATGTGGCAGCTGCCCTTTCACCGCCCGGTACCGGGGAAAACCACCAGCAGTTACGGGCTGCGCAGGATTTTAAACAAAAAGCCGAAGAACCCCCACCGGGGACTGGATTTCAGGGCTGCCACAGGCAGTGTTGTGGAGGCCGTGGCTCCCGGCCGGGTCATTCTGGCGGAGAGCCACTATTATGCCGGGAATTCCATATATATTGACCATGGCAACGGGGTGATCTCCCTATATTTTCATTTGAGTAAATTTTCGGTTGCCCATGGTGATTCGGTAAAAAAGGGACAGAAGATAGGGCTTGCAGGCAGTTCAGGCCGGTCCACCGGTCCCCATCTGCATCTGTCCATATCTGTCCAGGGAGAGCTGGTGGACCCGGCCCCCCTGTTTGAGCGGTCGGCAGACGAGCTGTTAAAATGATGCCGGAAGCCCCCGGATTTAAATTTTTTTGCGGAGCACCGGGGTAAAATGTTTTATCCCAAGAACCGGGTGGCTATAAAATTTTGGTTGGAATATCATTCTCCAGGATTTTGATTCTTAATGTTAAAGGGGAGATATGAAGAACAAAGCGGTTTCAAACCATGTTATGGGGCTGGCGGAATGGGGACTGATCCTGCTTTTGTCGGTCATCTGGGGGGCATCTTTTTTCTTTGTGGAGGTGGCTGTGGCTGCCATGACGCCCTTGACCCTTGTTCTGTGCCGGGTAGGACTGGCAGCGGCCGCCCTGTGGGGTTTTGTTATGGTGACGGGACGGAAACTGCCTGAGTCCAAAGGGGTCTGGGCCGGACTTGTGGTTCTGGGGGCGCTGAACAATGTCCTCCCCTTTTCCCTGATTACCTGGGGGCAGACCATGATCGACTCCAGCCTGGCATCAATTTTAAATGCATTTTCCCCGGTGTTTTCCGCCATTCTGGCCCATTTCCTTACAAGGGAAGAGCGGCTGACCCCCGGCCGCCTGACCGGGGTGTTATTTGGCTGGGCAGGGGTGGCCGTGCTCATCGGTGTCTCATCCCTGAGCGGGGACCGCCTGGCTGTCATCGGACAGGTTGCGGTTCTTGTGGCCTCCCTGCTTTATGCCTTTGCCGCTATTTTCGGCCGCAGGTTTAAAGCGCTGGACCCCGTTGTGGTGGCAGCGGGCATGCTCACCGGGTCCACAATGATCATGATACCGGTTGCCTTTGTTTTTGAGCAGCCCTTTGGGCTTGCCCCCACGGCTGTGACCTGGGCTGCCATGGGCGGGCTTGCCCTGGTGTCAACGGCCCTGGCCTATATTATCTATTTTTATGTACTGGCCCGGGCCGGGGCCACCAATATCCTTCTGGTGACTTTCCTGATACCGGTTTCCGCTATCTTTCTCGGTGTGGCCGTTCTTGGCGAATCTCCCTCCTGGAATGCCTTTGCAGGCATGGCCATGATTTTTGCGGGATTATTGTCCATTGACGGCAGGGCTTTTAACTGGCTTAAAAAACGGAGAGCCGAAGAGTAACCCGAAGGAAAATCCGGCGGGATACCGTCTTGACTTTTTCCTATTGTTTAAGATTAACCGGCTTGTATGGCCTGCTGCCGCAATACACCGTCCGTTCATATACTGACGGGTGAACCGCCTGATTCTCTCCCATGGGACGGGGTTCCGCCTTGGGTTGGTACCATCCCCAGAAGGACGGCCGGCTTTTCCATTCTTTGTACTTATCGGATTTGGGCAACCACTCCAAAATTGACCAGGCCCAATTCATGGAATCGTGAAGATCCGCATTTGCGTCCGGTGCTGCATAAAATACCGTGTCATTCTCCCGGAGTTTACCATTCACCAGGCGTGACACCATTTCCTTTTTGAAAACAATGCCGTTGGCTTCAGCCTCTTCCACCATCCATTTCAGCGAGAGTTTCGCCGCGCCGCTTTCCCTTTCAGGATATCCTCCGCCAATGTCCGAATGTACGCCTGCAAACCAGACTTGCTTGGTATCCTGGTCAGCGGCATCGGTGTCCTTTACAAAAGGATTGGTTTTGAACTTCTGATTCTCTTTCCAGGGCAGTAAACGGAACATCCTGCGCCTTTCATCAATGGCCATGGCATGACGGAACGCCTGAACACAGGGGTTGGTAATGGTATAAGGCAGTTTTTCCAGGGAGGGGATATACCAGCGGTCGGGCCGGGGTACAATCACCGAACTTACGGTATCCCAGCACCCCATGAACCGGATGGTCACACGACGGGTCTCCATAACCTTTTGAACTCGCCAGGCAATGGTGAAATCATTTTTAGTACTTGACTGTTTATACGCGGTCAGGGCATAGGTCATCAGGTTGTCGTTATTAGGAGACAGGAGGCCCACCATGTTGACGAACCCGGCCAGTACTCTTACGGTATAGGCCCCCCGGCTGAACCCGAACAGATAGATATTGTCACCTTGCCTGTAGTTCAGGGCCAGAAAACGATAGGCCTCCAGAACATTCCTGTCCAGCCCGTAGCCTGTTATCAGGCCAAATACGCCTTTGGCCTGGTTTTTTAACCTGTCCCAGGGACTGCTGTCACTGATGGTGCCTACGCCGGGGTCGTAGAATCCGATCTGGTTTTCGTCTTTTTTTATCAGCCTGTAGAATTTAAGGACATTTGATTGATTTTCCTTGATTTCATTTCCTGTGCCGTCGCAACAGATGATAAGGTTTCTGGACATATTGCCCTCCGATAAGATATTTGTATCGATGAATTGAATCCCGGGTAAGCTATTAGTGGAAGAGGTAGCTTTGAGTCAGTCGCCATTAGATTATTTTGAATGGTGTCTCCCGGTAATTAGTAATTCTAAAATTAAGATAATCTCATTGGTTTTGTCAATGGTTTAAAAGCCTGAAACTCTTTTCAGTCCCACTCACGAATACTGTTTTTGAATTTTGTGCAGCTGCCTTGACAATTCCTTTTTTGCTACAATTATTATTGAAAACTATTATTAATAATTGGAAATTATAAACAACAGGAGTCACAATGGGAGCAAAAAAAACACGTAAATTTAAAACCGAAGTACAGCAGTTGCTGCACCTGATTATCCATTCCCTTTATTCCAACAAGGAAATCTTTGTAAGAGAGCTGATTTCAAATGCCTCGGATGCCATTGACAAGGCCAGGTTCAAAGCCCAGACCGAACCCGACCTGTTCAGTGATGACGATGATTTTCATATCCGCCTGGCCGTGGATAAAGAGGAAAAAACCTTTACCATTTCCGATAATGGTATCGGCATGACCTTTGACGAGGTCAACGACAACATCGGTACCATTGCCCAGTCCGGTACTGCCGCATTCATGGAAGCCCTGGAAAAATCCAAAAACGAAACCGGACTCTCCCCCGAACTGATCGGCCAGTTCGGTGTGGGGTTCTACTCCGCCTTTATCGTGGCGGACAAGGTCCGTCTGGACACCCGTGCACCGGGCGAAGAAAAAGGTACCCGCTGGGAGTCTGACGGCAAGGGCTCCTATACCCTTGAAGAGATTGAAAAAGAGGGCAGGGGCACCGAGATCACCCTGTTCCTCGGCGAAGGCGACGAAGGGGACCAGGACTTTACCGAAGAGTATACCATCAAACATATCGTTAAAAAACATTCCGATTTTGTCACCTATCCGGTGATCATGAATGTTGAAAAAAGCGAGCCCATTCCCGAAGACCAGATCGTCAAGGACAGCGAGGGCAAACCCATCGGGGATACCTTCAGAAAGGTCAGGGCCGACGAAACCCTTAACTCCATGAAAGCCATCTGGGCCAAGTCCAAGGATGAGGTCACGGAAGACGAGCACAAGGAGTTTTACAAACATATCTCCCACAACTGGGATGATCCCATGGAAATCATCCATAAGAAGTTTGAAGGGGTTACCGAGTACGATGTGCTCATGTACCTGCCGTCAAAAGCCCCCATGGATCTTTTCCGCCCGGAGCGCAAACACGGGATGCAGCTCTACTGCAAACGTGTCTTTATCATGGATGACTGTAAAGAGCTTCTGCCCGAGTACCTGGGTTTTGTCCAGGGTGTTGTGGACGCCCCGGACCTGAACCTCAACGTGAGCCGTGAGATCCTCCAGGAAGACCGTCTGGTCAGGAATATCCAGAAAAACCTGACCAAACAGATCTTCTCCCTGCTGGAATCCATGGAAGAGGAAAAATATATCGAGTTCTACGAGGAATTCGGCCAGGCCCTG
>JAKSAX010000577.1 GCA_022361395.1 Desulfobacterales bacterium | reverse complement strand
TTCTCTAACGAATCCGGTCTTGGTTCTGCTCCAATCGCAGCAGCTGCTGCACAGACCAAGCACCCTGTAGATCAGGCACTGGTTTCCATGACACAGACATTCATCGATACCATCGTGGTCTGCACCCTGACCGGTCTGGTCCTGATCCTGACAGGCAGCTGGAACTCCGGCCATACCGGGGCAGAGCTGACCACAATCGCCTTCCAGGCCGGCATTCCGGGCGGGGCATACATCGTAACCATCGGTCTGATCCTCTTTGCATACTCCACCATCCTGGGCTGGTGCTACTACGGTGAAAAATCCATTGAGTACCTGTTCGGAAAAGGGGCTGTCATGCCCTACAGGATTGTATTCGTTCTCTTTGTAGGCGTAGGCGCCGTTGCAAAACTGGGGCTGGTCTGGAACCTGTCAGACACCTTCAACGGCCTCATGGCCATTCCCAACCTCATTGGCCTGCTCCTGCTGACCCCGGTCATCGTAAAGGAGACCAATGCCTATTTTAAAAATAAAATGACACAGGTACCGAAAACCGGTGCTGAAAAATAAATCCTGACTGACACACACACTCCCGGTCAGTATTGAGATACGGCCCCCTCTTCTCTGGAGGCGGGCCGTATTTTAGTTAGGGAGTAGTGGATCGCGTTTTTTTAATCTCATCTCAAACTCGCCATAGGGGTGGGCAGACAGTGAAATCTCGATTAACGGGGAGTCAGGTCCCAGTTTTATCCGGACCTCCCCCTGTCCCAGGCGGTGAATTGAGGCATTGTCACCCGATATTGTGTATCCCGGAGTTCCGGTGAGCGTTTTAAATTCCAGTTGGATTGAATCACCCGGCCTGCCCGTCACCTCAACGGTTGTTATATGCTCTCCCCCAACCATTCCGGTCACCACGCATTCTTTTCTGTTATCCGAAAGATCCAGGCAGAGCCGGCTCCGGCTGGTCTTATGGACGAGGCAGGTGACCTGCCCCGGGCAGTCCGCATTTATGATATCGGAACCGGACAAAACAGGGCCGGGTAAGAAGAGAGTCAAAACAAGGCCCAGGCAGACCGGAACGATATTCCGATTAAACACTTTCATTCACTCACCCTAACACAGGCCGGCCGGAACAACCACCAAGCAATTATTTTATCATATCTTTGTTGACCTTTTTGTAAATTAAGTGGATTCTTGCCCTTGTTAAAAATAAAGTAGAACCTGTAAAAAAAAGGGAAATAATGGACTGGGGAATTATATTTGCCGGGATGGCCATATTCGGTGCCGGTGTTGTAAGGGGGTATACGGGATTCGGTTTTGCCATGATCTGCGCCTTGATGCTGACCCAGGTGTTTCCGCCGGCCACGGTCACCCCTATTATCCTGTGCCTGGATGTGGCGGCCAGCCTTTGGCTCTTTTACAAGGTCTTTCACCAGGTGGACTGGAAGGGGCTCAAACTGATCGGCCTGGGTGCGGTTCTCACACTTCCCCTGGGTACCATGGTGCTGATTTATGTACCAGTTACCCCCATACGGATTTTTATTTCGATTGTGATCATTGTTCTCTGTTTTGCCCTGCTCAGGCAAAAAAGAAAGGTTCAGGCCACAGGGCCGGTGGCCACTGCCGGGGTCGGTATGTGCTCCGGGTTTCTTACCGGGGTCTCTGCTTTGGGCGGCCCCCCTGTGATACTGTTTTACTTTTCATCGGACAGGCCTGTTGCCGTATCCAGGGCATCAATGATTGCCTTTTTTCTCATAGTGGATGCCTTTGCACTGATTTCCTGCCTGGTCAGCGGTTTGCTAACCCGGGAAGTAGTGACCCTGTCCCTTGGCTTTATGCTTCCCCTGGCTGCGGGTATCGGGATCGGCAATTTTCTGTTCCACCGGTTCCACAATGAAGAGGCCTTTAGAAAACAGGTAATAATATTACTCATGTGTCTTGCTGTGGCCTCTTTTGTAAAATTCACACTTTTTCCTTCACCTTGAGCATCTCTCATCATCTGTGATATGGATAGGTTAATTTTTGCTGAATAATAATGGTAATGCCGGAAACAAATCGGGCGCACCAGATGGAATAAGATATGACTGCAATGAAAAATGAGTTTAAACCGGGGATTTTCCTGGGATTTGTATTGGCTGAACTGGGGAAACTTCGAATCTATATCAGTGCGGCAGTCATTGGGTTTATTATCTGTTTTTTTACAGATAATTACAGCATCATCCCGTTTGTCGTGCCCCTCTTTGTCCAGGTCATCGCCAGGTCAAACCTCAAATACCGGCAACGGCATCTCAGCGCACTGGTGGAACTGCCGGCCCAGACAGATGCCCCGGTATTCATCATGGACCGCCAGGGACAGATCATTCTCTCCATCGGCAGGACATTGGATCTTTTCCAGGAGTACGGTATTACCCATATCCAGGACCTGGTAAATCCCGAGCTTCTTGACCAGGTATTGGAAATGGCTGAATCCGAAACACCCCAGTATACGAACATCTCCTCCGTGGAGGCATTTTCCAATATCACGCTGCGGTGGTATGAAATCAAAGCAAAGGCCATGGCCTCCGGAGGGAGCACCGGTAAAATACTGGTCTGGTTTCAGGATATCACCCTGAGAAAAAACTACGATTTCAGGCTGAGGGACCTTGTGCGGTACTCAGATTCCCTGATGATCTCCCTGGAGAACCTGGCGGAATCAGGGGCTGAGTTTGAACATCTCTCCTCTTTTCTGCTCAAGGATTACGAAGCTGTATTTATTACCAGGGCAGATGAAAAGAAAAACCTCTCCGGCTATGTATTCAAGTCTGTGTCCGAAAAAATCCAGAAGTCAGACACCATTATGATCCCCAACGAATCCCTTGCCCCCATTAATATATCAAGGAAAAAGGCCGAAATCATATCCGATGACATGGATGCCTACGATTCCACGGCCGACTTCCTGAAACAAAATCCCCTTGACCCCAGGGTCCTGGAATTTATTGACGCGCCGGTCAGGAATTTCATTACATACAACGAGGCTGATCTTTCCATTATCGCCTTTAACTTCAGGTCAAAGATATCATCCTATGAAAAACGGTTTTTCGAAATACTGGTAAACAACTACAGAACCATGGTGATGCTGATTGATCTGGAAAAAGAACTGAAAAATACTCCCAACGGGCTTAAAGCCGAACCCTTGTATATTTCAGAGTCGAATATCCCCGGGGCAGAATGAAATGTAATTTAATTGACAGGGTTTAATCCCCTTTTTTTCCAGGTTCCAACCCATACTCATCCTTGACCTTTTTGACAGATAATGCAAAAACACTCCTGGGAATAAATAAGATCCTAAGCAGATGAAAAGCAGGAAAGAATGGCCCCGAAACACGAATTCGTCACATGTCCCACCTGCGGAACAAAGGTTTCCGTTCCGGACACCATTCAGGACCCAATGGGACGACCTCTCAGATGGATGACCGGACCGGACAGGGACATGAACTGGTACCAGGCCTGCCAATGGGCGCGGACCCTTGAAGATACCCAATGGCGGATGCCCACCGGAGATGAATTAGCCGGACTCGGCCCCAAGCTTCACCCGGACTTCAAAACATCGGGATGGTGGATCTGGTCAGGAGAATCCGACGGCCCCCTGTCGGCCATGGGACTGGATGTGAATCTCGGACAGGTATACAGCGGCGGCAGGGAACTGGACAGCGGCGGAAGGGTGTTTGTCGTTCGCTGATATTTTCCCTGTGTACAGGATACATTAAAGGAGTATGATGGCAGCACCGCGGAACAAGAAGGAAGCCAAACGAATCGCCACCAGGAAACGGATACTGGACACAGCCATTTACCTGTTTGCCCGGCTGGGCTACCATAAGACAACGATCCAGGACATTGCCTATCATATCGGAATGACAACCGGGGCCGTTTTCCATCACTACAGTTCCAAAACAGATATACTGGAAGAGGTTCTGGAGGTTTTAAACCAGAGCTTTGACCCCTATATTGCCTTTCTTGAAGAAGAGGGCCACCAGGAGTACGACCTAATGGTTAAAGGCATCCACGACATCTTCCTGGACCGCTTCAACCACCAGCCGTCCACCATCATTGCCCTGTCCTCGCTAACCGCAGAGTTCAGCGGTATCCGGGGTCCCATTATCACCAAGTGCCAGGCCATTTACGACCGGTTCGTGGATGCCTTTGAAGCGGCCATGAACAGATACGCACCGGCAGAAACCAACCGGGCCAGGGCCATCTGCTTTATCTCAGGCCTGCAGGGGGTTGCCCTCCAGGCCCTGCTCCGCGACGGGGAGATGACCATCGAGGAACTGCTTGCCGGATTTTAAAGGGGGCTGGATGGCCTGCAAACCTCCAGATCAAATCACATTTACAGCATGCCTTATTCGGAAATTGTTTTGTTGACACCCATCACTTGACCTGTTGAAAATTGTACCTACTATGTAAAGATTTTGTGTTTGCATAAAGGTATACCGCATGTTTTAATCGGACAGTTTATCACCTCAATTGCAGTGTAAGGCTCCATGGCAGATAAAAAAAAAGCATACTATAAAATATCGACTCTTGAAAAAGGGTTGCAGGTTATTGAACTTTTGGCAAAAAATAAAAGCCTCTCTGTTTCAGAGACAGCGGAATTACTCGGTCAGAACCGCAGTGCGAGCCACAGGTTTTTAGCTACGCTCGCCGAACTGGGTTACGTACTCAAAGATTCCCGTTCCAGATACCGCTTATCCTTAAAGCTTTTTGAACTCGGAAATCAAATTGACGATATTGACGGAATCCGGTCCATCACCCGGCCTTTCATGCGGGAACTCTCCGCCACCTATGGGGAGACCGTAAACCTGGGACGCCTGGAAGGCAACGATATCATTACCATTGACACGGTACCGGGTACTGAGGTCATTAAATTCGACTCAAAAATCGGGGACCGCTCCCCGGTCCACACCCTTGCCATGGGCAAAGCCATCCTCTCCTTCCGCTCCGATGCTGAGCAGGATGCCTATATTGAAACCGCGGAATTCAAGGTTCTCACGGAAAAGACCATAGTATCCAAAGCAGACTTCAAGGCTGAATTGAAAAAAATCCGGGACCGTGGATACGCCGTTGATGACGAGGAATGGTGCCTGGGACTTCGGTGTGTATCCATCCCGGTATTTAACAATGATCCGCCCTCTTATGCTATTTCTGTGTCCGGACCGGCGTCCCGGATGACCCCGGAAAAGATTGAGATACTCAAGGGAGAATTACTTCTGATATCCAGGACACTGGCCGGACAATTCAACCGATAGATCTTAGAGCCTGGCAGATAAATCACAAAAAATTGATTCAGATCCCCATGGTACACTGCTGTACCGGTATTATATTTTGATTTTCAAGGAAACACCCGATTATCCAAAACACTTCAGAACGTTCCGGTTCAAACTGGGGTGATGGCTGCGGGCAAAAATTATTCCGGGGCCGGCTGGTTAAAGGCATGCCTGAGAAGGTATTGAAGCCCGCTTTCCAGGTGGATTCTCAAATGGGCTTCCGCCAGTCCCAGATTCCGGTGTTCGATGGCCGTTAACAGGTCGGTATGGGTTTTGACCCATTCGCTGTTAATGCCGTAGCCACTCTTTTCCATAAAGAGAAAGAGCTTGACATGGTTGACTAGGTTGTCCCAGATCCCCAGCAGGCGGCTGTTTCCCGAATGCAGGCAGAACATCCTGTGAAACCTTAGATCCTCTTCTGCGGAGGCAATCAGATTCCCCTCCTTTTCAGCCGATTTCGTTCATTAAAACACGATGAACGTCTTTATCTTCAATTCCCAAATACAGCATGGCAGTTTTTGGATCAGATTGGTTATACTGTTTTGCCTTCAAAAAGTATGTTGATCATAGCAAAAACAATTTGAAAAATATTTGATTCAGGAGGGGAGGATTATGTATAGGGTTTTATCTTTCATCTATAGCCAAACCGTTGGCAAATATCAGAATAAAAAGTTAGCATCAACTTCAGAAAACCCGGATTTACAGAGATGAAAGATTAAATCTGTTGAACTAAACCTGAGGAAAAAAGGCGGCAAACCACGTTTTCTCATTTCCTATGGAGATTGTATCGAAACTCACATTCCACACCCCAATTCGCATCTTGATGGTAATTTTTCAATGGTGTTACGGCCAGTTATCCCCCGGGAGTG
>JAKSAX010000588.1 GCA_022361395.1 Desulfobacterales bacterium | reverse complement strand
TACCAGAAATTAGGCGGCCCCCAGACGGAGAACCGTTTCTTCAAAACCGGGGACAACGCCTTTATGCTGCCTTCCGGAGAGATTATTTTCCTGGGCAGAATTGACCGCCAGATCCAAATCAGCGGGTACCGTGTGGAACCTGCCGAGATTGAAAAAACCGCATTGACCCACCCGGATGTTTCAGCAGCGGCTGTTGCCGTGTCCAGGGACAGCCAGGGCAATGTCATGACCACGATTTTCATTGTGACGGAAAAAGACCGCCCCGGACTGACAGCCGCAGCATTCAAAACCTGGCTTAAATCCAGGCTTCCCGACTATATGATTCCCTCAAAAGTCCGCATGGCAGACGATTTGCCCTATACGCCCTCCGGAAAAATCAATTATACCACCCTTGAAACAGAGTGGCTTTCCGGTACAGGTGCCGAAGCGCCCCCGGCGGCGGCAGATAAACCGGTTCAGGCGGCCACGGACAAGGATGAGTATGCATCCGGGCTGATCCGCATATGGAAAGAGATTCTAAACCTCAGCGCTGTTGATCCGGGGGACAATTTTTTTGATATCGGCGGCTCTTCCCTGACTGCCATACGTCTTGTCACCGCCATTGGGAAAAAATTCAACATCTCTGTTCCGGTACTGGCCATATTCAGGTATCCGGTGCTCCGGGACCTGGCAAAGGTATTGAGGGAAAAGGACACGGGGTTTGTATTCAGTAACCTGAAGGTTGTTAAACCCAAGGGAAACAAGGCCTCAATATTTTTTATCGCCGGAACAAATGAGGATACAGACGCCTATGGGAAACAGGACCTGAACGGCCACGCCTTTTATACCCTTACCGTTTTTGCCCATAAAACGGTAAAGAACCGGATCATCCCCATGGACCTCTGGGAAATCGCCCGGAACAATGTCAGGGAAATCACCCATGCAGATCCCTCAGGCCCTTATATCATCATCGGATTCTGCAGGTACTCCATTGCCGCCTTTGAAATCGCCTCCCAGCTGGTGAGTATGGGAAAACAGGTTGAGCAACTGGTCTTCCTTGATGAATTCTGGCAGACAAAAGGGATGTCCTCCTTTGTCGGGCACCATGTAAAAGGGATGTTCAGATTCGGCATCCGCCATATCCTGAGAAAAATCATCCCCAAAACCAGGGAAAAAATACACATGTACCTCCTTGCCCTGGATGAGAAAAGGGGGAACCTGTACGGGCGGCTGGGCATCCCTGTTCCCGAGGCCACTCAGTTCAGACTGATGGAAGCGGCATTCTGGAAGGCATACAAATCCTATATTCCCCGCCCCTACCAGGGAGACATCATTGTCATGGATACCATAAACTGGATGGAAAAATTCGATCCCAAACTTCGAACCCATGCCCGGGGCAGGGTCCGGCGCATCCAGATAGACGCCACCCACCGGGACTGGTTTAAACCCGACCAGATCGACCGGGTCATCGCGGCATTATCCGGTCCGGAGAACCAGCCGGATGCCTGAACCAAGACCTGACACCGGCCTACAATATATCTTGATTTATCCCATGCAGGCTGATAAATCCTTTGCAGTGGAGTTAAGATATCTGACAGAAACCTCATTTTTACCAGACCTTACACTATGTACAGATCATTTTACGGATTAAACGCACTGCCCTTCCAAATCAGCACGGATCCCACGTTTCTCTGGCTGGGCGAAAAGCACAGGGAAGCCATTTCCATGTTGAAATACGGTATTCAGGGGGATGGGCACACCGGCCTTCTCCTGCTGACCGGAGATGTGGGAACAGGCAAGACAACCTTAATCAACGCCTTGTTTAAAAGCCTGGACAAGAATATCATCCGGGTGGCGGTGACCAATCCCAACCTGGAAAGCCTTGATTTTCTGAACTATGTTGCAGCGGCTTTCGGCAGCAAGAAGGAGTTTAAATCCAAAAATCGTTTTCTCATCAACTTTGAACGATTTTTGAGAAATGCAAATGCAAAGAACCGGAAAGTACTTCTGGTCATTGATGAGGCCCAGCTGCTCTCGGATACGCTTTTAGAAGAGATCCGCCTGTTTTCCAATTTTGAAAAAGAGGGACAGAGCCTGATCCACACCTTTCTTGTGGGGCAGAACGAACTGAGGGGCACCCTGGGAAGACCGGCCAGCCGGGCGCTGAAACAGAGGATCACCCTGAACTACAATATAGATGCCCTGGTCTTTGAAGAGACTGAGGAATATATCAAGTACAGGCTTCAGGTGGCAGGGACTTCCGGGACTATTTTCGACCCGGACGCTGTCCAGCAGATCCACAGGTTTTCAAAAGGCCTGCCCAGAAAAATCAACATTCTATGTGACCATGCCCTGCTGACGGGGTATGTTAAAAACCAAAAACGGATCAACGGCACCATCATCAGGGAGTGCGCCAGGGAACTTTCCATTTCAGCCCCGGCCGGAGAACGCCGGCTGCCGGAGACAGGTACCGGGCAACCCCACGGCAGATCCGAACAGGAAATTCCCTCCCCCCCGGCATTGCCGGAGGATGAACTGCCCGTTGACTCACCGGTATCCGGGACAAGACCGCTGGCCCCCCATCAAAACCATATCGCCACAGAAAGGGTAAAAGAGAAAAAAAGCAAAAAGCGGATCTATCTTTTTATCTTTATCATCATCTGTCTAGCCCTGTTCGGCGGTTATATCGTTCTTATCTGAGGAGGCTGCCGTGCGAATCTACGCCATTGCCGACATCCATGGAAAAAAAGAGCATATTGAAACCATTTATGCAGTTCTGGAAAAATTTTCCCCGGACCTTGTGGTGGCTGCAGGGGATCTGTCACATTTTTTCAACTGGCGGACCAGCCTGGCCCAGCTGGACAGCCTTCCGGTTCCGGTACTGGCAGTACGCGGCAACACCGACTTTCGCAGGACAGAACCCCATATTGCACAGGCAGACAACCTGGACCTGCTGACCCACACCCCCCGTGAAATCAACGGGTTCTCCTTTGTGGGATCCGGCGGCACCTTTTTACTCCCCTTTGCTTCACGGATCTGCCTCAATGAAAAAAAACGGCTGGCTTCCCTGCCCTCTCCCATGGACATGGATACCATACTGGTGGTCCATCCGCCGCCAAAAGGGATCTGCGACAGGGTCGGCGGAAAGATTTCAGCCGGAAGTAAAAACCTGGCCCTGTTTATTGAGCAGGCCTCCCCCGGACTGGTTCTCTGCGGCCATGTCCACGAGCAGCCGGGCAAGGCTGTGCTCGGAAACAGCCTTGTGGTAAACTGCAGTATGAGCAGATCAGGCGCAGGCGCCGTCATTGACCTGGAAAAAAACAGCCCTCCGCGTGTAAATCTCTTGCATCCGGATGCTGTCCGGTGTTAAACAGCCAGAGCCGGAGGACCTGCGGCGCGAAAACGGAATTGATAAAAGTGCCGGTTACAACCAAAAGATAAAGGACCAGACTCATGTGCGAATCAAACGTATATCTAAAACAGGGTGAGACAGAAGAGCTTATCATGGAAAATGTGGCTGCCATTACCCCGGACGGAGAGGGAAAATTTATCCTCAGGGGACTTCTCGGAGAGCAGAAAGAGATCCGGGGGATCATTGAAGATATCAATCTCATGGGCCATAAGATTATCCTGAAAGCCCTTTGATGAAAGCGTTCCCCCGGTACCTTGACCGCATTGCCTCTGTAAACGGATTGTCTCCGGACACCGGCGGCACCGGGGACACCGGTATTGACTGGCTTTTCTATCCGGGAATGCTCCAGGACAGCCCGGACAAATGGTGGGCGGATTTCGGCCGGCGCCATGCAGTGCATGAAGGGATTGATATCTGTTTTTACAGGGACAATAACCAGATCGCCGCACTGCCCCCCGGCAGCAGGGTCCCGGCCATGTTTGACGGCACCCTGCTCAATGTAGCCGACGACCTCCTGGGCCGGACCATGGTGATTTCATATACCCCGCCCGGATTTCCGTCACCGGGCTTTGGAGGTAAAAACCTGGTCATGGTATACTCCCACCTGGATGTGGACCGGGACCTGGTCCCCGGCACCGGGATATCCCGGGACCGGATTATCGGCCGGACCTTTGATACCCGGACCAAGAAATCAAAACTCCTCTCCCACATCCACCTGTCCTGCATGATTGTCCCTGAAACGCCCCATGAAGACTTGAACTGGTCCCTTTTCCCGGACCGGAAACAGGTGGAATACATTAATCCGGTTTTCCTCTGATTCCTCCCCGGGTCAAACCGGAAATTTCACGAAGTGTTTTTACCTTATCCGAAAGGCACAGGGCGTGAAGCTGTAGTTTTTACCGCGAACGGCCTGTAACGCAGCGGATGAGGTAAAAACACTTCGCCCGGAGGGTGACATTTTGTTTTGCTCAATAATGTTGAAAAACAGGTGCAGTTATTTAGTAGTGAAAACACTTTTTCATAAAGTAAGCAGAATGTCATGAAATTTCTGGGTCAAAGTTACCGAGATTCAATATTCAAAGGCCCTTAAAACCGGTAAGAAGCCCAAAAGAAGAATTGAAAAAAATAAAAATTTGATCTATGATCACCTTCAATTTATAACGCACCTGCTAATTTAAAACGGAGAGGATGAATGAAGACTATTAAAATTATATTTTTGCTTATTATCCTGGGCCTTTTGGGCACCCTTGTCTACCAGAACCAGGAGTACTTCCTGGCAGCCACGGCATTACACATTGATTTTAAAATATCATCCCTGAATTATACTGCCAAAGCCCTTCCCAATATTGCCTATTGGGGCATCTGCTTTGGCCTCGGCCTTTTGCTCATCGGCCTCAGGGGATTGTTTACCGCCTTTCGCCTGGGGCGAGAAGTAAAAGAGAGGGATGCAAGAATTGAAACCCTTAAAGGGGAAGTCAACACTCTGAAAACCCGGCTGGATGTGTTTATTCATGATCCCTATATTAAAAATAAGTTAGACACTGATGCTGCAGATGCTGCCGCCAATGCTGATGCCGAAAAAGCACCGGAAGCGGCAGCACCGGAAACACCGGCAAAAGAAGAGGCTTAAGGCTCCCCCATTACCATCCATGAGTAAAAAAAAACAAACGCCCATGATGGCCCAGTACCTGGCCATCAAAGAGACATACCAGGATGCCATACTCTTTTACCGGATGGGAGATTTCTATGAAATGTTCCATGATGATGCGGTTAAAGCAGCCGGTATCCTGGAAATCGCCCTGACATCCCGAAACAAGAACGACACCGAGCCCATCCCGATGTGCGGGGTGCCTTATAAAGCCGCAGACGTATATATTGCCAAGCTCATCAGCAAGGGCTGCAAGGTGGCGGTCTGCGAACAGGTGGAAGATGCGGCACTGGCCAAAGGCCTGGTCAAAAGAGAGGTTGTCCGGGTGATTACCCCGGGAATGATCCTTAACGAATCCCTCCTGGACAAGGGGTCCAACAACTTCCTTCTGGCCATCTCCAAAGTCAAGGACCATGCAGGCCTTGCCTGCCTGGATATATCCACCGGCACCTTCAGGGTCTGCCAGGTAAACCGTTCCTCCGGAGCCATTCCGGCTGCCCTGATTGACGAGGCCCTCAAGCTGGACCCAAGGGAAGTTCTCCTGCCGGCGGCCTTTGAAACAGATCCGGTCTACTCCCAGGTCAGGCAGGCATTTTCAGGCCTGCAGATCACCTATCTTCCCCGGGTGGCCTTTAACCTGGAGGAGGCCAGGGAACGGCTGGTGGAAAAGTTTGCCACCCGGAGCCTTGAAGGGTTCGGCATCGAGCGGCAGCAGGCAGCGGTATCTGCTGCAGGTGCTGTGATGTCCTATGTGGAAGAGACCCAGATGCAGGATACCCGGCATATCTTCAAGATAGCCCCCTATGACCTTGAGGATTTTCTGGTCATTGACGACCGCTCCTGCAAAAACCTGGAACTGCTCTCCAATATCCAGACCCAGGATAAAAAGGGAACCCTGATCTTTGTGCTGGACAAAACAGTGACAGCCATGGGCGGACGCCTGATAAAGCAGTGGGTCCGGTATCCCCTTGTGAATAAGGATCAGATCAGGCACCGCCTGGACAGCCTGGAAGAGCTTTTGACTGCTCCCCAGGTGCACCAGTCTGTGATGGATCACCTGAAATCCGTCTATGACCTGGAACGGCTGGGCAGCAAAATCTCCATGGGCCAGGGCAATGCCAGGGACCTGATATCCCTGAGGAACTCCCTGCTCAACCTGCCCCGCCTGTTTGAAGACCTGTCCGGCTTTGACTCCCCGCTGCTCAACGGCAGCCGGCTTGAGGACCAGCAGTCCCTTATTGCACGCCTGGGAGAGCTGTCGGACCTGATCAATCATGCCATCCGCGAAGATGCGGTTCACGTGCTAAATGAGGGCAACCTGATCAATGACGGGTACAGTAAAGAACTGGACGACCTTCTGGCCATCACCCGGGACGGGAAATCCTGGATTGCCAGGACCGAGGCCAGGGAAAAGGAGAAGACCCGGCTTTCCTCCCTGAAAATCAAATACAACAAGGTCTTTGGATATTTTATCGAGGTCTCCCGTGCCCAGTCCGGTCAGGTGCCGGAACACTATATCCGCAAGCAGACCCTGGTCAATGCGGAACGGTTTATCACCGAAGAGATGAAAGAGGTGGAAACCACCATTTTCAACGCCCAGGACCGGAGAAGCGCCCTTGAGTATGAGATCTTCTGCAAGGTCCGGGACCAGGTGGTGGACAGGACCCGGGATATTCTCACCATGGCCGGGTTTATCGCAAGGATAGACGTGCTCCAGGGCCTGGCACGGGTGGCTTCGGAAAACGGGTATGTCAAACCGGAAATCAATGACAGCCAGATCATCGCCATTGACGAAGGCCGCCATCCTGTGGTGGAAAAACTGATCCAGGGGGAACGGTACGTACCCAACTCCGTCAGCCTGGACAATACCGCCAACCAGCAACTGCTGATCACCGGGCCGAACATGGCAGGTAAGTCCACGGTGCTGAGACAGGTGGCGCTGACCGTTCTCATGGCCCAGATGGGTTCGTTTGTTCCGGCCCGGAAAGCCTCGGTCTGCCTTACCGACCGGATATTCACCCGGGTGGGTGCCCTGGACAACCTCTCCTCGGGCCAGAGTACCTTTATGGTGGAGATGGAAGAGACAGCCAACATCGTCAACAATGCCACGGAAAATTCCCTGGTTATTCTGGATGAAATCGGCAGGGGCACCTCCACCTATGACGGCATGAGCATTGCCTGGGCAGTGGCTGAGTATCTTCACGACCTGAATGACAAAGGGGTGAAAACCCTGTTTGCCACCCATTACCACGAACTGATCCGCCTGGAAAAAACCAAACCCAGGATTAAAAATTATAATATTGCGGTAAAAGAGTTCAACGATAATATTGTCTTCCTCCGCCGTCTGGTTGAAGGGGGGACAAATAAGAGTTACGGCATCCAGGTGGCAAGGCTGGCAGGTGTGCCTGACCAGATCATCGATGTTGCCAAAACCGTACTGGCCACCGTTGAAACCGGGCCGTCCCCCCAGCCGCCTGAACCTGTCACGCCGGCAAAAAAGAAACGGAAGCCCAAAAAGAAAAAGATCACCGGGGACACAGGCCAGATGGATCTTTTTGCGCCTGCCGACCAGGAACTCAAACGCATGCTCGACCGTGTGGACATCGCCTCAATGACCCCCCTTGATGCGTTGAACTTCCTCAATGAACTCAAACAAAAGGCTTACCAGACCCAATGATCCGAACCCGGCCCATTTCCACCCCGGTTTTTGCCCTGATGCTCCTCTGGGTGATTCTGGGCTGGACCGGTTTCGGACCGGCGGCTGCACCGGTGTGGGCCAGTGAAGCAAAAAACAAGTACCTCAGGGCCGATACCTGCCTTAAAAAACTCAAGAATTCTCCGACGGCCAGCCAGCGGGTCTCATCCTGGCTCTCCTGCATTGAAAAGTATGAAAGCATTTACCGGGTCCACCCCTCAAGCTCCTGGGCACCGGCAGGGATGTATAAGGCTGCCGAACTTTACCTCCAGCTTTACAGGCGCTCCCGGAATCCCGTCTACAGTGACCGGAGCAGGGACCTGCTCACCCGGATCAAACGCAAATACCCTGAAAGCGCTTACAGCAAACGGACAAAACCCCTGGAAAAATCCCTGGCAGCCCTGCCCGCTCCCAAATCCCTGATCAAGGTGCTCAAATCAAAAAAAGAAGAGACCCGGGATGATGCAGCCATTGCCAGGTACAGGCAGCAGCTGAAAAACAGGAAGGCCGACCGGCCGGCCGAAACCAAGAAGGCAAAACCGGTCCGGGCAAAACCCGTAAAAGTAAAAACAGCTGTTCCCGCTCCTCCACCCAAGCCTGAAAAATCAACACCACCGGAACCCGTCCCCAAAGGAGACACCCTGGTGACCGGCCTGCGCTTCTGGTCAAACCCGGAATACACCCGTATTGTTGTGAATGCCGATGCGGAAAGGCCCTATACCTATCGCCTGTTAAAGAAGGATCCCAAGCTTAACAAGCCCTTTCAGCGGCTTTACATGGACATTGAAAAATCACGGCTGGGCAAAGGGGTGGCAGAGCACACCCCCATTAACGACAACCTGCTCAAACAGGCCCGGGCCGGACAATACCAAAACCATACCGTCCGGGTGGTCGTGGATATCAAGGCCTTTGAAAACTACAAGATCTTTTCCCTGAAAGATCCCTTCCGCATTGTAATCGACGTATGGGGGAAAAACGGCAGGGCTGCGGATCCCATGGCCGAAATGCAGGCCACCCTGGATAAAAAACCGGAAGATCCCCCTGAAAAAACAGACCGGATCACCACGGACAACCTCAAGTCCTCGGACATTGCCCGGCAATTGGCCCTGGGGGTGAGAAAGATCGTCATAGATCCGGGCCACGGCGGCAAAGACCCGGGCGCCCCCGGGTATATCAAAGGGGTCTGGGAAAAGGACATTGTGCTCAAACTCTCCAAGAACCTGGCTGCCAAACTGCGCAAACGCCTCAACTGCGAAGTACTGCTGACCCGCACAACGGACAGAAAGCTCACCCTGGAGGAACGGACCGCCATTGCCAATACCGAACGGGCAGACCTGTTTATCTCAATGCACTGCAATGCGGCCCGGAACAAAAAACTGGCCGGTATTGAAACCTATATGCTGAACCTGGCCACTGATGAACAGGCCATTGCAGTGGCTGCCCGTGAAAATGCCACCTCGGAGAAAAATATTTCAGACCTGGAGTATATCCTAAGCGACCTGATGAAACATGCAAAAATCGAAGAATCCACCCGCCTGGCCAATGATGTCCACAAGTCCATCGTAGGCGGGATGAAGAAAAAATATAACAATATCAAGGATCTCGGGGTAAAACAGGCACCCTTTTATGTACTTCTCGGTGCCCGGATGCCCTCAATTCTTATTGAGTCCTCCTTTATCAGCAATAAAAGAGAGTGCAAGCGCCTGATGACCAAGTCCTATCGGGATGATATCTGCAATGCCATCACCGACGGGATCGAAAAATATATCAATGCGACAAATCCAAAACACCTATAACTGAGAAGAAAGGAGAAGCACATGTCTTTTGAAAACATTATTCTTGAAATCGATAATAACATCGCCACCATCTTCTTTAACCGTCCCAAGGCGCTGAACGCCCTGAACAACGCCCTGTTTGACGAACTGGATGCAGCACTTGACCAGATCATGGCCAACAGTGACGTACGGGTGCTTATCCTCACAGGTTCAGGAGACAAGGCCTTTGTGGCCGGCGCTGACATTTCCGAACTGGTCAAGATGAATCCCCTCCAGGCCAAGTACTTTTCCCGCAAGGGCCAGAAGGTGTTTTCCAAAATAGAGGATCTTCCCATCCCCGCCATTGCCGCAGTAAACGGGTTTGCCCTGGGCGGCGGCAGTGAAGCCGCCCTTGCCTGTGACTTTATCTATGCCTCGGAAAAGGCGGTATTCGGCCTGCCGGAAATCAACCTGGGACTTATTCCGGGATTTGGCGGTACCCAGCGCCTGGCAAGGCTTGTGGGAAACAACAGGGCAAAGGAACTGGTATTTACCGGAAAAAACATCAAGGCTGACAAGGCCCTGGAATATGGTATGATCAACAAAATATGTTCCCCGGACACCCTGATGGAAGAGGTGCTTAAAACAGCCAATCTCATTGCATCCAAGGGAAAAGTCGCCCTGAGAGCGGCAAAGGAAGTCATCCAGAACGGTACTGCCACAGACCTTGAAACCGGGTGCAGGATTGAAAACGATGCCTTTGGCCTGACCATGAGCAGCGAAGATGCCAAGGAGGGAACCAGTGCATTCCTGGAAAAACGCAAACCAGAGTTCAAAGGTGAATTAAAATAAAGGTGAGCTTACCAACGGCAGTTGCCGGGTTCACATATCTGTAGGAGAAAGACGAAAATGCCCATTTACGACATTGATTTTGAGACCATGCCCAGGGAAGGCCTGGAAGCCATCCAGCTCCGGAGGCTGCAAACCACCATTGACCGGATCTATGCCACGGTCCCCTTTTACAAGAAGACCTATGATAAAGCCGGGATAAGCCCGGCTGCCATCAAAAGCCTGGATGACCTCCGCCGCCTGCCCTTTACCACCAAGCAAGACCTGAGAGACAACTACCCCTACGATATGTTTGCCGTTCCCATGGACCAGGTGGTAAGGATCCATGCCTCCTCCGGCACCACAGGCAAACCCACTGTGGTCGGATATACCAAACGGGATATCAGCACCTGGGCAGATCTCATGGCCCGCAGTTTTTCCGCTGCCGGGGGAACCTGCGGCGACATCATCCATAATGCATTCGGTTACGGCCTTTTTACAGGGGGCTTAGGCGCCCATTACGGGGCTGAGCGCCTGGGCGCCTCGGTCATCCCTGTATCCGGCGGAAACACAAAACGCCAGATTACCATTATGCAGGATTTTAAACCCACCCTGCTCTGCGGCACCCCCTCCTACATCCTCCACCTGGCAGAGGTGGCCGATGAAATGGGCGTTGATTTCAAGGATCTCCACTTTAAATCCGGTATTTTCGGTGCAGAGCCCTGGACCGAGGAGATGCGCCAGGAACTGGAGGCAAAGCTGGACTTGAAAGCCATTGATATCTACGGGTTAAGCGAAGTAATGGGACCGGGTGTCTCCATTGAATGTTATGAGGAGCAAAAAGGGCTCCACGTATTTGAAGACCACTTTATCGTGGAGATCATTGACCCGGATACACTGGAACCCCTTCCGGCAGGGGAAACCGGGGAACTGGTGTTTACCTCCATCACCAAGGAGGCGTTTCCGGTTATCCGCTACAGAACCAAGGACATTACCTCCCTGAATCCGACACCCTGCACCTGCGGCCGGACCCATGTCCGGATGAACAAGCCCACGGGCAGAACCGATGATATGCTCATCATCCGGGGGGTTAACGTATTCCCGTCCCAGATCGAAAGCGTTCTCATGGAAACCCGGGAGGTTGCCCCCCACTACCAGCTTGAGGTGGACCGGATCGACAACCTGGATACCCTTACCGTCAAGGTGGAGATCGATGAAACCTCATTCAGCGACGACATCAAAGGACTCCAGGCCATGGAAGCCAAACTCTCCCACGATATCAAGGAGCACCTGGGGGTATCTGCCAAGGTGGCCCTCGTGGAACCCAAAACCATTGAAAGAAGCCAGGGCAAAGCTGTCCGGGTCATTGATAACCGCAAATTATAATACAGGAGACATATAATGATGGCGGAACAG
>JAKSAX010000370.1 GCA_022361395.1 Desulfobacterales bacterium | reverse complement strand
GGCTGTCCTGGCCCATTTGAAGCATAAAGCCTCTGACTAAGCGTTTATGGCTCCCCGGCTTATTTCTTTTATTCTTAGGGATTGCGCAAAAATAACTTCACATAGGGATCGCGCAGGAATTAGTTCACCTTCTGTTTGCAAAATACCCAATGTTTTAAGGGTTTTTGTAAACAGACTAGGTGAAGTTATTTTTGCGCGGTCCCATAGTTGATTTTTGCGCGATCCCTTACCGGATGACGGACTCCTTTACCTTCTCCTGCGCGTCTTCTTTTTCCAGCGGCAGGATATGGGGGTATAAAAAGATGGCAATGATGCCGGCAAGGTACATGATCAGCCCGAAAAGCCCCGAGGTAACGAACATGGACGAGTAAAAATCCCCCATGGAATCCTGGATGAGCAGGGCAATGGTCATGGCAAGGGCCGAGTTTCTTAAGCCGGTTTCCAGGGAAATGGCCCGGCACTGGTAATTGTTTATACCCGCAAGTTTCGCACATACAATTCCCAGGAGCATTCCGGCCATGGTCACGGTAAAAATGGTTGAATAAAACTTCAGGCCGTACCTGGCCGTGTCGGAAAAGAGGCTTAAATTCCCGATGAAGCCCGCACCGATCAGCACGAGAAGGGCGACAATACCCAGGGCTGAAAAAAACGGGGTGGCCCTGTCCGCGGCCCGGGGCCATTTCTTGCGGAATGCCATTCCCAGGACCAGGGGAATGATGACCAGTATCATTATGGTCTGGATGACCACCTTTACCGGTATGACAATATCAGGCATATTGGCGCAGTATAGGGCCAGGAGCAGCGGTGTGAAAAATATGGACAGCACAGTGGAAAAAGAGGTCAGGGATATGGACAGGGCAAGATCCCCTTTGGCGTAATAGGTCATGAGATTTGAGGTGACCCCGCCCGGGATGGCGGTGATCAGCACCATCCCCACAAAGATAAAGGGATAAGAGGTATGAAATCCCATGAGATATCCCAGGGCCACGGCCAGCAAAGGCATGATCCCGAACTGGAGTATCTCTCCCACGATAATCCCTTTGGGGTGTTTGAACAAAAGGGTGAAATCGCCGATTGTCAGTGTCATGCCCATACCCACCATGACGAAAAACAGCATGAGGATAATGGATATTTTGAACAGGCGGTCCAGCAGCAGGGGCTCGGGCTTTGACATCAGCTGTGCAAAGGTGTGGGAGACCCCGTCAATGGTTCCCTTTGTCAGCAGCACCTCAAACCTGAGTTTGCTTTTAAACAGGCTGTCCAGCCCTGCATATGCCGAAGAGGACTCCGGTGCCAGGTCTGCAGGATCCCCGGGCAGGGCAAGGATGAAAATCTCACCTGATACTTTTCGCAGGAGATAAACAGCCGGACGCTTTTCCCCGTCCGGTTTCGGACGGATAATCCTGAGATTGCCTTCAAATGTCACGGGGGTTGCAGAGGTCCAGTCAAGGGCGCGCCCTGCCTCATTAATACGTGTGAACATCGCCTTGGGTCCGGGTGATCCGGCCTGTGCGGCAAGCGTGTTGTAAAGGGCTTCTCCCCCGTTAATGCCGGCAGGTGAGGGGGCCGGGGAAAAGAGCATTATCAAAGAGATAAGAATTATCCATGGGCTGACGGTCCGGGTGTGCATATTTCCTCCTGTGTAAGGGGTTATGGCCTTTACCGGCAGCCTGGCAGCACCTGCGGCAACGGCTCTATAATGCAAAACATTTACCGCAAATGCCTGTGGGCATCCGGGAAAATGTTCGTAAAAGCTCATCCAGAGAGTATGATAATGTTTGCTGGTTTATGTATCGAACAGTGGTCGTTAAGTCAACCGATATTTTAAGAGCATGCCTTCTGGTAGGCCCTGGGCGTGATTCCGTACCGGGCCTTAAAGGCCCGGGTGAGGTGACTCTGGTCTGAGAAGCCTGCGGCTGCGGATATCCTTGATATGGGTAAACCCTTTCCAAGGCTTTTCCGGGCATGTTCCAGCCGGATCTGGAGTAAAAAGGCATGGGGGGAGAGGCCTTTATGGGTCCTGAAAAGCCGGATAAGATGGAATTGGGTGCATCCGAGGTTTTCCGCCAGCGCTTTGAGCCGGATTTCCTGATCCAGGTTGGCATGAAAATAATCAATTGCCTGGTTTACCCGGGAGTCGCAGGTGTCGGAAAAAGACCTGCAACCCTTGCCGGGCAGTTCTTTCAGCCTGGCACCCCCGTGCCGCAGCACCAGTGAAGTAAATGTTTCAACCACACCGGAGTCCAGGTCTGTATTCCGGGATTCAGAGAAAAAACTCTGGTGGAGACGGGCCAGGCAGGCCCAGAGTTCCCTGTCCTTGACAGTTTTTCTTTCAAATCCAAAGGCGGCGGAACCGCCGTCGCTGCACTGCATGGCCAGGTCTTCAAAAAAAAACGGCTCAACATAGAAGCTGCACAGATGGCGTTTATCCGCCGCACAGGGATGATTGGCATGGACCAGGCCCGGTTCGAAAATACTGATGGTGCCCGGCTGGAGAATATCGGTTTCGCCCTTGAGGCTGTAGTGTTCCCCGCATCCCGTATTCAGCCAGACCACGTATCTGTCGTGGATATGGGGTTTAAATGCAAAGGCATCGGTGCAGGAGAGCACCTCCATGCCCGGGTAATGTTTATACGCAATAGCCATGGCCTAATTTTGCACTGAAAGGTTTGGGGGTCAAGTTAAATCCCAGGGGCAATCGCCTATAAATTGGTAGGTTTTTAATTTCAAAAGGTTTTGGACACTTATGCGTTATTCGGATTTTGCCTGCGATTGCCTGTACAAAAGCAACTTATTGGAGTCATTGAGTCTGAAAAGAGTTACATACGTTGACCACGGTTAAATCCCTTCTTTTCACTTGGGCCGGAATGAATTATATAAGTGTAAAATAAACGATTCTGAACTGAAAAGGAAATGATCCATGTCCGAGATTATAAAAAATAATGAATCCGAATCCGCCAGTCCCATGGCCGATTCCTTTGGCACGGCAGCTTACGGCGGAGACGGATGGTCCCCGCGGGTCCGCAGCCATGGGCAGGAGTTAGGCGATTTATGGGCGGACTGCGGTATTGACAGTGAGTGGAAACCCCTTAAATCGGTCCTGGTTCACAGGCCGGGAGAAGAGATGGATATCCCGCCGGAAAAGGCCAACGAACTGCAGTTCGCAGAATCCCTGGATATCGGCCGGGCAAGGGCGGAGCATGACTATATGGTGGAGATGTACCGGGAAAACAATGTCCGGGTCCATTACCTTGAAAGGAGCGCCGGGGTCACCCCTAACCAATTGTACTGCGCCGATCTTTTTGCCATGACCCCCCAGGGCGCTGTTCTGGCCCGGCCGGCATCCACTGTCAGGGCCGGGGAAGAGGTCCGGGTGGCAAGAACCCTTGGGAATTTGAATATCCCGGTGATTAAGGTGCTGACCGGAACCGCTGTGTTCGAAGGGGCGGACCTCATGTGGATAGACCATGAAACCGCCGTGATCGGCAGGGGACTGCGCACCAGCCAGGATGCCATCAGCCAGATTACGAACCTGCTCTCCGAAACAGGGGTCCGGGTCCATGCCTTTGATATGCCCTATGGATGCATGCATTTCATGGGCATGATGCGGATCGTTGACAAAGACCTGGCCTTTGTCTGGCCCAGAAGAACCCCCCACAGCCTGATCTGCCTGCTCAGAGAAAAAGGGCTCCGGGTCATGGACCTGGCCGACCTGGGAGAGGCCAGCGACAATATGGCCTTCAACTTTGTGGTCCTGGGGCCCAAAAAGATCATGCTGCCGGCCAGGAATCCCAAAACCCTTGAGATCTATGAATCCCAGGGGCTTACCTGTATCCCCGTGCCAGTGGATGAACTTCGCAAGGCCTACGGGGCCATGGGATGCATGACCGGTATTCTGGGACGGGAGAAACGCAGCGGATAATCCGGTGCTGCATCAAGGCCCCCAAATACTAATCAGGCACTTCCACTGCAATCCCTAAGGGGATTCCGTTAAATCCCCGCGGTCGTCGTGACCGTCCGGGAAGCGGAAATGCCCGGATCATTCTGTCCTGAAGATACCGTGCATTTTGCCACTGCCTCAACCGGTTTGGAATACCACACCAGTACTGCTGCCCAGAGTAAAAGCACGCACAGAGAAAATGCAATCTGCTTCAAACAGAGTTTCATACGTCCCCCCAATTTGTTTTAATGTTGCCCGGCCTGAACCATCAGGCCGGTTTTACACTGGGATCAAAATAGTTCTCTTTTCAGAAAAGGTCTGTGGGAATTCTGTTTGAAGTTGTAACGGCATGTACAACCTGCAGCGGAAACGGCGGTATATAGTTGACAGCCGCCCTTTTTACGTATATCTTGCGCCCCATGTTTAGACGGATTCTGACATTGCTGGTTCTGGGAACGTTTGTCTTCCCCGTGTTCGGATCGCTCGGGAACCATGACTTCAAACTTGCCGTTCATGCTGCATACGAAGCGCATCATTCTGAAAAAAAGCACGGGCATACGGCTCATGATCATTCAGAACCGGAAAGTTCAACACAGCACCACCTCATAGACATTGGCCTGGTCTCTTTTTTCAAGGATTACCTTCACGCTGATTTACAAATAAGGTCCCAAAAAGGGGGCCGGTTTGTAAAAGAGGTGAAAAAGATACCGGGTATCGCCTGTACCATCCTTTTCGGGGAAATCTACTCGGAATCCGTGTTGCCGTTCAAGCAACAGCAGCCCGGAGCGCTCGCCCGAAATGACTTATACCTGACAACGCAGAGACTGCGTATCGGTGTATAGTCCGCCCGCCTTACTGATTTTTCCATACCTGTAACCCCCTGACCCTTTCTGCCGGAAGAGTCCCGGTATTATCTGGGATGCCTGTCTGTTGATTTTCAGGTCAAGCCCTTAATTAGCGGTGGGGTTCAGGTTTTTTACCGGAGCTGTACTCAGGGTTGTGCAAAAATAATCTGGCCTGTTTACAAAAAACCTCAAACCATAGGGTGTTTTGCAAAACAGAACGTAAATTAATTTTTGCGCGATCCCGTAATTAAAATAATGAAATGAGGTTTATAAATGATTCAAGGTTCACAAATGCAAAGACGGGTCTTTGTGGCTGCCGTTTTTGTGATCATGGCAATGCTTGGCGGCTTTGTCCCGGATGCCCTTGCCCACGGCGTGACAACAGGGGATAAAGGGTACATCCAGGAGGTTTCCGGTGTGCTGCCCATTCCGTTCACCTATCTTGGCGCAAAACACATGATGACAGGATATGACCACCTGCTTTTCCTTTTTGGGGTGATTTTCTTTCTGTACCGGCTTAAGGATATTGGAATTTACGTGACGCTTTTTGCCGTCGGGCACATAATCACACTGCTTTCCGGCGTATTGATGGAGATCAGTATCAGCGCCTATATCATTGACACGATTATCGGTTTTTCCGTTGTTTACAAGGCGCTGGATAATATGGGTGCTTTCCAGCGATGGTTTGGATTCCAGCCCGATACAAAAGCTGCAACCCTGGTTTTCGGCCTGTTTCACGGGTTTGGCCTTGCAACAAAGATTCTGGACTACAAGCTCTCCCCGGACGGCTTGCTCACAAATCTTGTCTTTTTTAATATCGGTGTGGAACTCGGTCAGATCATGGCGCTTTTCGTTATCCTGATAGCCATAACATATTGGCGTAAATCAGGTGCCTTTATGCGCCATGCCTATGCTGCCAACACCTTTATGATGATGCTCGGCTTTATGCTCATGGGCTACCAGATGACCGGTTATTTCACAACCTAGGCGTCGCGCAGGAATAGTTTCATTTATAGCAAATAACAAAAATATGTTCCGAAAAAAAGTGCATTGAGAAAACCTCTTCAGCTACAAGATGTTGAAGAATAATGCGTTATTTGCTGTGCAACCACTGCAATTAATAATTGAATCGGAACAGAATTTTGAGAACTGCTATAATCGTTTGCAAACAGAACGTGAACTAATTCCCGCACGATCCTTCTGAAAAGAATGCGAAAAATATAAAAGGAACAAAATGTATAATTCAAATATTCCAACTGACAGAGAACTCCCGTCCACCCGGAAACTTATTAAATCAACCCTTTTTGCGTTAACCGCCGCTGTTGTTCTGCTGATTACCACTGTTCTGCCTGCCGAGTACGGGATTGATCCGACAGGCATCGGCAATGCCATTGGTTTGAAAAAAATGGGAGAGATTAAAGTCTCCCTGGCAAATGAGGTTGCCGCTGATAACGCCGGGGGCGCACAACTGCCTGTTCAGCAGCCGGCCGTAAAGGAGCAGCAGACTGCAGCCGTAACTGCTGATGTGGCGCAGACCATGCCTGAAAAACCAATGGTACAGGATACAATCAGCGTCACCCTTAAGCCGAACCAGGGGGCAGAGGTTAAGACCAGGATGCGTAAGGGTGACACCTTAAGGTATACATGGTCCACAGACGGGGGCCGTGCCAATTTTGACGTCCACGGGGACTCCAGGCTCCTGAATATCAATTACCACAACTATGAAAAAGGCTCCCAAAAAATAAAAGAGGGCGCCATTACAGCCGCTTTTGACGGCAGCCACGGGTGGTTCTGGCGCAACCGGACATCTGAGACATTGACTGTGGCCCTGCAGGTTTCAGGTGAGTTCGATAAACTGGTACGTGTAAAATAGCAGGATATGGATTTGCCTTATGAAAAAAAATCCAGGGCAATTCATTTTGCCCCGGATCTTTAAGGGGAAAACCAAGGCAGCAGGGTGAATTCACCCTGCTGCCTGTTTCCGTTTTTTACCGGGAACTGTAAAACCCACCGTTGCAACGTTGGGGTAAATCTACAGGCGAATGATTTCAGGTGCCTGGCCGCAGTGTTCCAGGAATTTTACAAGGTCCTGGGGAGCAATGGTGGTGGTGGCGGTGTTTGTCAGGGGGTGGAAGTTGAGCTGGTCGTTTTCCATCAACTCTTCGTCAAGCACCACTTTTACCTCGCGGTCCCCGATGTTCACGGCGGCAAATGGGGTGACCGCACCGGGGATCATGCCCAGGACTTCCATGAGGAGGTCGGGTTTGCCGAATGACATGTTTTTCCCGCCGATAAGCTTGGCCACTTCTTTTATTTTAATGGGTTTGTCTGCCAGGGTGACCACGAGGAAGAGGTTTTTTTTCTTGTCTTTGAAAAAAAGGTTTTTCGAGTGAGCGCCCTGGATGCCTTCGCTGTGCTGTGCTGCCTCTTCAACGGTGAAGACCGCGGGGTGTTCATGATTGGTGTATTCTATTCCGAGGTCATCCAGTATTTTCAGCAGTTCTTCCTGGGTTTGCAGCATGATGGTACTCCTTTGTTTCTTATGCAGGTTAAATATAGTTTACGTAGATCAGTCTGGCAATGGTCAGGCAGACCATGGTCAGGAAAATAGGGCGGATAAAGGGGGCGCCTTTTTTAATGGCCATACCGGAGCCGATCCTGGCGCCGATGATCTGGCC
>JAKSAX010000422.1 GCA_022361395.1 Desulfobacterales bacterium | reverse complement strand
GCATGGAAGATCTCTCCCCTGCCGTTGGCAACAACCGCTGCATAGGTGCAGGTTTTATGTTTTAAAAAGAGGTCGGCGCCCTCCTGCATATCCTCACTGACGGGGTTGCCCCGGCAGACTGCCTGGGTCACCAGGGGGTGGGGTGTGCCGTCCCTGTCAATGGCCAGGGCGTGGTTGGCCATGATCGTGCTCTCTCCGGCAATACCCGGCAGGATGTATTTCCTGCCACCCCCGTATCCGGCCAGCATATGGTGGAGAATACCGCCGAAGATGATAATATGGTCTGCTTCCCAGGCCTCCCTGGTAACGGTCAGCGGTGTGCCACGGCTGGTGGTGCCGATATGTGTGAGCCGGCCCGGGTCCAGGCCGGCGGAGTTTATGACTTTTACCCTGCTGCCGGTCCCCTCCCCGCAGAGGGCGGCAAACCCGTGGGCCGGAATGTCCCTGTGTGTGCCAAGGGCAATGATAACGCATATCCGTCCGGGATCAACTCCCAGTCCGGTCAGGGTGTCTATGACCGCCGGTACGAAGAGATCCCCCCTGGCCCACAGTCGGGTGTCGTCGGGGATGATAACGGCGACGGACCTGTCCCGGATGTCTTCGGGGGCGTGGTCTCTGATTCCGGTTTCAATGATTCCGCGGATCCTGGACCGGGAAAGGGCGGGGAGGTCCCTGCCCTCAAGTATATCCAGAATTTTGTGGTCTGCCGCTTCAAGATTTAAACGGGACCGGCCTTTTTCCAGGGTGAATTTCATGATTTTATCCCTCCGGCCTCACGGTTCAGTGCCTCGTAAACCGGCACCACCGGATGGCTCACCTTAATCCGGTCTTTTTCATCAAGGCTGCCGGCCAGGTTTATGCGGCAGACCGGACAGTCCGTGAGCCAGACATCGGGTTTGGCGGCCCGGATTCCCGCCTGCTTTTTGTCCATCATTTTCCCGGCTGTCCCGGGGTGTTCATAGAAAAAGGTGCCCCCGCCTCCGCAGCAGTCCGCCTCCCCGGCTGTGGGGATGTATTCGAGGTTGGGCAGTCTCCTGAGCAGGTCCTGCACCCCGGCATGGGTGCCGAAACTGTTTCTGGAGTGGCAGGGGGCATGGTAAACCGCCCGGCCCAGATGCCGGGGCCCACGGTTCGGGGACGTATTAAAAACCAGGTCATGCTCCCCGAGGAAACTTAAAATATCCGTGGTTTTTTCTGATATTACATTGGCTGCTTCGGCCAGTTCTTCCCAGCCGGATTTTGTCCTGTGATCATTTGCCATGGCCCTGGCAATGAACCCCGGGTATTCATCCTTCAGAGCGGCGCCGCATGTGGTGCAGTCCACAATGACCCTGTCAAAGGGAGACCGGGAAATGGCCCGGATATTGGTCCGGATGTTATCGGCGGCCCGGCCGGCCGCCCCGTGGAAAAGCAAAGGAACGGCGCAGCAGGTCTGGGCTTCCGGGACAATGACTTCGTATCCGAGGGAGGTGAGGATGCCGATTACGGCTTTGCCCGTATCCTCAAACATGTAATTTGTGGCGCATCCGGTGAAGTAAACCAGGCTGCCCTTTCCTGGAGGGCTGCCCGGCGCCGGCGGGACCCGGCTGTGGATTCTCTTTCTGACGGGAAGGGAATTCAGGGTGGGAAACCGGTTGACCGGGATGTTTCCCAGCTTATACTTACCGGCAATGAACTCCGGGGTGATGCGCTGGCCCAGGGCTGCCATCCGGGTTCCCGCCCTCAGCCTGAACTCTTTGGACAACAGGTAGATCAGGCCCTTTATTGCAGGGCTCTCTCCCAGGTCCTCCACCATTTTTTGCCGCATCTCCATGAAGCGTTCATAGTGGTTGATGCCCGAAGGGCAGGCAACGGCACAGGACCCGCACATCAGGCATTTTGAGATGATGTCCTTGAGCAGGGGGGACGCCTCCAGGGTATTGTTTTCAAAGGCCTTGATCAGCTGCAGCCTGGCCCTTGGGGAGGCCTGTTCCTCTTTCAGGGTCTGGTAAACCGGGCAGACAGAGAGGCACAGCCCGCACTTGCCGCAGTTGGACAGAATTTTGGCAGGGCTTGTTTTTTTCCGGCTCATACGAATTTCCCGGGATTAAGGATGCCCAGGGGATCAATGGCCTTTTTGACGGCAGCCATCACATCCACGGAGTCCTGATTCATAACCAGTGGCAGGTATTTGGTTTTGGCTAGCCCGATGCCGTGTTCTCCGGAGAGTGTGCCCCCGAGATCCGCTGCAGCGGCAAATATCTCGTCAAAGGCCTTTTCCACCCGTTCCCACTCTTCTTTGTTGCTCCTGTCTGCCGGGATCATGGGGTGCATGTTTCCGTCACCGGCATGGGCCAGAACCCCGGTGACGATACCATACTTTTCTGCAATGGCCTTTATCTGCCGCACCATTTCCGGTACCCGGCTGACCGGCACGGTGACATCCTCGCTGAAAATATCCGGGGCCAGCTTGGCAAAGACCCCGTAAGCCGACCGTCTTGCCGTCCAGAGCCTGGCCTGTTCCTCTGCCGTGGCAGCCTCTTCGATATGGACGGCATTATTGGCCCTGAGCTGGTCAACGATTCTGGCCATCTCCTTTTCACAGGCCTCTTTTACACCGTCGATTTCAATGAGCAGGGTCCCTTCCGCCTCCCTGTCAAGCCCGAGGTCGGCACTCTCTTCAATGGCGTTGAGGGTGAACTTGTCCATCAGTTCCATGGCTGCGGGCAGGATACCTGAACCGATGATGTCTGAAACCGCCCTTGCCGTATCGTCCAGGTCGCTGAAGGTCACCATCATGGTCTTGGTTGTTTCCGGCCGGGGCACCACCTTGACAATGGCCTCTGTTATGAGTCCGAGGGTGCCTTCCGAGCCGCAGAAAAGCGAGGCCATTTTATATCCGGTGACATCCTTGACATTCCTTGAGCCGAACCTGACGATTCTGCCGTCAGCCATCACTGCCTCCAGCCCCAGGATATAATCCATGGTCACCCCGTATTTCAGGCATCTGGGGCCGCCGGCATTCTGGGCGATATTCCCGCCAATGGTGGATGTGGCAATAGAACCGGGATCCGGCGGGTAGAAAAAATCGAAAGGCGCCAGGGCCTTCTGGAGATCGGCATTGACAACGCCGGGCTGGACAATTGCATACCGGTCCCGGGTGTTGACCTCCAGGATCTTATCCATCCTGGAGAAGCAGGCCACAAGTCCGCCGCAAAGGGGGATGGGGGCGCCGCAGACCGAGGTGCCTGCCCCCCGTCCCGTTACAGGTATCCTGTGCGCACTGGCAATTTTCAGGATTTCGGAAACCTCTTCCGTTGTCCGGGGGAAAACAACGGCCTGGGGCATTGCCTCTTCCAGGAAGGCGTCGTAGGCGTAACAGGCTGTCTCTTCCGGCCTGTCCAGGAAACGCGCCTCAGTCACCACCGCAACCAGGGCCTGTTTCACCTCATCTGTAATATTTTCCGTATATCTGTTCATTCCTTGTCCTTATTTGATACTGCCGTCATCTTAATATCCACTGGGGCAGGGCCAGGGAAATCCAGGGAACATAGGTTACCAGCATCAGGCAGAGCAGCATGATGCCGAGGAAAGGCGCTACGCCCCTGGCGATTTTGATCAGGGGCTCCCTGGTGATCCCTGACGCCACGAAGAGATTCAGCCCAAAGGGCGGGGTCAGCATGCCCATCTGTATGTTCAGGACCATGACAATGCCGAAATGCACCAGATCAATACCGTACCTGTTCAGGGTCTCCATGAATATGGGGGCCAGGATCAGCATGGCCGACACATCGTCCATAAAGCAGCCCAGGATCAGGAAAAGGATATTGACGGTGAGCAGGAACATCCACGGGCTGTGAATATGTTCGATAATGATATCCGCCAGCTGGTGGGGGATCTGTTCAGCCGTCAGAAGCCAGATAAAGGTCATGGCCGTGGACAGGATAAAGAGCAGGCAGGCGGACAATACCGCAGCTTCCCGGCAGACATCGGTGATGTCGGCGAATTTAAACTCCTTGTAAACGAAGATTTCAATGAACAGGGCGTAGATTACGGACACCGCAGCCGCTTCAGTGGGGGTGAACAATCCGGAATATATGCCGCCCAGAACGATAAAGGGAAGGAGCAGGGCCCAGATCCCCTCCCTTGCCGTGCGGACAAGCTCCGGAAACGACGCGCTACCGGAGACCCGCCAATTGTTCTTTTTTGCAATAAAAAAGGTATAAACCATAAGGGCGAACCCGATGAGCAGTCCCGGTACAATGCCGGCCATGAAGATCTCCGCCACAGACACGTTCATGACCAGGCAGTAAAGGATCATGGGAATTGAGGGGGGGATGACGATGCCGAGGGATCCGGATACCGTGATCAGGCCCAGGGAAAATTTTTCACCGTATCCGGCCTTGATCAACGCCGGAATCATGATGGAGCCGATGGCAACCACCGTGGCAGGGGATGACCCT
Source organism: Desulfobacterales bacterium (assembly GCA_022361395.1). Lineage (GTDB taxonomy): Bacteria > Desulfobacterota > Desulfobacteria > Desulfobacterales > Desulfobacteraceae > Desulfobacter. The sequence continues at coordinate 7,527 of JAKSAX010000422.1, read as the reverse complement.
GAAATAGCGGCAAAGAAGATACAGGCAAGGATTCCGGCCATGGCAAGTCCCCCCGGGAACCAGCCCACCAGCGAATTGACAAAGGCCACAAGTTTTCTGGCAATCCCCCCCCGGGTCATGACGGCTCCTGCCAGGATAAAAAAGGGGATGGCCAGGAGAACGAATTTATCAAGGGCGTTAAAAAGCTGCTGGGTAATGATGTGCAGCGGGGTGGAGGTAAAAAAGACCAGGCAGACCAGGGTGGTCACTCCCAGGATCACGGCAATGGGTACCCCTAAAAAGAGGAGGGCGGCAAAACAGATGCAGATGGTGATAATCATTTGCTTGCCTCCCCGGTGTCAGATCTCATCTCCCTGAAAAAGCCTGTCCCCCTGATCAGAAACCTGCAGCCGATAAACACCGAAAAAACCGGGATGGGCAGATAGGCGATGTACATGGGGATCTGCATGGTCGGGGAGGTGGTTTCATACCCGTACATCCGTCCGACGATTTTCCAGGAGTAAAAGGCCACTGTAAAAAAGAACAGGGCCGACAGGGTATGGGTAAAGACCTTTACAACGCCACGCATGGGCTGGCCCAGCCTGGATACGATAAGGTCCATGGTAAAATGACTGCCGGTTTTGACACCTATGGAAGCCCCTAAAAAGGCGATAAAGACCCCGAGGTATCTGCCCAGTTCCTCAAACCAGGTAAAACTGTAGTTGAACACATATCTTAAAATCACCTGGACAAACCCGATCAGGGCAAGGCTTAAAATGGTCCAGACCAGAGCGGTATTCTCCACCCGGTCTATAAATTCTGACATCCGATTCACTTATATCTCCGGAAACATGCCGCAGGCCGGGGAATTCCCACCCGGCCCGTGCATGAATGGCTGTTTGGATTATTGATGGGATTTGATCTTTGCAAGCATGAAATCAAATAGGTCATCACCGATTTTTTTCCGGTATTTATTCCATACCGGTACCATGGCCTGTCTGAAGGCCTCGCGCTCTTCAGTGGTCAGCTCAAGGATTTCGATCCCGTTTTGGTCTGCATAGTCTGCAATGGAGATATTGCTCTTGGGAAGGGCCTCATGGAGGCGGGCATTCACCTTGCGGTTGGTGTCAATGGCCACACGGGCAGCCTCCCTGAAGATCTTCTGTTCACCTGAAGACAGGCTTTCCCAGTAGTCGATGCTGACCACGATGATGCACTCGGTCAGGCAGTGCTGGGTTCGTGTCACATGCTTGGTCACTTCGGTGAATTTCATGAGAACCGATGTCAGGATGGGATTTTCCTGGGCATCAATCACACCGGTCTGCAGGGCATTGTAGGTTTCGGGAAAGGGGATGCCCACGGGAGAGGCGCCAAGCTGCTTAAAGGTATCCAGATAAACCGGGGAGTTCATGACCCGGACCTTGAGTCCCTTAATATCTTCCGGGGTGCGGACCGGTCGCTTGGTGTTCGTAAAATCCCTGATCTCATTTTCAGTCCAGCCAATGGCGATAAACCCCTTTTTGGGGAAATAGGAAAAGATTTTTTCCTGGACTTCGGGATCATCCAGGGTGGCATAGGCGGTTTTCCGGTCAGGAAAGATAAAGGGCATATCCAGGATGGCGCCCTGGGGAACAAAATTCTGAAGCACGGCCGTGGTCAGGGCTGCTATCTGGAGTGTCCCTGACTGAACCTGTTCGGCCATTGACCGCTCCCCGCCCAGCTGGCCGGCCGGGAAGGTGGCAATATCGATTTTTCCGCTGGTTTTTTCCTTTACGTAGGCGACAAAGGCATCCACCCCTTTGGCCTGGCCGTGGAAGGGCGGGGCCACATGGCCGAATTTAACCTTGCCCGCAAAGGCCGGCAGGCTGAGACCTGCAGTCAAAACAAGGGAGAGCCCAAGGATCAGGCCGGCTTTCAACATCTGTCTTTTCATCTTATTCTACTCCTTAAATTTGGGGTTTCCGGTGGGTTTCCCGGCGGGAAGCCGCAAATACATCAGTACTGGTGCACCAGAACAAAGTCTCCCCCGGTTTAACGCAAAAGTTTTCCAATTGTCAACTTGAATATGGGGGTAAGCCATGTTGGTTGTGTCGGAGCTTGAGTTGTGTTGCTAATTTGTTTCTGTGAAATTCCCTTAATCAGGATCTGTCTTAAGAATTATGGGTGATTTCCCTTGATTTGTTAGGATGTGGGTATGGGAAACTTAATTTTGCATTTTTTTCATATCAGGAAACTTTTGCAGCAATATTGAGAATTCCTGCTGTCCCTGAAAGTCAAACCGGAAAATAGGAGTTTCTGACACATGAGTTTTGGCCGGACAAAAAGTCAGGTAAACTAGTGCACCCGGGGACCTGAATTCCCTGGAATTTACATCAGTCCGGACCAAGGGATAAAGCTAAGGAATTGATATTCAGGGAAAAAATGCCTTGACAATCAAGTGGAATGTTTTTTACCTTAACAGAATCCGGAATCAAAATAAAACAAGACATTATGCAGGCCGTAATCTCCATAACATACAGGCCTGGTTTGCCGTTTCGTCATTTTAAGAAAATGCAGGATATCAAACAACTATAAACAATCTGTGTCTTAAATGGATAAAAACGTAAATACCGACGATGCGTTAAGCAATCTGTTTTTACGCATGAATCTCATTGGGGAATCATCACAGTTTCAGGAAGTGTTGCGTCTGGTTAAAAAGGTGTCGCGATTTGACGTCGGCGTTTTTATCCATGGGGAAACAGGAACGGGCAAGGAACTTATCGCCAGGGCAATACATTATCTGAGCAGCAGGAGGGACATGCCCTTCGTACCTGTGAACTGCGGCGCGTTTACAGATGAATTATTTCTGAATGAATTTTTCGGACATAAGAAAGGGGCGTATACAGGAGCGGATAACGCTTACGTGGGGCTTGCCAGGGAGGCTGACGGCGGAACATTGTTTCTGGACGAGGTTGACAGTCTTTCGGCTAAATCTCAAGTTGCGCTATTGCGATTTCTCCAGAAACATGAATTCAAATCCCTGGGATGCACGAAGATTCAGCGGGTCAATATCCGTATTCTCTGTGCCTGCAATAAAGATTTACAAGGACTTTGCCGCAAGGGGGCATTTCGTGAAGATCTCTTTTACCGGTTGGATATTTTGCGGGTTAAAATTCCTCCTTTACGACAGCGGGATGGTGATATACCGCTTTTATCCTCTTATTTTCTGGACAAGACGATTTCCAAATTCAACCTTGATTTTAAAGCGCTGCACCCTGAAACATTGAGGGTGCTGGAGTCATACAGCTGGCCCGGAAATGTCAGGGAGCTTGAAAACTATATTCAAAAACTATCGCTTTTAAACGATGGTGATCTGATACGAATCGATAAAGTCGGTGAGATGCCGGATATCAGCGGTGCCTGCAATGAAATAACAGACTATAAATTCGGTACCTTTAACAAAGAGAAAAAGCGTGCCATAAATTACTTTGAAAAAAACTACCTCAAGAGTGTTATGATCAAAACCGGCGGGAATATCTCCCGGGCAGCCCGTTATGCCAAAAAAGAACGGCGCTCGTTTGCAAGGCTGCTGGAAAAACACGGAATTGATAAAAATAATCTGTAAACCCGGACCGCTGGTAATTCTGAATTGCTAAGGGATCGCGTAAGAATCAGTGACCGTGCCTAGGCACGAGGCTCGGCGCTAATCCTATGGTTCAAGAAGCCGCGGATCTATTGATTGCCTGGCGCAGTTTTTCAGACTGTTACCAAATCCGGCATTCTCATACCGCTATCCGATCAACGAAGGAGATTATTATGAAGAGCAGTAAAGTCCGTGAAGGATGGAAAGCCGTAGCAGGTCACAAGCACAAAAATCCATACGAGCCAGGGTCTGATAAGTACAAGCATTTTGAAAATGAGTTTGCGCAAAAGACTACCTGGGGAAACATCAAGGGGATTTTTCAATCCAAACGTGAAAAACGGGAGGACCGGGTGAAAGCGAGAGTTGAAGCTTTTTTTGAGCCAAGCTCTAAACTGCGTACAACCGGACCTGGGTATGAGAGCGGTCTTTATCAGAAAAAAAATATAATTGGCTCAACAAAGCAAAAAGGCCAAAAACCTACAGTTTATTTCCGGTCAGACAGCGGGAGATTCGGACACATTACTCAAGAGCACAGAGCGAAAAATAATGAGGGACGTGAGCTAACGTTTAAAAATCCGAAATACAGTATAGCAAACACGGGAGCTAAAGGGGTGGCCCAGGAAAGAATCGGCGATAAGCTTTACCATACTTCACGAAACGCTTTTAAAGAAGCAAAGACATTAAAAGCAAAAGAGGATCTTTCTGCAAGTATAGCCCTTCACCAAAACTTAAAACTCAGATATAAAGACAAAAAAACTTTCGATGATATAGAGAACTTCCTCCAGGACAAAAGCAAATTTGAGGTACGACGTCACGACAAACTGTATGATAATAGTCAGAATGAGTTAACAATGAAAAGGAGGAATAGCATAGTTTCTTCTTCAAAGAGCCATGGTCCGAGTCCTGTAGCGGCAAAAAGGAAAAACAGTTGTAAATTTTAAATTCCGAACTGTACTGTTTCCTTTTTCTGCTCATCGTCTATTCCTTTCATTTAAGGCGATTTAGAACTTAGGCACAATTTCAAAATACAACAGCCCAAAACTCACTCATTATAGCAAAGTATATCAACAGCCCATTTTTCCATCCCGCATATTCTATGGATTGCTTCTTCTATTTTGTTCATCGCTTTTTTTGTCAGACGGACGCCCTTTTCATAACTTTTTGTAATCAAGTTCACGACCGGATTGCGTCCTTTCCAAGTCCTTGTTCTTGCCAAACCTAAAACTTTCTCAATGCTATTGAGAAGTTCACTGCCTATATTGAAAAATAACTGCGAATAAAACACTGCTCCCGGGTGACGCTCTGCCTGATCTCAATGGCCGGTTAGGGCAAAAATACCCTGTCCTGCTTACCGGTACCTGTAAAAAATAGGGCAAATCAGCCTCACCGGGATAATCTGTATTTCTGTTTATTTCCTTATAATATCAAGGTGTTAAAAATATTGTTCTTTTTGGTATGACGGTTGCAGATATTTAACGGTGTCTATTCCAAAAAGAGACGGAGGAAGATTGATGTTAGACCAAAAGGCAATTGATCTTGAAATCGCTAAAATCGCCGAAGAAATCCAGGGATACTTAAAAAAGCACCCACAGTCAGTGGATACGGCTGACGGTGTTACCAATTGGTGGTTGCTCAGGCAACGGTATGAAACAGCTGTGGAAAAGGTGAAGAAGGCCCTGGATTATCTCGTGGATATGGGATTTCTGGAAAAAGTCGAACGATGTGGCGGCAAAACGCTTTACAAGCATGTACCCAATGGGTCTGGCAAGTCGTAAATGCGAATTCAAGTGTTTGTGATCATAATTGTGGCTAAAATTTAAAAAAGAGGAACAAGGTATGGTAGAAAGTATTCAGAAAAAACTTGGCCGTGTCCGGCCGCCACGGGTACACATTACTTATGATGTTGAAACCGGCGGCGCAATTGAAAAAAAAGAATTGCCTTTTATCGTTGGGGTCCTGTCAAATTTTTCCGGGATGTCAAAAGAGACATTCCCGCCGATCAAGGAAAGAAAGTTCATTGAGACGGACAGGGATAATTTTGATGATGTTATGGCGGCCTGTGCTCCGAGGTGCGCGGTTAAGGTTCAAAATATCCTTGCGGATAAGCCCAAAGAGCTGAATGTTGAGCTTTTTTTCAGGAAATTTGATGATTTCGAACCCTTGAATGTCATTAACCAGGTTGTGCCCGTAAAGGAGCTTTACGATTCCAGGTGCCGCCTGCGGGATATGCTGAGCAAGCTTGACGGCAATGATCCCCTGGATGGGATTTTTGATGAGATTCTTGGCTCTGCCGACCTTCAGGCGGAAATCAAAGCGCCCTATGAAGGCAAGGGCATAGATGAGTGGAAAGCGGTTGAGCCAACGGATACCATGAAAAGAATGTTTAAAGAGGGCCGGATGGTGCTGCATGAAACTCAACAGGAATACTCTCTTGAGCTTGTGGGCCAGTTTGCGGAAAGCATTCTTGCGGACCTGCCGGATGACAACAAAAAAAGCATATCCGACCTGTTAAACGATAAAATAAAAGAGATTGATGTCAAATTAAGCAACCAGCTTAATCTGATTATGCATGCAAAGGAGTTCCAGAAGATTGAGGCCACATGGCGGGGGCTCCACTATCTGGTCTTTAAGACCGAAACCGGAACTTCCCTTAAAATCAGGGTGCTGAATGTATCAAAAGCAGATCTTTTAAAAGATATGCAAAAGGCCCTGGAGTTTGATCAAAGCGGTCTGTTCAAACTAGTGTATGAAGCTGAATACGGTACTTACGGCGGGTATCCTTACAGCCTGCTTATCGGGGATTACGAGTTCGGACGGCATCCGGATGATACTGAGCTTCTGGATAAGATTTCCGGTGTGGCATCGGCAGCCCATGCCCCCTTTGTCTCTGCGGCCTATGCCAAGCTCTTTGACATGGAAGATTTTTTTGTCCTTGCAAAACCCAGGGATCTTTCAAAAATATTTGAAAGCAATGAGCTGATCAAGTGGCGGAGTTTCAGGGAGAGTGAAGATTCCCGTTATGTGACGCTGACCCTTCCAAGAGTGCTGCTGCGCCTTCCCTATGGTAAAGACACCAGGCCTGCCGAAGGGTTTGATTTTACGGAAGATTCCGATGGTAAAAAAGCAGATAAATATCTTTGGGGGAACTCAGCCTATATCCTTGGCGAACGGATCACCAATGCGTTTTCCCTTTATAATTGGACTGCTGCCATCCGCGGGGTTGAAGGGGGCGGGCTGGTTGAAGATCTGCCTGTTCACACCTTTAAAACCGATGAAGGGGATATCGCCCTGACATGCCCCACCCAGGTTTCCATAACAGACCGGCGTGAAAAGGAGTTGAACGATCTTGGGTTTATGACGATCTGCCACTGCAAAGGCACGGACAAGGCAGCGTTTTTCGGCGGGCAGACCACCAATCTTCCTAAAAAGTATATGACGGACGAGGCCAATGCAAACGCCCGGATATCGGCCATGTTGCCTTATATGCTGGCGGCTTCGCGGTTTGCCCATTATATCAAGGCCATTATGCGCGAAAAGGTGGGATCCTTTTTTACCCGGGGGAATGTTGAGGATTATCTGAACAGCTGGATCTCCAACTACATTCTGCTTGATGATGCAGCGTCCCAGGGTTCCAAGGCAAAATTCCCCCTAAGGGATGCAAAGGTGGTGGTAACCGACGTTCCGGGAAAGCCGGGGGCGTATAAGGCAACCGCCTTTCTCAGACCCCATTTCCAGCTTGAGGAACTGACAACATCAATACGCCTGGTAGCGGATATACCGGCATAAAATAAAAAGGAAGATACTATGGATTTAATACTCTTAAAACCCGGTGACAGTGACGGCCTTGGATGCAAAGGGAACGTCAGTTTGATTGATAATGATTGGCGGGCCGACGGGCTGGACCTGACGGATTGTATTGAACTGGT
>JAKSAX010000197.1 GCA_022361395.1 Desulfobacterales bacterium | reverse complement strand
TTCCCCGTTATGCTCGGCCAGCAGATATTCAAGGGTTTGTCTCCGGTTGGCTTCCAGCTCTTCGTCAAAAGCGGTTACCTTCATTCCGGCCGAAACAGAAACCGTGCACGCCATGGTAAGCCCCTTTTGCCCGTGAATTTTTACCGTACAGAGACGGCAGGCACCGGTGGGGGATATCCGGGGATGAAAACAGAGTCCGGGAATCTCTATCCTGTTCTGCCGGGCGACCTGCAGCAGGTTAGCACCCGGTTTGCTGTGAATGGTTTTTCCGTCGATCTGGATTGCGATTTTTCCCATGGATGACACCCTCTGTCTATAATTGATTTGAAAAATACCGGTTTAAGCTGCGCAACGGCAGCATGGGGGATTGCCCAAGGGGGCATAAAGAGGTCTGTGCCATATATTCGGCTTTTTGAATCATTTTCGCCAATATCGGTTCGGGATCTGCAATACCTTCTGCAAGGGGCTGAAACATCTGCACCAGGTGGGCGGTTCCCACCCGGCAGAGCACGCATTTACCGCAGGATTCATGTTTGAAGAATTCCAGGATGGATCGGGTGATCTCCCTCAAGGAAGCGGTTTCGCTTAAAACAATGACGGCACCGGAACCCAGAACAGCTCCCTTTGATTTGAGGAGGTCATAACTCATGGGTGTGTCCAGGACCGTTTCATCCACAAAGGTGCCGGCAGCCCCGCCGATCAGCGCTGCCTTGAATTTCTCATCATTTTTAATTCCACCGGCCAGATCAAAAATCAACTGGCGAAGGCGGGTGCCTGTTTCAACCTCAAAATATCCGGGATTTTTCACATCTCCGCTGAGGGTAAAGATTTTTGTTCCGGGGGAATCTTCAGCGCCGAGCGCCGCATACCACTTTGCACCTCTGGTGATGATAGCTGGAATAGTCGCCAGGGTTTCCACATTATTTACCAGGGTTGGAAAACCGAATAACCCTTTTTCAGCAGGAAAAGGGGGTTTTATCCGGGGATATCCCCTTTTCCCTTCCAGGGATTCCAGCATGGTCAGCTCTTCGCCGCATAAATAGGATCCGGCCCCCAACCGGATCCCGACAGAGACGGAATACCCGGATCCCAATATGTTCTCCCCGATATACCCGGCATCCCGGGCCTGCTCCACTGCCGTTGTCAGTCTCCTGATTGATTTATAATATTCACCCCGGATATAGATAAAGGCACGGGTGGCGCCGATGGAATAAGCAGCGATCAATATCCCTTCAATCACCCGGTGGGGATCCTTCTCCATGATGATGCGGTCCTTGAAGGTCCCGGGCTCCCCTTCATCTGCATTACAGACCAGAAACCGCTCTTCAGGGGTTTTAGAGGCCTCGCTGGTGAATTTTTCTTTTAGTCCGGTTGAGAAACCGGCCCCCCCTCTGCCCCGCAGGCTGGATTGCAGCATTTCGCCGATGATGGCAGCAGGGCTTTGCTGCAACGCCTTTTCCAGGGCCCGGTACCCCCCTGTCCTGATATAATCCGATATCTTTTCAGGATCGATCTTTCCTGCGTTTTTCAGGGTGATTCGCCTCTCTTTGATCACGATGACACCCCTTTCAGGCGGTTGAGAATCCTATTGAGGCTCCCGGCAGTCAAACCGCCGTAATGATGCTCGTTGATCATCATGCACGGCGCCCCGTCGCACCCGCCCAGGCATTCTGTCATTTCAAGGGTGAAAAGCCCGTCAGCCGTTGTTTCACCGGCTTCTACCCCTAACTTTTCTTTAAGCGCTTCAATGATAGGAAAGGCGCCCCGGGTGCAGCAGACCGGTGACTTGCAGACACGGATCAGATATTTTCCCCTGGGCTCCAGGCTGAACATGGAATAATAACCGGCAACCCCGTAGACCGCACTCAAAGTGATGTTCAGATATTCGGCCACGGCCTGCAGCGCTTCCCGGGGAAGATGCTGCCTGTGGTCATGTTGCTGAAGGTCGTGCAAAATATTCAGCAGGTAATCCCGTTGCGGCGGAAATCGCCTGATCCGGTCTTTGATATCCATAATTAATCCGGTGTTATAGATAATCGTTATTTGTGATCCGTTTCCGGTTTTAGATTTCTTTAATTCATGGGAACCGGTTCTATTCTATATGGTTTGGCAAAGATAGTTCAATAAAAAAGTTCAGATACAGCAATTGCCAGTATGTTTTTCCGATTTTAACGAAAAACTTTGTGGCATTTGCTATAAACAGAAAGGGAGCAAGGATTTAGGCGGACTGAGGACTTTATATGCCGGGTCTATTCGACTTTTACTGTAAAAACCTGTGGGGCTGCATTGGTCATGACCAGGTCCACGGGGATGTTGATATAGGCGTGGCGGGCGTAGACCCCGGGTTTGAGGTCTTTCAGGTCCATGAAGGCGTAGATTTCATCCAGGACGGCCTTGTTGGCGAGAACATCCTGGGGCCCCTTGATTTCAATGGAAATCCCGCCGGGTTCTATGGTGGCGTTCCCGGGACTGTTGCGGAGCCGGATGGGAATGGCGTCGATGGTCTTTGTTCCCAGGCGGGCCTGGATGGGCACGGTGACAATGAACATGGACTGGGCTGAGGAAAAGAGCAATGGGTTTTCCAGGTCCAGGGGCACCTCTTTTTTAAAGTCCTCATCCGCGCCGGTGAGGTCAACCGGCTTGGTCCGGAGTTGATCAATCTCATTGATCAGGGATTCAGCGCCGGTGAGGGCCACTGTGGGAGGATCGCAGGCCGGGATCAGGGCAAGGTGGCCCTTGGCTGGTTCGCCGGTATAAGGTACGGTGACCTTAAAGGTTTTCGTAACCTTTTTTTCCAGGCGGACGCTTAAATAGGACGGGCTGATGTCCAGGACGGTGATTGAGGAATCCAGGGGAATCCGGGTTCTGTCAACGGGAAGGAGGTAGTGCCCCGGTTCAATGGAGTCTGAATCACCGGCCGGATCGAATTCAAGGTCTGTATACAGGTCTGCGGGATAGAGGATGGTCTCCGTGCTGAGCATCTCTATCTTCCTGGGATCTCCCTTGATCCGGATTTCGATTTTGTCGGTGTGGAATTTGGTCAGCACCATGTCATCCGGAACATTGGAAAAGTCAACCGGCAGGAGCAGGTCTGTCTCAGTGGGTTCCACGGTGCAGCCCGAACAGAGCAGGGCAAACAAACATATCCCGGCTATCCATACCGGGATATGTTTGGGATCAGGCATTTCTGATCGCATCTATGATCCGGGTGAATGAGGCCACCGTATCAACATCGTGGACCCGGACGATGTGGGCCCCGTTCATGAGTGAGGCAGCCACGGCAGCCAGGGTGCCGTATTCCGTCCTGGGATCCCCGGGCCCTGCCTCTTTTTTTGTGGTTTGGGTGAGGATGTTCTGGATAAAGGATTTCCTGGACGGACCCATGAGAACGGGAAAGCCCAGGGCGGTAAGCCGGTGCAGTTCTTTGATCAGCACCAGGTTGTGGTCCACTGTTTTTCCGAATCCGATCCCCGGATCCAGGATAATTTTATCCTTTGCCACCCCCCGTTCCGCTGCAAAGGCCACCCGCTCCTCAAGATAGTCTGTTATCTCTCCCATGAGATCATCATAGCTGGGATTGATCTGCATGGTTTCAGGGGTGCCTTTCATGTGCATGAGAATGACCGGGGCAGCGGTTTCCGCTGCCAGGTCCGCCATGGCAGGATCCTTTTCAAAGGCGGAGATATCGTTGATTATGGCTGCGCCGGCGTTAAGCGCCTCCCGGGCCACTGCGGGTTTTACCGTGTCAATGGAGATGGGCACCTCAATTTCATTGGCCAGGGCCTCAATCACCGGTATGGTGCGGTCCATTTCCTCCTGTTCGGAAACCGGCTCTGCAAAGGGCCTTGAGGATTCCCCCCCGATATCGAGGATACCGGCCCCTGCGGCAACCAGTTCCCGGCCCTGGGCCACTGCGGTATCCAGGGTGTTGAACCGGCCGCCGTCTGAAAAGGAATCCGGGGTGGTGTTAAGGATGCCCATGATGCAGGCCTGACTGCCCAGGTCAAGACGAAAACGGCCGAACTCCAGTGTGAATGTTTCCATGGACAATTCCCTTTTACTCTTTCTTTTCCGGATCGTCGGACTCTTCCCCTTCGGCTTTGGTGCCGGGGAACTCCAGGATATCTCCGCCGTCTGATTCGGAATCCGCCTCAGCTTCTTCCGCAGCCTTCGCCTCTTCAGCCGCCTTTTGTTCTGCAATTTCCTCTGCTGTGGGCGGCTCCGGTGCGGTTCTCACGTTCCTTTTGCCGAAGAAGTCGAAATCCGGCCTCAGTTCAGCGATCAGGTCATCCAGCTCCGGTCCCATGACGGTCTCTTCTTCCATGAGCTTATCCGTAAGGGCGTGGAGGATGTCTATATTTTCCTCCAGGATCTTTTTACCGGTGGCATAGGCCTTATCAATGATGTCTGCGACCTCTGCGTCAATCTTCTGGGCAGTGGCCTCGGAGTAGGTTTTCGCCTGAGTCATCTCCCTGCCGATGAAGATATTGTCGTCGTGGTCTTCATAGGACAGGGGGGCAAGGTTGTCACTCATGCCAAAGCTTCTGATCATGCGGTTGGCCAGTTTGGTGGCCTGTTTAATATCGTTGGAGGCTCCGGTGGAAATCCGGTTGAAAATGATCTCTTCAGCCACCCGGCCGCCAAATGCAATGGCCAGTTCGTTTTCCAGCTGGTCCTTGTATTTAAAGTCCCCTTCCTCGGGCAGGAACCAGGTAACACCGGCTGCCCGGCCCCTGGGGATAATGGTGATCTTGTTGACCGCATCCGTGCCCGGCAGGAACCTTGCCACCAGGGCATGGCCGCCTTCGTGATAAGCGGTGGTCTTTTTTTCGTCTTCCTTGATGACCTTGGACTTGCGCTCAAGACCCATGTAAACCTTGTCTTTGGAATCTTCAAAATCCCTCATGGTCAGTTTTTCATGATCCCGTTTGGCTGCCAGGAGGGCGGCTTCGTTAACAAGATTTTCAAGGTCGGCACCTGAGAATCCCGGGGTGCCTTTGGCCAGTACAGCCGGATCCACATCATCGGCAAGGGGGCTTTTCTTCATGTGAACCCTGAGAATGCCTTCCCGGCCCTTGATGTCCGGCATGTCCACAACCACCTGGCGGTCAAACCGGCCGGGACGGAGCAGGGCCGGGTCCAGGACATCGGCCCGGTTGGTGGCTGCCATGAGGATAACCCCTTCATTGGATTCAAATCCGTCCATCTCCACCAGAAGCTGGTTCAGGGTCTGTTCCCGTTCGTCATGTCCGCCGCCTAATCCGGCCCCGCGCTGGCGGCCCACGGCGTCGATCTCATCGATAAATATAATACAGGGGGCGTTCTTTTTACCCTGGGCAAAGAGGTCCCTTACCCTGGAGGCGCCCACGCCCACGAACATTTCAACAAAGTCGGAGCCGGAGATTGTAAAGAAAGGAACGCCGGCTTCACCGGCAACGGCGCGGGATAAGAGGGTCTTTCCTGTACCCGGATTTCCCACCAGGAGAACGCCTTTCGGGATCCTGCCGCCGAGACGGGTGTACTTGCCGGGGTTTTTCAGGAAGTCCACCACTTCGGTGAGTTCTTCCTTGGCCTCGTCAATGCCTTCCACATTTGCAAAGGTAACCTTTTCACCCTTGTCGTCTATGAGACGGGCCCGGCTTTTCCCAAAGGACATGGCCTTGCCGCCCCCGCCGCCGCCCTGCATCTGGCGCATGAAAAAGATCCACACCCCGATCAGTACGATCATGGGCAGCCAGGACACCACAATGGACATGAACCATGAAGATTCCGCCGGCGGTTTTGCCTTGATGGCAACCCCGCTGTTCCTGAGCATTTTAATCAACTCCCCGTCATCCGGTGCAAAACTCTTGTACCGGGTGCCGCTGTTGTCCGTGACGTAGAGATCCTGGCCCTGGATCACGACATTCTGAATGCGGCCGTCTTCCACAAGGGAAAGGAACTCTGAATATCCGATATCGGACTGCCCGGCCTGCTGCTGGTTGAAAATGTTGTAAAGCATCACCATCATGAGGACAATCACCAGCCACAGGGAGATGTTTTTATAAAATTGATTCAATGTTTTTCCTCTCTTTGGGTTAAAGAAACCAATAAAACTTATCTATATATAAACATAAAAAAGGATTATACAAGGGAGTGAATTCAGGTTTTCGGCCCTGAATTGCCCCTTGATTTACGCCTGTCTTTCAGCTGTTTTGATTTTCGGATTCTGCCCAGCTCCCGCAGGGGCTGTCCTTCTTTCTTGATGCAGATCAGCCCCTTTTTTTTGTAAACCCTGATCTGTCCCGGCAGATCAAGGCTTGTATTGGACGGGGACTTTTCGGCCAGGGCCAGTATATCCTGGATATGGATGTGGGTGATCCGCCGCAGATTTCCCTTTACCCTGGTTATCCCTTTGCGCAGGACACGGCCGGCCAGGGCAGGATGGAGATCCAGAAGCCCCGGTACAGACAGGGTTGCCCGGGGCTTGCCGGCCCGGCCTGTTTCATCCCGGCGGACAGCATCATAGGCCTGGTCTGCCTGGTCCGACATAAAGTCATCCTCAAGGGAAAGAATCTGGCTGAGCCGGTCCAGGCCGGTTTTGATATCCGGGTTAAACTCCTGTTCCAGAAGGGGGATCAGGCGGTGGCGCACCCGGTTCCTGAGAAAGGCCGGATCTTCATTTGACGCGTCCGTGACATAGTCCTGCCCGGCCTTATTTAAATACGCCAGGATTTCTTTTTTTGACACGCGGATCAGGGGCCGGATGAACCGTCCCTCCCTGACCGGGGCAATCCCCCGGAGACCCCGGGCGCCCGATCCCCGGATAAGACCCATGAGCACCTGCTCCACATGGTCATCCCTGTTGTGGCCCAGGGCGATCCGGGTATAGCCTTTGGCCGGGGCGATCCGGTTGAAAAATTCATACCTGGCATTCCGCCCCGCCTCTTCCAGGGAGAGCCGGCTTCTTTTGGCAAAGGCTTTAATATCCCCGGATTCCACTTCAAGATCAAGGTGTTGATCCCGGGCAAATTTCCGGACAAAGGTTTCATCCCGCAGGGATTCATCCCCCCTGAGGCCGTGGTTGTAATGGGCCAGGCCCAGGGAAATCCCAAGGTCCTCCCTCAGGGCCATGAGCACCCGGACCAGGGCAATGGAATCCGGTCCGCCGGACACTGCCGCGAGGATGCGGTCACCCGGGGCAACCATGGCATGATCCAGGATGGTCCGGCGTGCATCTCTTTCAAGGGATATGGATGGTGTTTTTTTCATGGGGCGGATTTAGCTCAGCAGGCAAACAGGGGCTTGTCAACCCGTGGGATAAGTCCGGCCCGGGCTGCATGGTCGAAAAAGGTTGACACGGCCAGGGTTCCCTGGTTCCCGATATCCCTGGAAAATTCATTTACGTAAAGGCCGATATGCTGATGAATCACATCATCGGCCATTTCCTGGGCATACTCCCGGATATACTCCCCTCCCATCCCGGGATGGGCAAAGGCATGGTCAATGCTCTCCCGGATCAGGGTCTGAACCGCGCAGGCAGTCTCAGGCTCTATATCCCTGTGCACGGCAATACATCCCAGGGGAATGGGCAGGCCTGTTTTTTCTTCCCACCACTGGCCGAGATCCGCCCTCATTTCCAAACCCTGGCCCTGGTAAATAAACCGTCCTTCATGGATGATCACCCCGAAGTCTGCACTGCCGTCCTGAACCGCAGGCATTATCTTTTCAAAGGGCATGGGGATGATGTCAACATCCAGTCCGGAAAAAAGATCGGCCATGTAAAACCGGAACAGGTGATAGGCCGTGGTCCCCAGGCCCGGCACGGCAACAACCGGTTTTTTCTTATCGTCAATCTGCCGTTCCGGCATGGAGATGATCAGGGGGCCGCATCCCTGGCCAAGGGCGGCGCCTGTCCGCAGCAGGGCATACCGGTCCAGAAGGGTACCCAGGGCGGCAAAGCTGAGTTTGGTAATATGGTAGCGGTCCCGGGCCGCATTCTGGTTCAGGGTTTCCACATCCTCCAGAAAGATGTTGAAATCCATGCCCCGGGTGTCAATGAAATTTTTGGCTATCCCCTTGAAAATAAAGGTGTCATTGGGACAGCTGGAGTAAGCTAGGTCAAATGTCTGTTTCATGGCCTATTCATATCAAACCTTTGCCGGTGATTGCAAATATTCGTCTAACAAATTGGGCTGTTCTGAAAAACATGGTATAGTATGCTTCTGGCTTTTTAGGGATGAGGGGTCAGCCTGTGGTAATTTATGCAAGGAGTAGAAAATGAAAGGGTTTTTTAATCAGGTATTATCCGTGGATCTGACCCGGGGGAGATTTGAAAAAGAGGGGATTGACGACGGGGTTTACAGGGAATACCTCGGGGGAAAGGGGCTTGGCACAAAGCTTCTGGTTGACCGCAATCCTGCAGGGGTGGATCCCCGGTCGCCGGACAACCATATCATTTTTGCCACGGGGCCGGTGACCAACACCATGACCTGGGGCAGTTCCAGGTACGGGGTGTTTACCAAATCTCCGCTGACAGGGCTTTATGCGGAATCCTACTCCGGGGGAAAGGTGCCGGAGGCCATTTCCGCCACAGGATTTGATGCCGTGGTGATCCGCGGCAGGGCAGAGAAACTGACGGTGCTTGAGATCCATCCCGGCGGGGCGGTTTTTCACGATGCCGCCCACCTGGCAGGAAAAGATACCTTTGAGACCGAAACCGCCCTGAAGGAGATGTTTGCCGGTAAAAAGCAGAAAGGCTGGAAAACCGGCAGTGCGGTTGTCGGGCCTGCTGCCGAGGCCGGTGTGGCCTGTGCTATCATAAAAAACGACGGGTGGCGGTGTGCGGGCCGGGCAGGAACCGGTGCGGTTCTGGGATCGAAAAATATTAAGGCTGTTTTCTTTTCCGGGGACAGAAAACAGGAACCCCATGATCCCAAAGCCCTGAAAGAGCTGGCAAAATCCATGGCTGCCGGTGCAAAGGATCATCCCGTGGTTCATGCCTATAAATCCATGGGCACTTCCCAGATGGTTAAAGTCATGAACGGGGTCAATGCCTTTCCCACCCGGTACTGGACCCGGGGGCATGCGGATCATTGGGAGAAGATCTCCGCCGATGCCCTTCACTCCCGGTGCGAGGTCACCCCCCATGCCTGTGCCAGGTGTTACCTGGCCTGCGGCAGGATGACCCGGGTGCTGGAGGGAAGGCACAGAGGACTGACCATTGAAGGGCCGGAATACGAAACCCTGTATACATTCGGCGGGCTTTGCATGGTGGATGAGATTGAAGAGATCGCCCGGCTCAATCATGTATGCGACAGCCTGGGGCTGGACACCATTACGGCGGGGAACCTGTGCGCCTTTGCCATGGCCGCTTATGAACAGGGGAAGTCTGATTATCAAATTGAATTCGGAGACAGCAGGGGCATTGAGACCCTGCTGGGACTGATTGCGGCAAAGGACGGTGTGGGGGCTGTACTGGCCAAAGGTATTGTCCATGCGGCCCGGACCTGGGATATGGAGGACCTGGCAGTTCATGTCAAGGGCATGGAACCGGCCGGATACGATCCCCGGGTGCTTAAGGGAATGGGGCTGGCCTATGCCTCGTCAGACCGCGGGGCCTGCCACCTGAGGGCAACCTTTTACAAACCTGAGCTGGCCGGGATGATCGATAAAGACCTGATCCGGGGCAAAGCCGGGCTGTTCATTGATTTTGAAGACCGCCTCACCCTGTTTGACGCCCTGATCCTCTGTAAATT
>JAKSAX010000463.1 GCA_022361395.1 Desulfobacterales bacterium | reverse complement strand
TTGGGCATGTAATAGGGGGCCATGCTCATGGTTTCCATGCCGCCTGCAACCACCACATCGGCATCACCGCACTGGATGGCCTGGGCAGCCAGCATCACGGCTTTAAGGGAAGAACCGCAGACCTTGTTCACGGTGATGGCGCACACCTGCCAGGGAAGACCGGCTTTGATGACGGCCTGCTTGCCCGGGTTCTGGCCGTAGCCACAGGGCAGGACCTGGCCCATGATACATTCGTCCACGTCACTCTTCTGTATATTGGCCCGTTTGATGGCTTCCTCGATCACAATGGCGCCCAGGTCGGTCGCCCCGATTTTGCTTAAACTGCCGCCGAAGCTGCCAAGGGGGGTACGGGTTGCACTGACAATAACCGCTTTATTCATGGTTTGGCTCCTTATATCTTCGATAGGTAACTTGGTTAAATTTAGTATTTTATATCATAACCGCCTGCGTCGTCAGCGGGAAAAGCAAGGAAAGTCTAAAGCGGGAAAAGATGTGGTGACGCTCTCCGCACCATTTATAGTTTTTATTCCTTTTCCCGCTTTTCCAGCTTTTCTTGCTTTCCATGCTTCTATTACATATTCCGCCGATATTTACCACCCACTTCGTACAATGCATTGGTAATAGTGCCCAAAGAACAGGTTTTTACGGTTTCCATGAGCTGTTCAAACATGTTGCCGCCGTTGAGGGCGGTTTCCTTCAGGGCAGCCAGGGCAGGATCAATATCCCCGGCATGGGCATCCTTAAAAGCGGCCAGGCGGTCAAGCTGGGCATCCTTCTGGTCGTCTGTGGCCCGGGCCAGCTCCAGATGATTGGCCATTTCCGCGTAGTCCGCATTGGGATCCTCAAAGGTGTTGACCCCGACAATGGGGTGTTTCCCCGTATGTTTAAGATACTCGTAGTACATGGATTCTTCCTGGATCTTGCCGCGCTGGTATCCGGTTTCCATGGCGCCTAATACGCCGCCGCGTTCTGTGATCCGCTCGATCTCCACAAGGACGGCCTCTTCCACAAGATCGGTGAGTTCATCAACGATAAAAGCCCCCTGGAGAGGATTCTCATTGGTGGCAAGGCCCCACTCCCTGTTGATGATCAGCTGGATGGCAAGGGCCCGGCGTACAGATTCCTCGGACGGGGTTGTAATGGCCTCGTCAAAGGCATTGGTGTGAAGACTGTTGCAATTGTCGTAAATGGCGCACAACCCCTGGAGGGTGGTCCTGATATCGTTGAACTGAATATCCTGGGAGTGCAGGGACCGCCCCGAGGTCTGGATATGATATTTCAGCTTCTGGGCTTTTTCGTTTCCGCCGTACTTGTACTTCATGGCCACGGCCCAGATCCGTCTGGCCACCCGGCCGATCACCGTGTACTCGGGATCCATGCCGTTGGAGAAGAAAAAGGAGAGAGAGGGGGCAAACTCATTGATATCCATACCCCGGGACAAATAGTACTCCACATAGGTAAACCCGTTGGCCAGGGTCAGGGCGAGCTGGGTAATGGGATTGGCTCCGGCTTCAGCAATGTGATAGCCGGAGATGGAGACGGAGTAGAAGTTTCTCACCTGGTTGTTGATGAAGAACTGCTGGATATCCCCCATCATTTTCAGGGCGAATTCTATGGAGAAGATACAGGTATTCTGGCCCTGGTCTTCCTTTAGAATATCCGCCTGAACCGTGCCCCTGACGTTGGAGATGGCATAGGCCTTTATCTCTGCGGCTTCCTGTTCTCCGGGTTCCCTGCCCTTTTCTTCTATAAATTTATCGGTCTGCTGGGCAATGGCCGTATTCATGAACATGGCCAGCATCATGGGAGCGGGCCCGTTGATGGTCATTGACACCGAGGTGTTGGGGGCACAGAGATCAAACCCGTCATACAGCAGCTTTACATCGTCCAGGGTGCAGATGCTTACCCCTGAGGTGCCGATTTTACCGTAAATATCAGGCCGCCTGTCCGGATC